>JBHHVZ010000118.1:0-7830 GCA_046756245.1 Parvularculaceae bacterium
TTGTGAGAATCCTGTTCGCAAGTTACGCCAAATAATCCATATGCGATTCCCCTGCGCCATATAGGAGGTGACGAAATCCGGCGCACCCGCTGTGGCAAGCGGAGGCAGCCAGGCGACGCCGCTGGTTGCGGAAACGATTGCAGCGCAGAGCGGCGCCGCAGCCAATATATTCAGACTACGGATCGTTAGATATATAAGCAGGCCAAGGCCCGTCGCCAATCCGATAGTGCTGATCATGTAAACCCTCCTCATACGCGGAATTCGGCCCGGCGCATGCGCAATTTTCGGCGTTGAAAGCGTCTAGGCAACTAAGACCAAGGTCCTAGGCCAGTCCGTTCGGCGTTCGTGTTAATTATTTCATATTGAGTATCGAGCCTGAAAGCGAGCGTGAAGCAAACTCGCGCGGTTCATTCGTGATTTGGCCAACGAACGGGAGGGATTAGAATGATGAAACAGGGATTTTTGTCGATCCGGGGCATGCTGGGTTCGGTCTCCAGCCTGGCGATCGCTGCAACGGCGTTGTCGGCGGCGCCGGCTGTCGCCCAGACCGAAGAAGAGGCGAGTGACGATGTGATCATCGTATCGGCCCGCCGGCGCGATGAATCGCTCCAGGACGTGCCGATCGCGGTCACGGCGGTGAGCGGCGAACAGCTTGAAAAGGTGGGCGCGCAAGACATCACCTATCTCACCCAGTCGGTGCCGAACACGACGCTGAAAGTTTCGCGGGGGACCAATGCGACGCTTGCCGCCTTCATCCGCGGTGTCGGCCAGCAAGACCCTGTCGCCGGTTTCGAATCGGGCGTCGGCATCTATGTGGATGACGTTTATCTCAACCGGCCGCAGGGCACCGTGCTTGATATTTACGATGTCGAGCGGATCGAAGTGTTGCGCGGGCCGCAGGGCACGCTTTACGGCCGCAACACGGTCGGCGGCGCGTTAAAATATGTGACGAGGCGTCTCGGCCACGAACCGTCTTTGAAATTGCGCGCCTCCGGCGGCACCTTTGGTCAGCGTGAAGTCGTCGCCACCGGCGCGCTTCCGCTTAGCGATATTTTCTCGGTCGGCGGCACTGTCGCTTATCTGGCGCGTGAAGGTTACGGTAAAAATCTGAATACCGGTCAGGAGCATTACGACAAGGACGTGCTCGCCTTCCGCGCAAGCGCCGAGCTTGACACCGGCAATCTCTTCGTGCGGCTGAGCGGTGATTATCTTGACGATGACTCAAACCCGAAATCCGGCCATCGCCTGATCCCGGGGCTGCTTACCGGTGCGCCGGTGCTTGATGATGTGTTTGACACGCGCGCCGGCATTTCTGGCAGGAACGAAGCCGAAGCCTATGGCGGGGCGCTCAACGTTGAGTTGAAACTTAACGATCAGTGGACGATCAAGAACATCGCCGCTTATCGGGCAGACGACAATATTCAGCAGATCGACTTCGACAGTCTTCCATCTGCCGATGTCGATGTTCCGGTCATCTATGAGAACGAACAGTTCACGGAAGAATTTCAGGTTCTTTATGAAGGCGACGCCATCGCCGGAGTCGCCGGAGTCTATTACATCGACGCCAACGCAAAAGACACATTTGACGTGGTGCTTGACGTTGTAGGCACAGCGATTGGTCTGCCGGGACTTAATGCGAACACGACGGGCGATGTTGACACCAGCTCTTGGTCGGTGTTCGGCGATGTCACGTTCGATCTTGAAGCGCTTTTCGGATTGCCTGGCGTCGAGCTCGCCGTCGGCGGCCGGTACACGAGCAACAAGCGAACGTCACGCGTGCTTCGCCAGACCTTTATCGGCGGCAACACGCCGATATTTGGCGGATCGCCAACGTTGATCGCCACAACGTCGGATTTCACCGGGTCGAAGCGGTTTACCGACTTCAATCCACGCGTATCGCTTTCCTGGAGCCCCAATAACGAGCACAATTTCTATGTCTCCTATTCGCAAGGCTTCAAGGGCGGCAGCTTCGATCCGCGTGGACAGTCGAGCGCCGTAAACGTCGACTTTGACGGCGACGGCGATGTCGACGACGCTGACATCTTCGAATTCTTCCTCTTTGAGCCTGAAGAGGTGGATACGATTGAAGCGGGTTGGAAATCGACGCTTGCCGGCGGGCGCATCACTTCGAATATGGCGTTCTTCTACAGCGATTATACGAATGTGCAGATCCCGGGCTCGCAAGGCGGCGCCGATCCGCTGACCGGCGCGCCGACTTTTATCGGCGTAACGACCAACGCTGGCGGCGCCGAATTCTTCGGCATCGAATGGGAAGGAACCGCGCTTATCGCCGAAGACATTTTCGGATCTGGCGACAGCTTCTCGGCGGCCTGGGGCGGCGGCTGGATCGACGCCGATTACACCGAGTTTCTTGTCGGCACGGTTGATGTCTCCGATGATCGTGTCGTTCAAAACACACCCGAATTCTCGGGCGCGTTGACGACAACCTACAGCCATCCGATGGACCTGCTCGGGCGAAATGGCGAAACGTCGTTTATCACGACTGTGTCCTACAAATCGCGCACGCACCAGTTCGAAGTGCCGAACGAGTTTCTCGATCAGGGCGGATACGGCCTTTTCGATGCAAGCCTGGTCTGGACCTCCGATGACGGACGGCTGCAGATGGCCATGCACGGCAAGAACCTGCTCGACCGGGAATACCGTGTCGCCGGTTATAACTTCCTCGCGCAAAACCAGGACGGCAGCTTTGTTCAGCCAATAACGCCGACGCTCGGCCTCGAAGGCATTCAGGCGGCGTTCTTCGGGCCGCCGCGCACCGTGACGGGCACCGTCTCGGTTCAGTTCTAGAGCCTCAGGCGTTCCTTCGGTATCGCCCACGGCTCTAGATTCCTTAGCGGTCGCGCCGTTTTCGCGAAAAACCGCGTACACTTTTTCGCACGGCGCTCTAACGCGGCGATTCCAACGCGTTACTGGCGTCGCCCAGGTCGGTATTTCCCTCCGCCCGGGCGGCGCCGTCTCAAGTTCCCGATGCAGGCGATCAAGTTCAGATTTCACGGCGCTGGCTTCTCTGGCGCTGGCGCCTGAGTCGTTTCACTTTTCATCGAATCACGAAACGGCTCTAGATTCTTGTTTTGTCACGCATTTTTTCGCAAAACCGGTCCCCACTTTTGCGAATGCGCTCCTGGTCCTATGAAATCCGCGGCGACGGCGGAGGCGAGCCAGTTTCGGATCGCCGCGAGGATGCAAGCTTCGACACCGTCCATCTTCAACAAGAAACTGAATCACGGTTCGATCTCAAATGAAATCCCCTTTATGGGAATGCGAACTAAGGCGGGAGGAGTAAGAAGATTATTATAAAATTAATTTAAAGAAGGCATTATCCGCAACTTAAAGTTGAATCCGAGCGGTTTAAGTTGACGGATGTATGGTTGGCGTCGCGAAAAAAGTTGTTTTAATTGGCGCATTGGCGTCAGTGCTTGGAACAAATTGCGCGCAAGCAACAGACATCGATCCGATGGGGAAGTTGCGCGCGCTGAGCGACACCGCAACGGAAGCGACGGACGGCCGCCTTTACATCAGCGGCTATATTAACGCCCACTATATGGATCATGACGGCGTCGCGCGGACGGTTGGCAAGAACCTTAACCGTCCGCTTTGGCAAATTCGCGAAGCGTCGTTGTTTTTTGACGTTACGGCGACGGAATTCTTTACGCTGTCTGGTGAATTGGAACTTTCCTATGACTTTAGCGATCGTGCTGCGAGCGGCCGCGAAGACCGGTTTGCGGGCCACCTTAACTATCTTTATGCGGATCTCAGCGTCACCGATCTGCTAGATGCTGACACTGAGACTTACGGCTCGCTTCGCTTTCGCGGCGGCCGGTTCCTAGTTCCATTTCTGTCGTATAATGAAAACAAACCCAGTTTCCGCCAAACGCTGATGAGCCAGCCTTTTACGGCGTGGCAGTTGTCGCCGGTCAACAATATTGCGATCGACTTTGAACGTTTCGGCTGGTCAGATTTCGGCGTCATGGTCGATTGGGAGCGCGCATTTGGATCGATCGGCGCGTTCGATCTGAAGATCGCTGTTATTAACGGATTAGAATCCGATGGGCCGGGGCTCGATGCCAACACCGTACGGCTCGATCCTCCGGGCATGATGAAGCCGACGATGACGCCGCGCGACGGGCTGTTCGCCAACCGCCGACATGGTTGGGGCTTTGATGGTGAAAACGACAATTTGGCGACCGTGTTCAAGGCGTCATACTCGCTTGCCGCACTGCCGGTTGATTTCGGCGTTTCCTGGTATCGCGGCAAATGGGATGCGGCCGGCGAACACGACCTCAACATGTATGGCGCGCATTTCAATCTGCTTCAACGCAACTGGTCATTGAAAGGGGAATACGTCAAAGCCGATGTTGAGGAGACGCCGGGGCTGTTGATTACGACAGCCCCGGGGCCTGCGGCGCTCAATACCACGACCGGCGATTTCAACATGCGCGCCTGGTATGTGGAGGCGAGCGGAGCGGTGCTGCGATATGGCGTCAATGATCAACGTTATGTTCGGCTTGTAACGCGGCTTGATGACGTCGACACCAACGACAAAATCGCCTTCACGCCATTCGACCGGTTTCGCGTAACGTCCGGTATGGAATGGGAGTTCCTTCCGCAAATACGCATGAGATATGAATGGCAACGAAGCTTCCTTGACGATTTCGGCAAGGCGCCCGGCCCGTTTGTCGCCGCCGGCGGTGAACGCGAAATCGATATGCACATGTTTTCGATCATTGCTTATTTCTAGGTGGGAGAGGCGTGTTGGAGAAAAAGTCGAGATTGTTGAGAGTTCTGGTCGCCTTTCTGGCGACGGGATTGCTCGTGACGATCCCGGCGCCCTCCATCGCGGCTGACATTTATTTCGTTTATTCCGGAAAAGACAGAGAACTGCTCAAACAGATAACCCGGCGAGTGCCCGCATCACTGTCCGTAAAATCGTACAACATAGACCTTCTCGCGCTCGCTGATTATTCCGGCAAACAGAAAGTAACCGCGAAACTGAAGCGGGCGGACTTCGTCGTCTTCGTCAATGACAGGGCGCGCAAGCCGTTTGAATCGTCATTCGACGAAGATCCAAACTCATTTATCGTCAACGAACCCGATAATATCGACGAATTGTTAAAGCGTCTCGCGAAGCTTCACTCTGCATTGAGAGTGGGGGCGGAAAAGGCGGTTCTCGAATGAATCTCCGGTTAAAAATTATCGGATATTTCGCGGGTGGGTTAGCGATTGCTGTGATCGCGACGACGATTGTTTTCTCGCTGCGCAGCATGGACGAAATCAGACAATCGCTTCAATCGCAGCGGCTGGCGTTGGTTGAATCAATTGACCACGCCATCGAAACCGGAATCGAAACCGGACTGGAAGGCGGTCTCGGCCAATATGTGCGCGATCGTTTGGATATAATTTCCCGCGACGGGAACTTTCACGCCGGCGTCGTTTATGATTCCGAATTTACGCCGCTGCTGGTTGTGTCCTCCTCGGCTGATGATGCTCCGCAATTTGCGGCCAGCGCACTGGCGCAATGGGCGGCGCGGGGCGCCGGCGCAAGCGGCTTTGAAATTCACGATGACCAGGCGGGCCGACTTTACGCCGTCGCATCGCCTTTAATCGGCGACGGCGAGCTGTTTGGGTATTTGGCGCTCTTTTACAACGATGTTGCGGTCGCGCAGGAAATAAACCGATCGTTGCTGATATCGATTATGACCGGCGTTGCGGCAATCCTGCTCGGCGGCGCCGTATTCGGGTTCTTGATTAATCGTCTTGTGGCCCCCCTTGGCGCCCTGACCAAACACACTATCGAAATGGGCGATGGCGATCTGTCAAATGGCGTAGCGTTTCAGACGAGGCGCGACGAGATTGGTAATCTGGCCCACGCGCTCGAACAGTTTCGCGGGCATGCGCTCGAAAACAAAAGGCTCTCGGCTGAACGCGAACAGCGCGAGGCGGCTTTGCAATCGGCGTTGGCGGAATCGAAAGACGCCAACTCAAAACTTCAGCAACAAAAATTTGAACTCAACGAGCTCGCTGAAGAGGCCCAACAAGCCAGTCGCGCCAAGTCCGAATTCCTGGCAAATATGAGCCATGAAATCCGAACGCCGATGAATGGCGTGCTCGGCATTGCAGAGGTTCTGCTGGCGACAGACCTGAATGATCACCAGCGGAATCTCACCTCAATCATTGTTTCGTCAGGTTCCGGATTGATGCATATCATCAATGACATCCTGGATTTTTCAAAGATCGAAGCCGGCAAGCTGGAACTGGTTGAGAAACCTTTTAATCTGCGTGCGCTGATCGACAATACCGGCGCCATGATGCAGGCGCGGGCCGTCGACAAAAACATTGAACTTATCATTCGTTATGCGCCGGAGCTGCCAAACGATATTGTCGGCGACGAGCCGCGCCTGCGCCAGACATTGACGAATCTGATCGGCAACGCCGTCAAATTCACCGAAAAGGGTCACGTATATGTCAACGTTTCCGGCGCAACCAATAATGGCCATGTCGATCTAATTATTGAAGTGAAAGACACCGGGATCGGCATTGCGCCCGAAGACATCCCGCGCATGTTCGAGAAATTCGAACAGGCCGACGCCTCCAAGGCGCGCAAATTTGAGGGCACGGGCCTCGGCCTGTCGATTGCGAATAACCTGATCGAGCTCATGGGCGGGCGTATTGAGGTCGAAAGCGTGCAGGGCCGCGGTTCTACGTTCCGCATCGTTGTTTCACTGGCGTGCGCTCACGAAAAACCCGATACGTTTTCCGAACCGTCGCCGGTATTCGACGGCGCGCGCATTCTCGCGATCGACGACAACGGCGTCAATCGGCGGATTCTCAGCGAGTTCTTTGATCGCTGGTATCTTCGCTATGAGATTTCCGACTCGGCGCAGTCAGCCTATGAAGCGCTGGAGCGGTCTTACCGGGAATGCGACCAGTTTCACGTTATCCTGACCGACTATCATATGCCCGGCGAAGACGGCGAAACCCTGTGCGGCCGCATTCAAAAAGACGAGCGCTTTGCGTCAATTCCCATCGTCATGCTGTCGTCTTCCAGTGAGTTCGCCGGGATCGAGGCGAGGGGAAACGTCAAGTTTGCCGCGTTCCTTGCAAAACCGGTTTGCGCGTCGCAGATGGCGGATGTTCTGGCCGATGTCTTGCGCCAACGCTCACCCGGATATGCCCGGGAGGCCGTAAGAAAGATCGAAGACGAGGCGTCGTCGTTGAAAACAAGCGGTGTGACAGTCAATGCGGCGGACGAAAAGGCGACTGCCGATCCTATGCGGAAGTTGAAAATTCTCGTCGCTGAAGACAACATCGTCAATCAGCAAGTCATTCGAGCCATGATCAACGCCGAAGCATTTGAAATCATCCTGGTGGAGAATGGCGCGTTGGCGGTTGAGCGTTTTTCGGAAATTGCGCCGGATATTGTTGTGATGGATCTGTCGATGCCGGTGATGGATGGTTATGAAGCGACGCGAAAAATCCGCACTCTCGAATCCGAGCGCCAGCTTCTCCGCACGCCGATTATCGCCGCTACGGCGCATGCGCTTGACGAGGATCGCAATCGATGCATCGAGGCCGGCTTGGACGATTTCATCACGAAGCCGATCCGCAAACAAATACTGGATGATGTGTTGAATAAATGGCTCGGCGAGCAACAGGCGCTCGCGGGTTAAGAGAGGTCAGAAGAGAACAGTTCGTGAATTTTTGGGATGATGTGGGGATGATAATGGGTGGATGTTTCCGTCATGTTCTGGGTGAATTCGTTCACTTTCGTCCTTTTACGTACAACATTAGAGCGCATTCGCAAAAGTGGAG
>JBHHVZ010000119.1:0-7523 GCA_046756245.1 Parvularculaceae bacterium
ATTCGGTACGAGACTGGCCGCAAGCGGGGATCGAATGTCAAATTCGCTCCACTAGCCCTCGCTGAGGCGCTCGGTGATGGCGGTAACGCGCCTGGCGGCGGCTTCGATGACACTGCTGGCGCCGCTCGCGGTTTCCGAATCGAGCGCCTTTGCGGCCTTTTCCATTTCCGAACAGCGCGTGCGCGCCTCGAACAGTTCATCGCATACGGTCAATGCCGAGAGCAGCATCAGCCGGGCGTCGCCGATCTGGCCGAGATCGTCCGACAGACGCGACACATGCCGATCGAAATAGCCTGCTAGCTGTTGCAGGCGCTGCTCCTGGCCGTTGTCGCAGGTGACCTTGTAGACGCGGTCGTTGACGCAGATATCAACTTGCGCCATCGACCTGCTCCCGATTTGTCTCATGCGTTTCGCGCAGAATCGCCTTGATGTCGTTGATGGTCCGCGACAGCTCGCGCGACGCCGCGCCTGTATGGGTGCGGGCGACGCGCGCCTGGCGCCGCGCAGCGTCGATGAAGTCGCGATGTCCGGCGCTTTCGGCCAGTTGCTCGTCGAGCTTGGCTTCGAGCGCGTCGAGCGCGGTTGCGAGCTTGCGGGCTGAAGACTCAAGAATGGACATAAGCGGCGGTTGCGATTCGGCTGACTGTCCGAATTTGGCCCTGGTCGCGGCTTCTGTCCAGTCGGGCGCTGCGGCCAAAGCTGCTCTTGACCCTTTCGGCTCGCTCTTGCATGAAGCGCGCGTAACCTTCGTTCCTGCTGAAATTTCGTCGTTTCGAGGTTTTCCATGACGGACGCCGCCACATCCGGCGCAACGGTATCCGAGGCGGCGTCGCTTCCCGAGACGCGTGAACTCGCCAACGCTATCCGCGCCCTTTCGATGGACGCTGTGGAAAAGGCGAAATCCGGCCATCCCGGCATGCCCATGGGCATGGCGGATGCGGCGACGGTGCTCTTCACCCGGTATTTGAAATTCGACGCCGGCGCGCCCGACTGGCCGGACCGGGACCGCTTCGTCCTGTCGGCCGGCCACGGCTCGATGCTGCTTTACGCGCTGGCCTGGCTGCTCGGTTACGAGGGGATGACGATCGAGGAATTGAAGCGCTTTCGCCAGCTCGGCTCGAAAACGCCGGGCCATCCCGAATACGGCCACGCCCCGCTCGTCGAGACGACGACGGGGCCCTTGAGCCAAGGGCTTGGAAACGCCGTCGGCATGGCGATCGCCGAGGCGCATCTTTCCGCCCGCTTCGGCGAAGATCTTGTCAATCACCACACCTATGCGCTCGCCGGCGACGGTTGCCTGATGGAGGGCTTGAGCCATGAAGCGATTGCGCTCGCCGGCCACTTGAAGCTCCGCAAGCTCATAATTCTCTTCGACGACAACGGCATTTCGATCGACGGACCGGTGGCGCTCGCCGATTCGACCGATCAGCTTGCGCGGTTTGAAGCCGCAGGCTGGGCGACGGCGCGGATCGACGGGCACGATCCGGAAGCGGTCGCGCGCGCGATCGACGCGGCGCGCCGGTCGGACCGGCCGAGCCTCATCGCCTGCCGCACGGTGATCGGTTTCGGCGCGCCGGGAAAACAGGGCAAGGCGGCCGCCCACGGCGCGCCCTTGGGCGCGGATGAAATCGCCGGCGCCCGCGAGACGCTGGGCTGGACGCACAAGCCGTTTGAAATCCCGGACGACATTTTGCACGCTTGGCGCGAGGCCGGCGCGCGCGGGCGCGGCGCTTTCGAGGCCTGGCGCGCGCGGCTGGCGCAATCGAGCAAGGCGAAAGCCTTCAACGCCGCGCTCGCCGGCGATTGCGCGAACGCCGTCAACGCCGCGCTCGGCGCTTACAAGAAAAAGCTCGCCGCCGAACCGCCCGCCGTCGCGACGAGGAAAGCCTCCGAGCAGGCGCTCGACATCATCAACGAAGCCGTTCCCGAAACCATCGGCGGTTCGGCCGACCTCACGGGATCGAACAACACCAAGACCAAAGGACTCGATATTCTGTCAGCGGACAATTACGCCGGGCGCTATATTTACTATGGCGTACGCGAGCATGGCATGGCGGCGGCGATGAACGGCATGGCGCTGCATGGCGGCGTCATTCCTTATGGCGGAACGTTTCTGGTCTTTACCGATTACTGCCGTCCGTCGATCCGGCTTGCAGCGTTGATGGGCGTGCGCTCGATTTTTGTCATGACCCACGACTCGATCGGGCTTGGCGAGGACGGGCCGACGCATCAGCCTGTCGAGCATCTGGCGGCGCTCAGAGCCGTTTCCGACCTCAATGTTTTCCGGCCCGCCGACGCGATTGAAACGGCGGAATGCTGGGCGCTGGCGCTGGCGGAGAAATCGCGCCCGAGCGTCATTACGCTCACGCGCCAGTCGGTTCCGCCCGTGCGGCTGACGCATACGGACGAAAATCTTTGCGCCCGCGGCGCTTATGTGCTCGCCGACGAGGCCGAGTACGTCGCCACGATCATCGCCACCGGCTCCGAAGTCGGCGTCGCGCTGAAGGCGAAGTCGGCGCTCGAGGCGCGCGGCGTCTGCGTTCGCGTCGTCTCGGCGCCGTCATTCGAACTGTTTGCAGGCCAACCCGCCGATTATCGTGCGCGCGTTCTTGGCGACAAACCGCGCATCGGCGTCGAAGCGGCCGTCAGGCAGGGCTGGGACGCGCTGCTGGGACCGGAAGACGCCTTTATCGGCATGACCGGGTTCGGCGCTTCGGCGCCTGCCGGCGATTTGTACGAACATTTCGGAATTACCGCGGCGGCGGTCGCCGCCAGGGCGAAAGCGCTGATCAGTTAGGAGGGTTCGATGGCACTGAAAATCGCGATCAACGGATTCGGCCGAATCGGGCGTCTGGCGCTGCGGTCGATTATCGAAAACGAACGCACCGGCGTCGAGGTCGTCGCCGTCAACGATCTGGGGCCGGTCGAAACCAACGCCCATCTCATGCAGTACGACTCGGTGCATGGACGCTTCCCGAAAGAAGTGAAGGCGGTCGGCGACGCGCTCGACGCCGGGCGCGGTCCGATCAAGGTGTTCGCCGAGCGCGATCCAATGAGACTGCCCTGGGGCGATCTCGGGGTCGACATCGTTTTCGAATGCACCGGCATATTCGCCGACAAGGAAAAAGCGTCGGCCCATCTCGAAGCCGGCGCAAAACGCGTGCTCGTCTCTGCGCCGGCGAAGAACGCCGACAAGACCATCGTTTACGGCGTCAATCATGATACGCTGAGCGCAAACGATCTCGTCGTATCGAATGCGTCGTGCACGACGAACTGTCTCGCGCCGGTCGCCAAGGCGTTGAACGACGCTGTCGGCATCGAGCGCGGCTACATGACGACCGTGCATGCCTACACCGGCGATCAGCCGACCCTCGACACGCTGCACAAGGATCTCTACCGCGCCCGCGCCGCGGCGATGTCGATGATCCCGACATCCACAGGCGCCGCGCGCGCCGTCGGCCTCGTTTTGCCGGAGCTTCAGGGCAAGCTCGACGGTTCGGCGATCCGCGTGCCGACCGCGAACGTGTCGATGATCGATCTCGTTTTCACGCCGGCGCGCGAGACGAGCGTCGAGGCGATCAACGCCGCCATTGTCGAAGCCGCCGACGGACCGATGAAAGGCGTGCTCGCCTACACAGACAAGCCGCTGGTTTCAGCCGACTTCAACCACGACGCCCATTCGTCCACGTTTGCGCTGAAACAGACGCAGGTGCTCGAGGGAAAACTCGCGCGCGTGTTGTCCTGGTACGACAATGAGTGGGGCTTTTCCACGCGCATGACCGACACGGCGCTGGAAATGGGAAAATATCTGCAAGGATAGGGACGTGACCCGCTACCGCACGCTTGACGATCTCGACGTCGCCGGAAAGCGCGTTCTTGTGCGCGTCGATTTCAATGTGCCGATAGCGGACGGAAAGGTCACGGACGACACGCGCATCAAGCGGTCCCTGCCGACTCTCAAGGAGCTTTCGAAAAAAGGCGCCAAGGTGATCTTATTGTCCCACTATGGACGGCCGAACGGCGCTGCTGATCCCGACATGAGTCTGAAGCCGGCGGCGAAAGCGCTCGGCGACCTTCTCGGCGGGCCGGTCGATTTCGCCGACGACTGCATCGGCGAGAAGGCGGCCGCGGCGGTCGAGAAAATGATCGAAGGCGATATCGTCGTTCTTGAAAATACGCGCTTTCATGCGGGCGAGGAAAAAAACGATCCGGCTTTTGTCGCCGCGCTCGCCGAAAACGGCGACCTTTACGTCAACGATGCGTTTTCGGCCGCGCACCGCGCTCACGCCTCGACCGAGGGGCTTGCGCATGTTCTGCCATGTGCGGCGGGCCGCGCCATGGAGCGCGAGCTCGATTATCTCGCCGCGGCGCTCGCCAATCCCGTCCGTCCGCTGACGGCCGTCGTCGGCGGGGCGAAAGTGTCGACCAAGATTGCGCTGCTCTTGAATCTTGTCGGCAAAGCCGACGCGCTTGCGATCGGCGGCGCCATGGCCAACACTTTCCTGTTCGCGAAGGGATTGTCGGTCGGCAAGTCGCTTTGCGAGCCCGACCTCGCCGACACGGCGCGCGAGATCATGGATCAGGCTGCGAGCCGAGGCTGCGAAATCGTTCTGCCCGTCGACGTCGTCGTCGCGCGCGAATTCAGGGCCGGGGCCGAAAGCGAAGTAGCCGCAGCCGACGCTGTCGGCGCCGATCAGATGATCCTCGATCTCGGTCCCGACAGCGTCGATCTGATCGCTGCGAAGATCGAAGCTTCGAAAACCGTCGTCTGGAACGGCCCGCTCGGCGCATTCGAAACGCCGCCGTTCGATACGGCGACCGTCGAGGCGGCGCGCTTCACCGCCCGCCGCGTGAAGGAGACGGGCCTTGTCGCCGTCGCCGGCGGCGGCGATACGGTCGCGGCGTTAAACCACGCTTCGGTCGGCGACGATTTCACCTATGTGTCGACGGCCGGCGGGGCGTTTCTGGAATGGCTCGAGGGCAAGGAGCTGCCGGGGATCAAAGCGCTTGAAAAATAAGGCGCATAACAAAACCAGACTGCTGAATGGGAGAAAAAGATGGACCTGATTGCGCTCAATAAAATTGCGCTCGCCATCGTCGCGCCGGGCAAGGGCGTTCTGGCGGCTGATGAATCGTCGGGCACCATCAAGAAGCGTTTCGATTCCATCAATGTGGAATCGACCGAAGACAACCGCCGCGACTATCGCGAAATGCTGTTTCGCACGTCTGACGCCATGCGCGACTATATCTCCGGCGTCATCCTGTTCGATGAAACCATTCGCCAGAACGCCGCCGACGGAACGCCGCTCGTCAAACTCATTGAACGGACCGGCGCCATTCCCGGAATCAAGGTCGACAAGGGCGCGAAAGCGCTTCCCGGCGCGCCCGGCGAGAAAGTCACCGAAGGTCTCGACGGCCTGCGCGAACGCCTCGCCGAATATTACGAACTGGGCGCGCGGTTTGCGAAATGGCGCGCCGTCATCGATATCGGCCGCGACGGCGATCACCGCGTCCCGAGCCCTTGCTGCATTCATGCGAACTGTCACGCGCTGGCGCGCTATGCGGCGCTTTGTCAGGAAGCGAATATCGTTCCCATTGTCGAACCGGAAGTCTTGATGGACGGCGATCACGACATTGACCGTTGCTGTGAGTTCACGGAATACACGTTGCGGTCGCTATTCGCAGATCTCTTCGAACATCGCGTCGCGCTTGAAGGAACGATTCTCAAGCCGAACATGGTCATTTCCGGAAAGCTCAACGCCAAACGCGCGGGCGTTTCGGAAGTGGCGGAGAAAACCGTCAAATGTTTCCGCGCCTCAGTCCCGGCGGCGCTGCCGGGCGTGGTCTTCCTGTCCGGGGGGCAATCCGACCAAGAAGCCACAGCGCATCTGAACGCCATGAATGCAGCGTACAGGAACGAACTGCCCTGGGCGCTTTCCTTCTCTTATGGCCGGGCGCTGCAAGCGGCGCCCTTAAAGGCGTGGGGCGGCAAGGCCGACAACGTTCGCGCCGCGCAGGCCGCTTTTGCGCATCGCGCCAAAATGAACGGCCTCGCCCAGCTCGGCGACTGGTCGGAGGGGCTCGAAGACGCGGCTTAAACTGGCGGCCTCTTGTTCAGTTCCGCACGTAAAGCGCATCGAAGGTCGTCCGCCAGGTCGCGCCGCCGTCGGTCGAAATTTCGATATGCTGGCGCACCGCGCCGTTTTCGGCAGGCGTCAGCGTCGTCCGGTCGAGAATTTCGACGCCCTCTTTATCGCCCGGATAGGTTCCTTGAAAACGCACCCCGCCGTCATCAAAGCGCTCGATCAGCTTCTTGTGCTTGAGCCCGCCCGGGCGGCCGGTATTGGGCGTCACCCAGACCTGCGCCCAGTCGCCTGTGCGGGCATCGAAGGTAAAGAGCGATTTGCCGGCGCCGCCGCGCGCGCTTGTCCAGTGCTCGAAGACGGCGCATCCGTCGAGATCCGCGACGATCCGGTTCGATCCGTACTCGGTCTCGCCGTCGCGCGATGTCACCCGCCAGTCGCCCACCCAGAAATCGAGGGCCGATCCGTTTTCATGGGCGCGGCAGGGCGGCGCATCCTGAGCAAAGGCGGGGACCGTAAAAGCGCACGCCAGAATTCCCGCTGCAAAAACCGATCTCAGTCGCATGAGCCTCTCCTCGCAATCAAAACCGCCGCAGCCTATATAGGCGGCCATGTCGAGCCCCTGTCGCCTCTACCTTATCACGCCGCCGCGCCTTGACGACCTCGCCGCCTTTGCAAGGGCGTTTCGGGAAGCGCTCGACGCAGGCGACGTCGCCTGCGCGCAACTGCGCCTGAAGAGGGAAGATGGCGAGGCCGTTTCCGACGCTGATGTGTTGTTCGCCGCCGAAGCGCTCCTGCCGATCGCCCGCGAATACGATGTCGCGTTCCTGATCAACGACCGGCCGGATCTGGCGCTCAAGACCGGGGCCGACGGCGTTCACGTGGGACAGAAGGACGCCTCCTGCAAAAAGGCGCGCGCGGTGTTGGGCGAGGGCGCGACGGTCGGCGTCACCTGCCATGACTCAAAACATCTTGCGCTGGTCGCCGGCGAGGACGGCGCCGATTACGTCGCGTTCGGGGCGTTCTTTCCGACTGTGACGAAGGAGGCGTCGACGCGCGCCGATCCTTCGCTGCTCGAATGGTGGCGCGAGGCGACGACGCTCCCGAGCGTTGCGATCGGCGGGATCGCGCCCAAAAACTGCGGCGCGCTGGTAAGGGCCGGCGCCGATTTTCTCGCCGTCAGCGCCGGCGTATGGCGCAACCCGGCCGGCCCGGCCGCCGCGGTGAAGGCGTTCAACGCCGCTATCAGGAAGGCGTAAACTGCAGCCGAGTCAACGCTCGGTCTTTATCGTTTTACCCCTTCGACCCGCGCCTTGCGGCGCGGGCCACTTCCCCCGCAAGCGGGGGAAGAATTACCATGCTGCAAATGCAGACTATTCCTCCCCCGTTTACGGGGGAGGTGTCGAGCGGAGCGAGACGGAGGGGGTGAGGCGGCCGATT
>JBHHVZ010000120.1:0-7456 GCA_046756245.1 Parvularculaceae bacterium
CTCGCTGGGCGGCGGTACTTTCTCGCCGCTCTCAAAGGGGCGCGTCGCAGGCATCGAACTCAAGCTCGCGACCAACTAAAACAGGTCAGTCGCCTCCTTTTCAGCCGCGGCGGCTTCGGCCCCGCGGCTTTTTCTTCGGCCCGGCGCATTTTATGACCGTCGCGCGCCAAACCGGGATTCGAGCGAAAACGATGAGGCAGAGCGAACAGAGCAGGCGCAGCGCCGTCGCGCCGACTATCAATCCCCCCGTTCTCGACGCCCGCGGCTGGCGCTGCCCGATGCCGGTGATCCGGATGGAGGCGGCGCTGCGCCGCCTGCCGCCCGGCGCGCGGCTCAAGGTCCTGGTCGACGATCCCGTAGCGACGGTCGATATTCCCCATTTCTGCAGCAAGGGCGGCCACAGGATCGAGCGCCTGCCGGACGAGGCCGGGGCGTGTGTTTTTCTGGTCACGCGCGCGGAATAGGCGAAATACCGGGCGTGCGAGGGCGCGAAACCCTGCCTGGACTGCGGCGCATTTCTTTTCTTTCACCGGAAAATAAGGTTAATCTGGAGGCGCGCGGGCCGGCGTGCTTTAATGCCGGCTGCGGCGTTCGCTCGAGGCCGGCCTGAGTTGGGGGAGTCTAGGCGAGGGGAGTCTGGGGTTATGGGAAAAAATCACGTGAAATCGATCCGCGGCTTTCGCCGCCTGTTGAGCGTCGCCGTCGCTTCGGCGCTGACGCTGTCGTTCGCCGGGCCTGCCGCCGCCACCTATGAGGCGGGACGGGAGGCCTACAAGCGCGGCCAGTTCGAAGAGGCCATCGATATCTGGAAACGCTTCGCAGTCGCCGGCGATGTCCGATCGAAAAAGATTCTGGGCGACGTTTATTTCGGCGTCGTGCTGGAAACCAACGAGGGCGTGCCCGACCCCGCCAAGGAAATTCCGGCCGACAAGATCAGGGCGTTGCTCTGGTATACGCTCGCAGCCTACCACCATTTCCCCAAGAGCTATCAGCAACCTACGGCCGAAGAGGTGAATGCTCGCATCCTCGCCGAGCAGCGCCTTATTGATGTGCGCTTTCAGATGAGCTCCAGCGACGTCAAAAAGGCGGAGGACCTTGTCGCACAGACTTTCGAATCGGGAAGCGCCTACGACCTTTATCGTCTGGGCCTGATGTATCAGAGAGGCGCCGGCGTCGGGAAGGACAATGTCAAAGCCCTGAAAATGTTCATTCTCGCGAAAGACCGCGGCGTCGGCGAAGCAAGCGAACGCTATGAATTTCTTGAGCCGCTGATGTCGAGCAGCGAAGTCGACCGGGCGAAAGAAGCCGCGCTCGACTGGCAGCCGCCGCTTCCGCCGGAGTTCAGCGGCAAGCCGCGCCAGCAGGTGCAGCTTGAAAAACTGAAGGAAGAGCTTGAGGCGCTGAAACTGGAAGACGCCAAAGAGGCGGTTTCCGACATCGACGTCGAGCTCATTCAGCGCGCGCTCAACGCGCTCGGTTTCCGCCCCGGCCCCATCGACAACAAGATGGGCCCGTCTACCCGGGCGGCGATCAAGCGCTTTCAATACTCGACCGTCGCGCGCAAAAGAGACCTGTCCGAGGCGGAGAAGTTCGCCGTGCAGACCGGCGTCCTGACGCCCGAACAGACCGCAAAGCTTTTCGCCGAGGCGGCCGATTCCGGCCACCCGATGTCGCAATATGTCTATGGCGTCATGCATGTGCGCGGCATCGGCGTGCAGCAAGACGGAAGAAAAGCGGTCGATTGGCTCAGCCGTGCGGCTAACGCCAATCTGGTGATCGCGAATTACGCCCTTGGCGTCATCTACCGCGATGGCACGACGGGTCTGAACGAGGTTGCGCCCGACAGGATTCTGGCGCGGCGGTATTTCGCGCGGGCGGACGCGATCGCCGACGGCGGCTACCCGCCCGCCGTCGAGGCGCTCGAGAAGCTCGACCTCGAAGCGCCGCGCGACAACCAGTAGTGGGAGGGGTTCGATGAAACGCGCACTGATGATTTTGACCGCTGGCGGAGCGATCGGGCTCCTCGCCGCCGGCGCATATGCACAACAGTCGCTTGGCGGCTTTCCGATTCACGACCCCGGCGTCGGTCGCGTTTCCGGACAGCCGGCGACGCCCAAAGGCAAGGGTCAAAACCAGATCGTCGTCGATGCAAACGGGCAGGGCCCGTACAAGAAAATTTCTATGGCGCTTGACGACATCGCCGAAGGCGGCGTCATCTACGTCATGCATGGCGACTATGAGGAAAGCGTCACGCTCAGCAAATCGGTGTTCATCCAGGGCGACCGCGGTCCCGGCCCGGGCGTCAGGATCTTGCCGAAAAAAGACAATCCCTGTTTAAGCTTTTCGCCAAAGGAATCGACAGCCCACGCAGTCGTCGCCAATGTCGAACTCACATCCGCCGTCGGGTCGGAAGCCGACGGCTGCGTAAACGTTCTCAAGGGCGTTTTCACGCTCAAGGAAAGCAATGTGTTCGGTTCGGGCCACAAGCCGGCGATCAAGATCAGCGGCGGCACGGTGATGCTGGAAAAGAACACGATCAACGGCGGCGCCAGCGGCGTGTTGCTCGAGCTTGGTCATTCCCTCGCCCAGACTTTCTTGATCGACAACGAAATCGCCAAGAACGAAATCGGCGTCGATATTTCCGACCGGAGCTTCGGCGACGTCTTTCTCGCCGGCAACCAGATATTCGAAAATCGCGATGGAGGCGTGCGCTCTTTCGGCCATGGCGGCGCGACCTTCATCGGCAACAAGATCAGCAATAATGACGGCGCGGGCATCGTTCTCGATCGTCACGCGAAACTCGCGCTCGTACGCTACAATGAAATTGTTCAAAACGACGGCGACGGGCTCGCGGCGCCGTTCGGTTCGAACGGTTTCATCGAACACAACAAAATTATGTTCAACAAGGGCAAGGCGCTGTCGCTCGGCAAGAACGAAAAGCCTGAATTGTTGAGCAATGAAATCGCCTGCAATGAAGGCGACAGGGGCAAGGGCCGCAAAGACCGCCGCTGTCGTTAATGAAAAAAGTCTGACTCCCTGCCGACTGGCGATTATCGCAACAGCGCCCCGCTTGGGGGCGCTGTTTGTTATTCGCCGGCGGCATTCCGGGAGAGGCGCTGCGTCTCCGCGTCCCCTTGAAGGGACGGTACCCCAGGCCCGACTCGAACGGAGGGCCGTAACAGCCTGAACGAAAATGGCGCCCCAGGCCCGACTCGAACGGGCGCGCCGTAACAGCCTGAACGAAAATGGTGCCCCAGGCCCGACTCGAACGGGCACGCCTTGCGGCACGTGATTTTGAGTCACGCGTGTCTGCCAATTCCACCACTGGGGCGGGGAAGGTCGGCGCATCCTAGGCGCCGTCGTTTGGCGGTCAAGACGGGCGGAACGCGGAGCCTGATAAAACCGCAAATCTTCTCATTCGCCTGACCTTTTTCGAAAATTGCGATAAGCAGCGTCTGCCGCCGGAAAGAATCATCGCCCTTATGCGCGAAAACGCCCCCCCGAATGCAGCCCCGTCGATGACCGGCGCGACCCGGTTTTTGCGCGATATCCTTGACGAACTCGAACGCGGCGCGCCCGCGGACATTGACGCGGACGATCCGCAAGCCACGCTCGGCGACGTGCTGGACAGGCTGGACGAGCGCGCCTTCGGCCTGCTCCTGCTGCTCTTGGCGCTGCCCTGCTGTCTGCCGTTTGTTTACGTGCTGCCGCAAATTGTTGCGCTTCCGATGCTGGCGCTGGCCGCCCAGCTCGCCGCTGGGCGCGTCCACCCCTGGTTGCCGAAGCGGCTGCGCGCGCGCCAGTTTTCAATTCCTGCTTTTCGCCGCACTGTCGAGCGCGGCGCGAAATATGGCGGCTGGATCGAACGCCTAGCCCGCCCGCGGCTCCGGCCCGTCACAGGCCGCTTCGGCGCGCGGCTCGCCGGGGCGCTGATGCTTATCCCCGCCGCCTCCATCCTGGTTCCCCTGCCTTCCACCAACACGATTCCCGGCATCGGGGTCGCCGTCGCGGCGCTTGGACTGATCGAGCGTGACGGCGTCCTCGTCGTGCTCGGCCTGCTGATCGGATTCATCTGGGTCGCGCTGCTGGTCGTTCTCGGCGCGGAGGCCGTTTACCTTCTGAAAAGCTGGATCGCAGGCTGGCTGTGACGATCCGTCATTCGCAGTTTTCGCGCGCGAACGGTATCATGCCGTCATGATCGGTTACTTCATGCGCCTTTCAGTTGTAGAGCGGGCGTTATGGTGCGCCGTCGCGGCCAGCGCCATCGTGCTTTTAAGCGTGCATGTTTTCGAGCGTTTTGGCGGATATGTTCCCTGCGAACTCTGCCTTGACCAGCGCGAGGCCCACTGGACGGCGCTTGGCGTCGCCGGGGCCGGTCTTTTTTCGGCCATCGTCCTGAACGCCCATCTCGCCGCCGCCGGCGCCGCCGGCGCAGCAGCGCTCGTATACGCCATCAGCGCCGGGCTCGCCTTTTATCACACAGGCGTAGAATACCATTTCTGGCCGGGACCGCAGAATTGTTCGGGCGGCGCGTCACTTTCAGATCTCGGCGCGCTCGCCTCCGCCCTGACCGACGAGCCGGCGGCGCCGAGCTGCGCCGACGCGCCTTGGCGGTTGTTCGGCATATCAATGGCGGGATATAATCTTCTCATCTCTGCGGGCTTATTTGCGCTGATGTTCTCCGCGGCCTTCACCGTGGCGCAGCAGGCGCGCCGCGAGCGTCGTCCGTTGGCTGGAGACCCTGTTTAATGACACCGTCCCAAGGGCTCGATACGAAGCGAAACACTCCGGGGGCCCGCGACAGAAGAATCGCCGAAATGCTGCGCGTCGACCACGCCGGCGAATATGGCGCGGTGCAGATCTATCGCGGTCAGCGGGCCGTCTTTGACGGACTGGCGCACAAGGCGCGCGTGTCGAGGCTTCTCAAGGAGATGGAAGACGGCGAGGCGGCTCATCTGGAAACCTTCGACCGGCTGCTGACGCAGCGCGGCGTGCGCCCGACGCTGCTTGCGCCTTTCTGGAATGCGGCCGGTTTCGCGCTGGGCGCTGCGACCGCGCTCGCCGGCGAAAAATCGGCGATGGCCTGCACCGCCGCCGTCGAAGAAGTGATCGAGGAGCATTACGGCGATCAGGAACGCGAACTTCGCCCGATCGAGCCGGCTCTTGCAGACACCGTCAAGGCGTTTCGCGAGGACGAAATCGGCCACAAAACGACCGCCGAAAACGAGGGCGCGGACGAGGCTTTCGCTTATCCGCTCCTCACCGCAGCGATCAAGCTCGGCTGCCGCGTCGCCATCCGTCTGGCGGAAAAAGTCTGACCGGCGGCTGTTTTGCGCGCCGTCCGGGCTCGGTTATTCTGCGCTGAACATCAAACTCGAGAGGGAGTCGTCATGACCATCACGCCACCGCGCCGGCCGCTGGCCGCGCTCGCCGCCGTTTCGGCCCTGGCCCTGGCTGCGGCCTGCAGCCAGCAGACGCAGCCAGGAGAAAGCGCCGACGCTGACGCCGCCGGTCCGGCTCCGGCTGAAACTGTAACCGCAGAGCCGACCGTTTCAGAAGCGGAAGCGTTTGTCGAAAAGGTTGAGAAATTCTATCGCGAGTTCGGCGAATACTCCGCGCGCGTCCAGTGGGCGCAAGCGACGAACATCACTTTCGACACCAATTGGCTGGCGACCAAAGTCGACGCCGAAGGAACCGAAAAGGGCGTTGAATTCGCCAACCGGGCCAAGCGCTTCAACGATGTGGAGCTGCCGACGGAGCTGCGGCGCAAGATCGAGATGATCAAGCTCGGGCTCAACCTGCCCGCGCCCGAGCGTCCCGGCGCCGCCAAGGAGCTCGCCGAGGTCAACACGCGCATGAGTTCAACCTACGCTGTCGGCAAGATCGAGCTCGACGGCGAATTGACGCCGCGCAATGACCTTGAGGAAATGATGGGCACGGTGCGCGATCCCGCCCGGCTTGAGGAAATCTGGACCAAATGGCGTGAAATCCCCGTCGCCAGGCGCGAGGACGGCGGCGACATGAAAGCCGACTATGCAAAAATGGTCGCGATCGCCAACGAAGGCGCGCGTGAGCTCGGTTTCGCCGATGTCGGAACGATGTGGCGCGCACGTTATGATTTGCCGCCCGAGGAATTCGCGGCCGAAACCGATCGCCTCTGGGGCCAGGTAAAGCCGCTCTATGACGAGCTTCACTGTCATGTACGCGCGAAACTCAACGAAACGTATGGCGACGACATCGTTCCGCTCGATCAGCCGATCCGCGCCGACCTGCTCGGTAATATGTGGGCGCAGTCCTGGGGCAATATCTACGATCTCGTCGCGCCGGAAGACGCGGACCCGGGTTACGACCTGACGGAACTTCTCAAGTCGAACGGTTACGATCCGCTCAAAATGGTTAAGACCGGCGAGGCGTTTTTCTCCTCGCTTGGTTTTGAACCGTTGCCCGATACGTTCTGGGAGCGCTCTCAGGTCACCAAGCCGCGCGACCGCGAAGTCGTCTGTCATGCGTCGGCGTGGAATCTCGACGGCGCCGACGACATTCGCATCAAGATGTGCACGAAGGTGAATTCGGACGACTTCCGCACCATTCACCACGAGCTCGGCCATAACTACTATCAACGCGCCTACAAGGACAAATCGCCGATTTTCCAGACGGGCGCAAATGGCGGTTTCCACGAAGCCATCGGCGACATGATCGCGCTATCGATTACGCCGGAATATCTGCAGCAGATCGGGCTTTTGGACGAAGTTCCCGACGCGTCAAAAGACGTTGGCCTTTTGATGAACCAGGCGCTTGAAAAGATCGCCTTTCTGCCCTTCGGCTTGCTGGTCGACAAGTGGCGCTGGCAGGTCTTTTCGGGCGAGCTTACGCCCGAGACGTATAATGACGGCTGGTGGGAGCTCAGGACCCAGTATCAGGGCATTCGTCCGCTGACGGAACGTTCGTCCGATTACTTCGACCCGGGCGGAAAGTTCCATGTCCCGAACAATGTTTCCTACACGCGCTATTTCATAGCGCATATCCTGCAGTTTCAGTTCTACAAGGCCGCCTGCGACCAGATCGGTTGGGAGGGGCCGTTGCACCGCTGCACCTTCTTCGGTTCGAAAGAGATGGGAGAGAAGTTCAACGCCATGCTTGAAATGGGCGCCTCGAAGCCATGGCCGGAAGCGCTCGAAGCCTATACCGGCACGCGTGAAATGGACGGCGGCGCGGTTGTCGAATATTTCGCGCCGCTGATGGACTGGCTTAAGGAACAGAACAAGGATCGCCAGTGCGGCTGGTAGGCTGCCTGACATTTTGAAAGAAAAGCCCCGCGGCGTCGCGGGGCTTTTCTTTCGCGGCGTTTACGGAGCGTTTCGTGGGGGCGGCGAAAGCGTCTTGCCCATTCGCACAAGCGGAACTTTCACGCCTTTCGACGATTCAGCGAAAAATTCCTCGATAGGCGCATATCCGC
>JBHHVZ010000121.1:0-7445 GCA_046756245.1 Parvularculaceae bacterium
GCTTGTCCGCCGCGACGCTGCCCGTCCGGCGCTTGCGACGCGCCCATTCGCCCGCGCCGGCATCGCTCTGCTCGCCCCGTTCGGGCCGGCGAAACCGTCCGTGCGCAGACCGAAAGGAATGGGCCGTGAACGCAAAATTGTCTAGCGCCCCCGACAAAGTGTCTAGCAGGGCTGCAAACCGTTGAAATCGTTCGCGGTTTTTCGAAGGTGGTGGGCCCGGAGGGACTCGAACCCCCAACCAAGCGGTTATGAGCCGCCGGCTCTACCATTGAGCTACAGGCCCTCGCGCGCGGGCGCGTCGGGAGCGCTCGCTATACCAGCATTCCGGCGCGCGTTGAAGACTCCGCGCCGGCGGCGGCCAGCGAGACACGGCCTCGGCCTCCGTTCAGCGCATCACCGGGGTCGGATAGGCGGCGGCCCGCCTCTATTCGTCGCCGAACAATTCGCCGAAGAAGTCGCCTTCCAGCCATTGCGGCGCAGTGTCATTGTTCGCGACATTGCGTGCAATCCGATAGTTGAGTTCGGCGAAGCGCGCCGCCTCGCCATAATCGATCGGCAGGGATATGTCGTCCGACGGGCTGTGATAGTGATTTTTCATGAAATCATCGAAGACTTCCTTTCCGCCGCCGCCAAACCCGACAAACAAAAAGATCGACGGCACCCCCTGCTCGACGAAGCGGAAATGGTCGGATCGGGTAAACAGGCTCATCTCGGGCACGGGATCCGGCGTGACGACGACGCCCAAGACGTCGGCGGCGGATTGGACCGTCCGCCCGAGCGTCGAATGCTCGGCGCCGAACGCGATGACATCGGCGAAATCAAACAGAACAAGCGGCATATCGAGATTGATATCTGCGACCATGCTGTCTTTCGGGACGGTCGGATAATGCGCAAAATAGTCGGAGCCAATGAGGCCCTTTTCTTCCGCGGTCACGGCGACGAAAACGAGCGTGCGCCGCGCGCCGCCCTCTTCGACGAACTTCCGCGCCACTTCGAGCATGGCCGAGACGCCCATTGCATTGTCGAGCGCGCCATTGTTGACGCCGTCTCCGTTCGGCGTCTCGGGTTTTTCCAGTCCGATATGGTCGAGATGGGCGGAGAATATGACGGCTTCGTTGCGAAGTTCGGGGTCGTCGCCTTCGAGAATCGCGACGACGTTTTTGCTCCGTAAATCCTGGAGAATCGCCGAACCGCTCAGCGTCATGGTCACCGAAAGCTCGAAGCCCTCCGGCGCGCCTTCCTCCGCCGCAGCCGCCTTGCGTGCTTCGTCATAGCTTTTCGGCGCGCCTTCAAACAGCAACGCGGCGCCGGCCGGGCTCATGAGAGCTGAAGCCTGCAATTGCGGCGCAGGAACTTCAGCCCTGCCGTCAGGGCGCACCCATGTCATCCCCGCTCTCTCGGGATGGGCGATCGTCCGCTTCCACGGACGCCGGCGCTCGCCAGCTTCCGTGTACAGAGAGAGAAAGCCTATGGCGCCGTGGGCGGCAGCGGTTTTCATTTTGGCGTCCGTAGATCCGTAATAGGCCCGCTTTTCGCTGGCGAATGCGCTCGGCGCGCCTTGCAGAACGGCGACGATCTTTCCGTCGACATCGAGGCCGGCGTAATCGTCATGGCCTTCCTCCGGCGCGGAAACGCCGAAGCCGACAAACACAACCGGTCCGGTTACATCAAAGCCGTCGCGGCTATAGGACCTGCCGATCAGATAATCTTCGAGATGCCTGAGCTCGCGAACATCGCCGTTCCCGTATTCAAGGGTGGCGCGCGCGGCCTCAAGATCGCGTTCCGCCGATCGCAGCGGCGTCGGCTGGAACCAGTCTCCGCGGGCGCCCGGCGCCAGGCCCATTGCTTTGAATCGGCCCGCCACATAATCCGCAGCGGCGTCATATCCAGCCGTACCCGCTTCGCGGCCGCCGCGTGCATCGTCGGCAAGATAGCGAACATCCGCCTCAATTCGTCGCGCCGCAGTTCGGGCGCTGGTCGAATTCTCGATCGCCGCCGCAAGCGGCCTGTCGTCGACCGCCGATTGCTGCGACGCGCAAGCGCCCAACCAACAGGCGATGAATAAAGAAAGCCCCCACGCGCGCATGACCGTGCCCCTCCCTGTTTTCGCTCGACGGCGTATTTGCGCCGGATTAGGGACGGTCCGCCCCTCAGGGTCAACTCAAAAGGGTCAGATCCGCAGCGATCAAGCGCCCGGGCGAAAACCGGCTCAAGAATTCGTGAGATCGCGCGCATCAGATTCGCGTTAGAACCGTCAGCGAAACCAACGGGCGGAAATGAGGCGGCATGAATATCCAGAACCGGGTCAAGGAGTATTACGGTGAAGAGCTTTCGTCTTCGGGCGACCTGAAGACGAATGCATGCTGCACGACGGACGATGAGCCGGCTTTCCTGCGCGCGCTTCTCGACAATATTCATGATGACGTCATGCAGCGCTATTACGGCTGCGGCCTGATCGCGCCGCTTTGTCTGGAGGGCGCGCGCGTGCTCGACCTGGGCTGCGGCGCAGGGCGCGACGCCTACGTCCTCGCTCAACTTGTCGGCCCCGAAGGCTCGGTCGTGGGCGTCGACATGACGACGACGCAACTCGAAGCGGCGCGCAGGCTGGAAGCCTGGCACGTGGAGCGTTTCGGGTTTGCGCGATCAAACCTGTCGTTCGTCGAAGGTTATCTCGAACGGCTGGAAGAAACAGGTCTCGCGCCCGACAGCTTCGACGCCATTGTCTCCAACTGCGTCATCAATCTGTGCGTCGACAAGAGCGCGGTCCTGCGCGCCGTGCGTAATCTGCTCAAGCCGGGCGGCGAGTTCTATTTCGCCGATATCTACGCCGACCGGCGCATTCCCGAGCATTTAAGAACCGATCCGGTGCTTTACGGCGAGTGCCTCGGCGGCGCGCTTTACTGGAACGATTTTCTCATCCTGGCGAAGGAGGCCGGTTTTCCCGACCCTCGGCTCGTAACAAGCCGCCCCGTCGAAGTTCGCAACGAAGCCCTTAAATCCAAACTCGGCGCAACGAAGTTTTATAGCGCCACGTATCGGCTGTTCCGGGCGGACGGGCTCGAACCAGCCTGCGAAGATTATGGCCAGGCGGTCGCCTACAAGGGCGG
Organism: Parvularculaceae bacterium; assembly: GCA_046756245.1. Lineage (GTDB taxonomy): Bacteria > Pseudomonadota > Alphaproteobacteria > Caulobacterales > Parvularculaceae. The sequence goes on from JBHHVZ010000121.1 coordinate 3,108, forward strand.
CGTAATGCACGCCGAGGACGTTTTCGTGCTTGACCGACACCACATAATTGAATCGGGACGCGTTTTTCCCGTTTGCGGCAATACGTGGCGCATTCTCAAGCAGTCCCGCTTCGCGCCGTATTTTGAATTTATTGGAAATTTCGACGCGCATTATGGCATCTTTCCCAGATGCGGAACGACCATGCCTTTCGAGGAGAAAAGCGCGTCCGGAGCGGCCAGCGGCGCCTGCTGCTGACTGTCGCAAATAAATGCGCGAGCGGGGGAGAATTAATCGCCGGAGTTGGCGCACGCGCTGCAACGCGCATTTTCCTCGGGCTCTTCGCCGCCGCAGGCGCGATCGCAGCCTTCGCCGTCAGCGCACATGCGCAGGCCGCACCGGCCGACGACGCTGAAGCGCAAACGCAAGCCGCTTCTGAACGCACTCACAAGCTTCAGCTCGGGCTCAACTTTCTCAATTCCCGCGATCTCGAAGACCCGCTCATCAATTTGACGAAACTGGCCGGACGGGGATGGGCGATCCGGTTCGTCGACGGCGAAGACTGGGACGAACTGCGCGCGACCGAGGAAGGCTATCTGGACGACGCTACAGGATTGCCCGTCGCGCTGCCGGAAAACGCGCGGCACGCAAGAGGCCCGTTTATCGCGCAGGGCCGGCGCTATTTTCCGGAATACTATGCAGGCGATTACATCTTCGAATGGGACGGCGACGCCTACGGTTTCATCAACGGTCAGCCGCGCGGGCTGCAACGGCGCGAAGGCGATAACCGGTTGCGCTTCCAGGTATCGTCGACTTCAAACAAATCGCTTTCGCCAAGATTTTCGCGGATCGGCGACGGCGGCGTCACCGGCGTTCGGGTTTATCGCGCCGAGCATGAAGCGCTTGTGAGGGCGGGCGAGATCTGGACGCCGGAATTTATCGACTATGTAAAACACTACGACATCCTGCGTACGATGGACATGCAGCATACGAACGCATCGCCGGTGCGGTCGTTCGACGATGTCGCGCGGCCTGAAGACGCGGTCTACGGAAGAGGGTTCAGAGTGCGGTGGTCGGCGCCGAAACGGTACGGTTTCCCCTATGAACTTCTGTTCGATCTTGGCGTTAAGTCCGAGCGGTCGGTATGGCTGCACATTCCCCCGCAGATCGGTTCGCCGAAACATCAGGCCGATCCGTCTTTGCGCCTCGACGACAATCCCAAAGTTGTCGATCCCAAAAAATTAAAGAAGCTCGCACGCGCCAACGTGGACGCAATTCTGGCGAGCCCGGAATGGGAGAAATTCGCCGCTTCTTTCGTCGATCGCCTTGTCGCATCGGGGTATCCGTCCGACCGGCCGCTCTATATCGAACTCGGCAATGAAATCTGGAATTTCGCGTTTCCGTTTACGCTGCACACGAACTATGTATGGGGCGTTGGACAAGGCGTTAATCCGAAATGGGGCGTGCGTCAGGGATACGGCGTTTTGACGGCGCGCTGGATGCGGGCGCTCGAAGCAGAACTTTCAGAGCGCGGTCTTGCTTACAATATTGTCTATGTCATCGCGAGCCGAACTGGCGGGCCGGGCGTCACGACGCAAGCTTATGCGGGCCTGAAGGCGCATCTTCGAGCGAATGGTCTGACCCCGTCGGATTACATTCAAAAAACCGGCGTGGCGATCGCGTCCTATCATTTCGCCGGCCGTCTTTACGACAGGAAATTTTTTGGCGAACTCAAAGGCGCCGATCTCGTTGCGCGCTGGGAAGAAGAAATCCGAAAGGATCCCGAAGGGCTGAAAAAAAGGCTCCACGATTATTTTGTCGACGGGCCGCAAAACGTTTCCGGCACGCGCCGGTGGATATTATGGCGCTGGCGTCTGCAGGATGAAGCCGTCCGCAAGATAGGCGCGCGCCTGATCGGCGCCTATGAGGGCGGCAGCAATAACCGCCCGCCCAAGGCGCTATTAAACTCTCCCGTTTTCGCCGCGTGGTGGAAGGAATATCACTGGGGCCCGTATGGCGCGGACGTCGTCCGCCAGGTGAATGCGGCGCTTATCGAGGAATTCCCGGACGTCATCCTCGCGAATTACGGCGGTCTTGGCGCTATCGGACAAATGCCCTGGCCGGACGGGCATTACGCCGAAGACACGGCGATGCTGAGGATGTGGGATGAGTTCGCGATTCCCGAGGATCAGCGCTGATTTGCGATAGCCTTCGCGAATCGATTTGGGGCTTGGCGCCGGGCGGTGTATGCTTGTCCGCAAGGGGAGCAGCAATGGACAAAGACGGCGCCTGTTCATTGTGTCGTTTGCAAACGGCTGCGACGGCGGGGCTGTTGTTATCCGCCAGTATTGGCGCGGCCTTTGCCCATGACCCCATGCATGCGGACACGTTCGAGATTCCACCGGAATGGATTCATGAAAACGGCGTCGGACCGGACCCGGACGGCGACGGTAATCCTGCGACCGACGCATTCGCATTTCTTCATATCGGCGACCCGGATCTCGCGGCGAAAGATCCGATTTATAAGGTGATTACGTTCGAGCCGCCGCCCGGCGGTCACGGCGAAATCATCCTGAAAGCCTATGGAAAAGAATATGGCGTCGAATTCGGCGCGGGTCTTACGCAGCAGATTTGCAAGGGACAGCGTTACTTTCGATATGACTCGGCGTGCACTTATATCGCGCCGCCGAGCGGCGATCACGCGGCCCTTTACAGGGATGATTTCTATCGCCCGCTCACGATTACATTCCGCAAACCGGTATGCGCCGTCGCTACCGCGCTCTATCCGACCGGCGGCAAGGACGGCGAGGTCTTCGAAACCGTTATTCAGGCCTATGATGAAAACGGGGCGGCGCTTGAAAAATATACATCGCGTTTCGAATGGGCGGCCGACACAATGCGGTGGCGCATGATGAACGCCGTCAGGTTCGACGGCGCGAATGTTAAGCGGATCGAATTTGACCTTATAAGCGTCAAAGACAAAAACCGCATCGTTCGTTTTCTCATTGACGACTTTTCCTTCGCCGACGAAAATTGCATCGCAGGCTCATGATGCGGGCGGCAGGCGATTGTGCGCCGGCGTCAAGAAGGAGACGGTGAATGAGCCGTTCGATCGGATTGAGCGAACGTGTCGAGGCCTATGTGCGCGCCATGAACCGGGACGAGCGCCCGGCGCTTGTCCGCTGCCGCGAAGAGACCTACGCCGAATGCGCGATTCCGACGATGCAGATCAGTCCCGAGCAGGCCGAATTCATGGCGTTTCTCGCCCGCATGATCGGCGCGCAGATTTATGTCGAGGTCGGCGTTTTCACCGGCTATTCGGCGCTCGCCATGGCGCTGGCGCTCAAAGACATGCATGGCGACGCGGCGCGCGTCATCGCTTGCGACATATCGGAGGAATTCATCGGACGCGCCCGCGGTTACTGGAGCCAGGCCGGCGTCGACTCGGTCATCGACGTGCGGATCGGGCCGGCCAATGAGACGCTCGCCGCGCTGCCGGACGCATCGGCGGATATGATGTTCATCGACGCCGACAAGACCGGCTATTCCGATTATTACGAAGAAGGCGCGCGGATTTTGCGGTCGGGCGGCGTAATGGTGTTCGACAATGTGCTCTGGGACGGCGCCGTCGCCGAGCCCGGCAAGACGAGCGACGACATCGAAGCGCTGCGCGCCGTCGCCCAAAAAGCGAAGGCCGATCTGCGCTTCGACGTCGCCTTCACCGCCATCGGCGACGGGCTTCTGCTGTGCCGCAAGCGGGAAAAGCGCGACTGAGCCTCCGCTTGCGTTTTGGGGCGCGCGGGTCAACCTATACTCGGACAACTGCAGTCAGGAGACTCCTGCCCATGCCCATGATCATCACCACCACGCCGAACATCGAAGGAAAACCGGTTCGCAATTACAAGGGCGTCGTCACCGGCGAGGCGATTCTCGGCGCCAACGTTTTCCGCGACCTGTTCGCCGGCATCCGCGACATCGTCGGGGGCCGGTCCGGCTCATACGAAGCCTCGATCCGTGAAGCGCGGCAGATCGCGCTCGATGAAATGGCCGAAGAAGCGAACAAACTCGGGGCCGATGCGGTTGTCGGCGTCGATATCGATTACGAGGTGATCGGCGAGAAAGGCTCGATGATGATGGTCTCGGCCTCCGGCACGGCCGTCAGCCTCGGCTGAAACTCCGCCCGCGTCCCAGTTTGATTTTCGGTTATGGATGGTGAGCGGACATGCCAATGTTGCTCATGAACGGCAGCAAGTAGCCATGGAGCAGTCGTTCCGTTGTTTCGCCGAAAACGGACATAAGGAGCAGAACTTAGAGCATGTTCTCCGAAATGCGAGTCGGAGAACATGCTCTAGGTTTTTGTT
>JBHHVZ010000122.1:0-7391 GCA_046756245.1 Parvularculaceae bacterium
TATATTGAACAGCACTCAGATAAACCTACCGGCGCCAGCCGGTAGTGGTTTAGTTCCCTTCGCCGCGGGCGAGGTCGGCGGCGGCGAAGAGCGCCTTGGCCTTGTTGACGCACTCGCGATGTTCGGCTTCAGGATCGGAATCGGCGACGATTCCGGCGCCGGCCTGCACGTGCATGACGCCGTCCTTGACGATGGCGGTGCGGAGCGCGATGCAGGTGTCGACATTGCCGTCGGCGGAGAAATAGCCGATCGCCCCGCCATAGGCGCCGCGGGCTTCATTCTCGAGCTCGTCGATAATCTCCATGGCGCGGATTTTCGGCGCGCCGGAAACGGTGCCGGCCGGAAAGCCCGCCTCCACCGCGTCGACCGGATCGACGCCGGGTGCAAGTTTGCCGACGACATTCGAAACGATATGCATCACGTGGCTGTAGCGTTCGATGACGAACTGCTCGGTGACGCGTACGGTTCCGATGCGGCTGGCGCGCCCGACATCGTTGCGGCCGAGATCCAAGAGCATCAGGTGCTCGGCCCGCTCCTTCGGGTCGGCCAGCAATTCCTTTTCAAGCGACTGGTCTTCTTCCGGCGTCGCGCCGCGCGGGCGCGTGCCGGCGATCGGGCGCACGGTGACTTCGCCGTCGCGCACGCGCACAAGAATTTCCGGACTCGATCCGACAAGCGCATGAGAGCCGAAATTCAAAAAGAAAAGGAAAGGCGACGGATTGGTCCGGCGCAGCGCGCGATAAAGATCAAACGCCGGCGCCGCGAACGGCGTCGAAAAGCGCTGGCTCAAAACCACTTGAAAAATATCGCCGGCGGCGATGTATTCCTTGGCGCGCGCGACCATGGCGCAATAAACCGTCTTCGGCGTATTCGAAACGGGCGCGATGTCCGCGGCGTCTTGATCCGCTGTCGGAACGGCGGCGGGCGCGGGGGCTTCAAGATCGCTCAATGCATCCGTTAGACGTTCGCTGGCGCGCGAATAGGCGGCGCGCGCGGAAACGCCCTCTTCGGACCGAACCGGCGCGACCAGAATGATCTCCTGACGGATATTATCGAATACGGCCGTCACCGTCGGGCGTATGAAGAGCGCGTCGGGAATGTCGATGCCGCCTTCGGGCCGGTCGGGCAGGCGCTCCATCTCTCGGGCCATGTCGTAGCCGAGATAGCCGAATACGCCCGCCGCCATCGGCGGCAGGCCGCGCGGCATGTCGATCCGCGATGCGGCGAGGAGACGCTTCAGGCTGTCGAGCGGCGGCGCCGATTCCGGCGCAAACGCATCCGCATCGGCGGCGGCGTCGCAGTTGATTTCGGCCTGCGCGCCGCTCGCGCGCCATATGACGTCGGGCTTCATGCCGATAATCGAATAGCGGCCGAGCTGCTCGCCGCCCTCGACAGATTCCAGCAGAAACGCATTGGCGCGACGCGCGGCGAGTTTCAGATAGGCCGAGACCGGCGTTTCAAGATCGCTGACCGTCCGTCTCCAGACGACCTGCGGCTCGCCCTTTTCATACGTTTTCTTAAAGTCGGCGAAATCGGGCGAAAGACTCATGCCCCCTCGGAAAAAATCTGATCGAGCTGGATGCGGTCGGTGCGCACGCCGTATTCGTCGCGAAGGGTCGCCACATAGGCGTCCAGCAGCTCCTGATCGAGTTGATAACCGATAAACTGCTGATAGAGTTCGATCTCGCCGGCGCCGATCTGATTGCGCGCGAACCCGATAGACTTCACCTGCGCGATAACTTGCGCATCGCCGAAACCGGCCGGCCCGGAAACGAGCTGGCCGGGATTGGCTGAAAAGATCTGGTCGCGCAGGCTGGCCGAAAAGGTCTCGTTTTCGGTGCCGCGATCAAGCGCCGCTTCAAGCGGCGCGCGATTATAGGGGGCGGCGGCGGTTTCAAGCGCGGCCCCGTTTTCGACCGCTTCGCGGATGGTTCGCACGGTCTCGGAAATGCGCGCGCGCCGCTCTTCGCGCCGCCAGGCCTCGCGCACCGCGTCGCGCACCGCGTCGAGGGGTTTGAGCGCCGGCGGCGTCACCTGATCGAGCGCGACAAAAAAGAATCCGTCGCGCGACGCGAGATCGAGGCTTTCCGATTCTTCGCCTTCTTCGAGTTGAAACGCTTCGGTCAGGACCTCGCCGGGAACGCCGTCGAGAATGGCGCCGCCGGGCGTGAAACTGAACGAGTCGATTGGACCATAGGATTTCGCCGCGACGCCGGCGCGTTCGGCTGCAGCCGCGAGCGTCAGGCCTTCGTCGCGCGCGGTCTCTATCTCATCGACGGCGTCGTACAGGCGCCGGCGCGCATCCTGCGCGAGATACTGATCGGCGATATCGTCGCGTACGTCTTCGAATGTTTTCGTTTCCGGCGGGCTGACGCCGGCGACTTGCACTACGGTCCAACCGAACAGGCCCTTGACCGGATCGATAATATCGCCGACGCCGACATCTTCGGCGAACGCAGCTTCGGCCACCGCGTCGTCGAGCACTTCGCGCTGCTGAATATCGGTGAATGTCTGCGTTTCGAGCGACAATCCGCGTTCGCTGGCGATGTTTTCGAACGGCCTGCCCTGGCGCAGCGCGGCGACGGCGGCCTGCGCTTCGGCTTCGGTGTCGAATGTGATCTGATAAAGCGTCCGCCGTTCCGGCGTTTCGTAAAGCCGTTCGCGGCCGGCTTCGTAAAGTTTTCTCAACTCCTCCTCCGGCGCTTCGAGGCCATCGTGGAAATCGCTTTCGCGCAAGATAACGGCGGTGAAGGTTCGATATTCCGGCGCCGTGAAGGCGGAAGGATTTTCGGCGTAATAGGCTTCTATGTCGTCGGGCGCCGGTTCGTCGGGTTTTCCGGTCATCTCGTCGGTGACGATGAGATAATCGACGCGGCGCCGTTCGGTCTGACGCAAAAGCAGCATGTTGGCGAACGTTTCGGGCGCGGGGGCGGGCGCCGAAGCGGCTGCGACAAGTTGGTTTCGCAACAGGTCGCGCCGAATCAAAGATTCGAACTGGCCCAGGGTCAGGCTGTTCTGTTGCAGGATGTTTTGCAGCACGAAGCGGTCGAATTTTCCGGTTCCCGCATTCTGGAAACGCTCGTCCGACTGAAGCGTCTCGCGCACCAGCGCGCGCGGCGTAACGAGTCCCATCTGCTCGGCTTGTTGTTCGATAATCGAGCGGCTGGCCATGACCGATACGACGTAATCCGGCAGTCCTTCGGCGAGCGCGTCGGCGCGGGTGAATTCTCCGTTCGATTCGTTCCGGCGGATGTCGACCTGACGGTTGAATTCGCTCAAGACGGCTTGCGCCGTGAATCCCTTGTCGCCCACCCTGAGCGCTGACTGCTGCGTGAAATTCCTCAGCTCCGGCACCCCCCAGAACGCGAAAGCGAGCATCAGAAGAGCGACAAAAAACCATGCTATGACGCCCTTGAGCGCGTTGCGAACCTGATGAAGCATCGACGAATCCTGCTTGCGACGGCGGCCTGTCAGCCGCCCGTTGTCTTTCGGCGCGGATCGTAGACGGGCCTCTGTCCCGCGACAAGCCGGGCCGGCGTTCCGTTCGCCCGCAGTCTGGACAAGAGGTGCGCTTGTCGCTACCTCGCCAATCAAGAGGGGGCGACGCCATGAAGCCTTTGATCGCCGGCAACTGGAAAATGAACGGAACGCGCGCTTCGCTCGACGAGGCCGCAAGGCTCGTCGATGCGTTTGGCGGGGCTGCGCCCGAAGATCGCGAGGTTCTGATCTGCCCGCCGGCGACTCTGATCGCCGCTATGGCTGAACGGATCGCCGGAATTGTCGGCGTCGGCGGCCAGGACTGCCACGCCGAAACGCGCGGCGCCCATACCGGCGACGTCAGCGCCGAAATGCTCGCCGATGCGGGCGCGTCTTATGTCATTGTCGGCCATTCGGAGCGCCGCGCCGATCACGGCGAGACTGACGCCGCAGTCCGGGCGAAAGCGGAAGCGGCGCGCCGCACCGGCCTGACGCCGATCGTTTGCGTCGGCGAAACCGAATCCGAACGCCGCGCCGGCCGCGCGCTTGAAGTCGTCGGCGCGCAACTCGACGGTTCGCTTCCCGAATCAGGCGGCGCGCTTGTTGTCGCTTATGAGCCGGTCTGGGCGATCGGCACGGGATTAACGCCGACCCTCGACGATATTGCAGAAATGCACGCCTTTATCCGCGAGCGGGTGGGGCCGGATGTCCGCATTCTTTACGGCGGCTCGGTGAAACCGGGCAACGCCGGCGACATTCTCGCGGTCGTCGATGTCGACGGCGCGCTTGTGGGCGGCGCCAGCCTCAAGGCGGAAGACTTCCTCGCCATTATAAGAGCAGTGTAAGGGGCGCCGGATGCGACCGCTGCTGCTGCTCTGGCTTGTCGCGGGTCTCGCTGCGGTCCTGTATCTTCTGTCGGTGATGTTTTCGTTCGCTGCGGAGAAAAACGCGCCGCCTATCGGGCGCTTTGTCGAGGTCGAGGGAGAGCGGCTGCATGTCGTTGAACTCGGCCGGAAAAACGGCGGCGGCCCGCCGCTGGTGCTCATCCACGGCGCCAGCGTCAATCTCAGGGACATGAAAATGGCGCTGGGCGACCGCCTCGCCGAGCGCCACAGGGTGGTTCTGATCGATCGGCCGGGACGGGGCTATTCGACCCGGCCCGCCGACGGCTGGCGGCTCGACGTGCAGGCGCGTCTCATTCACGGCGCGCTCGAAAGGCTCGGCGTCCAGCGTCCCGTGGTCGTCGCCCAGAGCCTCGGCGGCGCGGTCGGCCTCGCCTACGCGCTGAACTATCAGGACGAGATGACCGGCCTCGTTCTGCTTGCGCCGGTGAGCCACGAATGGCCCGGCGGCGTCGCCTGGTACAACGCCGCCTCCGGCGCGCCCGTAGTCGGCGCGCTTTTACGCCGGCTGGTGATTCCGCTCTACGGCCTCATCGCCGCGCCGAACGGCGTGAAGGACTCCTTTGCGCCGGATGCGCCGCCGCCCGGCTATTATGAAAAAACCGGCTTGAGCCTTCTCTTCAGGCCGAAGGATTTCAAGGCCAACGCCGCCGACATCGCCAATCTCAAGCCGCAGATCGTCGAGATGAGCCGGCGCTATGGGGAAATCAGCATTCCGACGGCGATTCTGACCGGCTCCCACGACACCACCGTCAGCCCGACCATCCATTCCTGGACGCTTTCCCGCCAGATCGCCGGGGCGCGTTTCGAGGTGATCGAGAATACGGGCCATGCGCTCCACCATTCCCAGAGCGCGCGCATTATCGCGGTTATCGATGATCTGGCGGCGGCCCGCTGATCGGCCGGGCGGATTTCAGGGAAGCCTTGCCCCGCCGGGCCTGATCCCCTAGACAGCCCATCTTTCTTTTGCCGCCGATCGCGCCTATCTCAAGACGCGCAACAAGGCTGAACCGATGATCCCCGTTCTCTTAACCATTCATGTGTTGATTGTTCTCACCCTGATTGGCGTCGTGCTGCTGCAGCGCTCCGACGGCGGCGCGCTGGGCCTGGGCGGCGGCGGTGGCGGCGGCGGGTTCATGACCGGACGCGGGGCGGCGAACGCGCTTACGCGCACAACCTCGGTGCTGACCGCGCTGTTCTTCGCCACCTCGATCAGCCTCGCCATTCTCGCCGGCGGCGGGGAAACCGAAGAAACAGTGATCGAAGAACTGACCGGACAGTCGGCGCCGGCTGGCAATATTTCAGGGCCTGGCGCGGCGACTACTGGCGATCTGCTGAATTCGCTCGGCGCGGGCGATGAAGACGCCGACGCAGAGGCCGGGAGCGAAGCGACGGGCGAGGATACGCCCGCTGCGGTACTCGACACGCTGGGCGCCGAGCCGGATGCGGCAGGCGAAGAAGCGCCGGTCGAGACTGCGCCTGACGAAAACGCGGAAGAACAGCCGGGCGAAGACGCGCCCAACCGCTAATCATTCAATTTGAACTTTTTTTGAGCCGCGACCTGTACGCAACAAGGCTGTTTGGACGCACGTTTTTCCGGTTCCCCCGCCGGCGAATCCGCGTTAAGAGGGACTTCCATGGCGCGGTATCTTTTCATTACCGGCGGCGTGGTGTCTTCCCTCGGAAAGGGCGTTGCATCGGCGGCGTTAGGGGCGCTCCTGCAGGCGCGCGGCTACAAAGTGCGTCTCAGGAAGCTCGACCCTTATCTCAACGTCGATCCGGGCACCATGAGCCCCTATCAGCACGGCGAGGTCTTCGTCACCGACGACGGGGCCGAGACCGATCTCGATCTCGGCCATTATGAACGGTTCACCGGCGTGTCGGCGTCAAAAAGCGACAATGTCACCACCGGCCAGATCTATCAGACCATTATCGAGAAAGAACGCCGCGGCGATTATCTCGGCGCGACGGTGCAGGTCATTCCGCATGTGACCGACGCCATCAAGGAATTCGTGCTGGCCGACGCCGGCGGGGCCGATTTCGTGCTGTGCGAGATCGGCGGCACGGTCGGCGACATTGAGGGCCTGCCGTTCTTCGAGGCGATCCGCCAGCTCGGCAACGAATTGCCGCGCGGCGACGCCGTCTTCGTTCACCTCACCTTGATGCCGTTCATCTCCTCGGCCGGGGAGCTCAAGACAAAGCCTACGCAGCATTCGGTGAAGGAGCTGCGCTCGATCGGCATTCAGCCCGACGTCCTCTTGGTGCGCGCCGACCGCCGCATTCCCGAAAGCGAGCGAAAAAAGATCGCGCTTTTCTGCAATGTTCGCTCGTCTGCGGTGGTGCAGGCGCTCGACTGTCGGACGATTTACGAAGTCCCGCTCGCTTACCACCGCGAGGGCTTCGACAAGGAAGTGCTCGACGCATTCGGTCTCAACGACGCGCCGGAGCCGGATCTTGCGCGCTGGGAGAACGTAGTCAAACGCATCACGTCGCCGGACGGCGAGGTGACCATCGCTATCGTCGGGAAATATACGGGGCTCAAGGACGCCTATAAATCGCTCATCGAAGCGGTCGCCCATGGCGGCGTCGCCAACAATGTGCGCGTCGACATTAAATGGATCGACGCCGGCGTCTTCGACGAGGAGGAGAAAACCATTCCCGCGCTCGAAGACGTGCACGGCATTCTGGCGCCCGGCGGCTTCGGCGAACGCGGCGCCGAGGGCAAGATCAAGGCGGCGCAATTCGCCCGCGAGCGCGGCGTTCCCTATTTCGGCATCTGCTTCGGCATGCAGATGGCGATCATCGAGGCGGCGCGCCATCTCTTGGGCGAGGGCGAGGCGAACTCCACCGAATTCGGCGCCACCAAAAAGCCGGTCGTGGGGCTGATGACCGAATGGCTGCGCGGCAATTTGCGCGAGCGCCGCGAAGCCGGCGGCGATCTCGGCGGAACCATGCGGCTCGGCGCCTATCCGGCCCATCTCATGGAAGGCAGCCGGGTGCGCGAGATTTACG
>JBHHVZ010000123.1:0-7114 GCA_046756245.1 Parvularculaceae bacterium
ATACCGACTTGCACTGATACTGAATCATCACGAAGCAGCGAATACAGACGAATTCCCTCCCCTTGGAAAGGGGAGGGTTAGGGTGGGGATTGGTTGCGGTTCTCTCAAGAATCTCGGGAATCCCTCCCCTAACCCCTCCCTTTCCAAGGGAGGGGAACCGCGTCGTGCTCACCAGTCACAGACAGAGACCGTTGGCGTAATGCATGATGCCCACTGAAAGTTCGTATTAGTCGTACAGCACGCTTGGCAACCAGGTTGCGAGCTCAGGGAAGAGCGCGAGCAGTCCCAGTCCCAGCACCTGGATGCCGATAAACGGGATCGCGCCGCGGTAAATCTGAGCGGTCTTGACTTCAGGCGGGGCGACGCCGCGCAGGTAGAACAGCGCAAAACCGAAGGGCGGCGTCAGGAACGAGGTCTGCAGGTTCACCGCCATCATCACGCCAAGCCAGATCGGCGAAACGCCCATGGCGAGAATGGCTGGGGCGACGAGCGGCACCACCACAAGTGTGATCTCGATGAAGTCGAGAAAAAATCCGAGAACGAACATTACGAGCATAATGGCGATTATTGCGCCGATGCGCCCGCCGGGAGTCGCCTCCAGCGCGGCGCGCACCGTGTCGTCGCCGCCAAGCCCGCGAAACACGAGCGAGAACATCGCCGCTCCGATGAGGATGGTGAACACCATGGTCGTCACTCTTGCCGTCTGATCAGCGATAGGCGCGAGCGTCTTTTGGCGCGCCAGGTGATAAAGGCTCGCGCCCACGCCCCAGGGCGCGACCGCGAACAAAAAGATCGCGGCGATGATCCCCGCCCGCTCCGCGCCGCTGACGGTTTCGCGCCCCAGCCTCAAATCAAGAAAAGACGTCAACAGAATAACGCCGATAATCGCCGCGGCGGAAGCGTAAACGGCGGGCCGGCCGGCGAGCCGCGCGCCTTTCGGAGCGATGCGCGCGCCGGCGATCAGCAGCGCCCCTATCGCGCCGACGCTGGCGGCTTCCGTCGGCGTCGCGAGACCGGCGAGGATCGAACCCAAAACCGCAATGATGAGGAGCAAGGGCGGCGGCAAGGTCTTCATCGCCGCCTTCCAGACTTCGGCGCGGCTCCCGAGTTCGGCGGCGGGAATGGCGGGCGCTTTTTTCGGCGCGGTCGCGGCGACGAATATCTGATAGAGGAGATAAAGCCCCACCAGCATCAGGCCGGGAAAGAGCGCCCCGGCGAAAAGGTCGCCGACCGACACGGCTTCCGGCGCGAAAACGCCCTGTTCGAGCTGGGCTTTCTGATAGGCGTTAGAGACCACGTCGCCCAGGAGAATCAATACGATTGACGGCGGGATGATCTGGCCGAGCGTTCCGGCCGCCGCAATCGATCCGCAAGCGAAGGCCGGGTCGTAGCCCCGGCGCAGCATGGTCGGTAGACTGAGCAACCCCATGGTCACGACAGTCGCGCCGACAATCCCGGTCGAGGCGGCGAGAAGCGCGCCGACCGCCATCACCGAATAGCCAAGCCCGCCGCGCAAAGACCCGAATAGCTTCGCCATTTCGTCGAGCAGTTCCTCGGCGATCTTCGCCTTTTCGAGAATGACGCCCATCAGGATGAACATCGGCACGGCGATCAACGTAGTGTTTGTCGCAGCGCCGAAAACGCGTTGGGGGAAGGGCCGCAGAAAGCTCAGATCGAAGACGCCGAAGGAAAGACCGATAACGGCGAAAATAAGCGCCGTGCCGGCGAGACTGAAGGCGGCCGGATAGCCCGCCAATAATAGTCCGCACAAAGCAACGACCATGACGATATCGAGATAGCCGGAGAAAATGCAGGCGCAAAACGGGAGATCGGAGAAAAAAGCCTCCACCGCTAACGCTCCCTGCTGCGCAATAGGTCACCGGCGCGGGCCGCGACCGAAAACCCGGCCATCGCTAAAAGCAGGGCGAAAACGGGAATGAGCGATTTGAGGAGAAACACGCCCTGAAGCCCGGACGTTTCGGCCGAACCTTCAAGGACCGCCCAGGAGGTCGCTACATAGGGGCCGGCCGTCCACAGCGCGGCGATGCAAATCGGGAACAGCAGAAAATAGGCGCCGAGAAAATCTACGAGCGCTTTGCGGCGCCTGCCCGCGCTTCGGTAAAAAATGTCCACGCGCACATGATCATCGGTCAACAGCGCGTAGCCGACGACGACGAGAAACAACGCGCCGTGCATATAGGTGACAGACTCTTGCATCCAGATGTAATTGACGCCGAAGACATAGCGCATGAAGACAACTGCGAATTGCACAAGCGCCATGACTAAGGCGAGCCACATTGCGGCCCGCCCGGCGCCGCGCGTAACGCGCTCAAACAGCGCATTGAGCGTCGGGACAATGCGGCCCGGCCCGCCAAGCGCTGCGACGGCGAGGGCGAGCAACAATGCGCCGCCAAGCCAGAGCCATAATTGAAGCCGCCATGGATCTGCTGCAATCGCCGGCGCAAGCCATGCGAACAGGGCGCCGGCGAGCGCAATCCCGGCGATCAGGGCGAACCATACGGCGCTTGCGCGCTTCGCATCCTGACCGGCCAGCAACACTGCAGCGGGCAGCAGCATGAAAGGATATACGATCCCTGCTGCGGTCCAGTTGAGGATATCGCCGAACAGCGTCATCATCGCGAGTTAGAGGGTAAATACGGCGCGGCGCGCAGCCATGAACGCCTCATCAGAGATCCGGCCCCAGTCTTGAGACCGCTTTAGCGAAGCTTTGTAGCTTTCGAAAATTCTTCGCGTGATGTCGTCGCCGGATGCTGATTCGTTGAGAACGTTTCTGGATTCGCGGGCGAGCGCCGCCATTACGTCATCAGGCATTTGGCGAAGCTCGACGCCGTGTTTATTAACAAGCTCGTCGAGCGCGAACGAATTGAAATGCCCGTATTCGGCGATTGAAATATGGTTCGCCTGATGACAGGCGGCGCGAATGATGGCGCGTTCCTGCAGGCTCAGCTCATTCCACAAGTCGAGATTGACGCCGACGCCAAGCTGCGAGCCCGGTTCGTGAAATCCCGGCCAGTAATAATATTTCGCCTCGCGGTAAAAACCGAAGGCGAGATCGTTCCACGGGCCGACCCATTCGGCGCCGTCGATGGCGCCCGACTGCAACGCCTGGTATATCTCGCCTCCGGACAGGGCGACGGCGGCGGCGCCAATCCGTCGAAGGACTTCGCCGCCAAGGCCGGGCATGCGAATCTTCATGCCGCGCATATCCTCGATGGAATTGATCTCGCGCTTGAACCATCCGCCGAGCTGGTGGCCTGTATTGCCTGCCGCGATCGGCTTTATGTTGAATTGGGCGCTGAGTTCGTCCCAGAGTTCTTGTCCGCCGCCGAATTCGGTCCAGGCCATGATTTCGTTCGCAGTCATGCCGAAGGGAACGGATGTGAAAAACGGATAGGCTTTGGACTTGCCGACCCAGTAATATTCGGCGCCGTGATAGAGATCGGCGGCGCCGTTCGAAACGGCGTCGAAGGACTCAAACGCCGCGACGAGTTCTCCTGCAGAGAAGACGCGCACCCGCATGGCGCCGCCGCTCATTTCGGCAATCGTCTTTGCAACGCTTTCAGCAGCCGAACCCAGCCCAGGAAAATCCTTGGGCCAGGTAGTAACCATCTTCAGTTCGCGTTCGCCGACCGCGCTCTGCGCGCCAACGGCCGAAACATTACAGCGATCCGCGCAGTCGCAGCCCGCTGCGAGACTCGCGGCGCCGAAAGCGCCGCCGGCCAGAAATTTTCGTCTGAGCATCGCCTGCCGCGCCGCTCCCTTGGGGTTGCCCGCAAACGGCGCCGGCGAACGGCGCGTCCGGGTTTCACGCCGCCTCTTACGAGAGACTGTTCAGGTTTGGCGGTCCATGCGGACCCAGCCTGAATGGGTAAGTTTTTCAAGCGGCTGGAAGCGGCTCTTGTAATCCATTTTGTCGCTGCCTTCCACCCAGTAGCCCAGATAGACGTAAGGCAGCTCCAGCTCGCGCGCGAGCGCGACATGATCGAGGATCATGAACTGTCCGAGGCTGCGGCGCTCTTCTTCCGGATCGAAAAAGCTGTAGATCATTGACAACCCGTCGGTGAGGCGGTCGGAAAGGGCGGCGGCGATCAGGCGCTCTTCGCCGTCCGGATCGCGCAGTGCGTATTCGATAATGATCGTATCGACGGAGGTCTCTTCAACCATGCTCGCATAGTCGAGAACCGTCATGTCGGCCATGCCGCCGTCGTCATGGCGGGCGTCGAGATAGCTGCGCAGCACGGAGAACTGCTCAGCGGTCGCCTGGGGGGCGCGGACGCGGCGAACGATGTCGACGTTGCGATTGAGCGCGCGCTTGCGGGAACGGGTGAGAGTGAGTTCTTCGGCGACGATGCGCACCGGAACGCAGGCGTTGCAGCTCTCGCAGGCGGGTAAATAGATAATCTTCTGCGAACGGCGGAATCCGCGGCGCGTGAGCATCGCGTTGACGGCCGGCGCCGCCGGGCCGCCTAAATATGAAAATATCTTCCGTTCCCGTCGCCCTTCGAGATAAGGGCACGGAGCGGGGCTGGTGATGTAGAAATCACCTCCTTCGAGGCCGTATTTCCTAGCGACGTCTTCTTTACGCATGAACCGATCCTAGCTCAAGAATCTTAGCGGCCGATTAGCGTCAGTGCAATGCAGTCCGGCGCGCTCTTATAACATTCCGCGCATGCGGAAATAGATCGGCGCCGCGACCGTATAGACTATCCATATGAAGATAATCAGCGGCCCGCCCACCCGAATGAAATCCTTAAACTTGTAATGACCGGGCGTCATGACAAGCAAATTCGTTTGATAGGCGATCGGTGTCGCAAATGAACAATTCGAGCCGAATATGACGGTTAAGGCGAGCACATGCGGGTCGATTCCAGTAATGCGTGCGGCGCTGACCGCGATCGGCATAAAGAGAACGGCGGTCGCATTGTTCGACAAGATGTTGGTCATCGTGGCGCAAAGAATGAAAAACGCCGAAATCAGCGTCACGAAGCCGAACGGACTTGCAATCGAGGCCAATCCTTCGCCGATCAGCGCCGCGCCGCCGGTGCGCTCGAGCGCCGCGCCCATGGCCAGCGAGGCGCCGATGAGCAGATAAATGCGCCTGTCGATGGCGCGCGCGGCCTGGCGCACATTAAGACACCCCGCGGCGACCATCGCCAGCGCGCCGGCCGTAGCCGATATGGCGATGGGCAGCACGCCGCTGGCGGTCAGGCCGACGACGGTTACGAATACGCCCGCCGCCATGCGGGCATGACGCGGGTCGGGCAAGCCCTTCATCGACCATTCCAGCAGGAGAATATCCCGATCGGCCCGCAGGGCGCGTACGTCGCGAACATCGCCCACGATAAGTAAAACGTCGCCCGCCTCAAGGCGAATGGTGTTCATCTGCGCACGAATCATGCGGCTGCGACGCTCGATGCCGAGAATGACGCAGTTGGTCTGGAAGTGAAATCCGATTTGTGCGATCGAACGGCCGATCATTCGCGAGCCCGGAGCGACGATCGCCTCGACCATGGTAAGTTGGGTCGATCGGGGCGCCGACTCGCCGTCGACGTCGAAAGACGTCTCAGCCATCACGCTATCAAGGATTTCCGGATTGGATTTCAGCAGGTTGGTAAGCGCGGCGCGAGTCGCGGCGATGATGACGACATCGCGCGATTTGAAGGTGAAATCGTCAAAAGGCGGCAAAATCGCCTGGTCCCGCCGCTGGACCATCCTTACCGTGATGTCGGGCAGATCGGGAAAGAGCCCTGCAACCGAACCTTTTCCGACAAGAGGATGACCGCGCGTAATTTCAATCTGGGCGATGAAATGTTTGCTTTCCCGCTCGGCTTCCTTGCTCTGGCTCGGACTGTCCCGGCGCGGCAGCAGCCAGCGTCCGGCGGTCAGCAGGTAAATCACGCCGGCGATGATGAGAACGAAACCCAGCGGGCTGAGCTCGAAAAAACCGATCTCGCCGCCAGTGGTCGCCCGATAGGATTCAGCCGCGAGCAGGTTGGTCGACGAGCCGATGATGGTTGTCATGCCGCCGAAAACCGACAGGAATGAAAGCGGCATCATCAGGCGCGAAGCGTGGATACCGCTTTGCGAGGCGATCGCCGCGACGATCGGAATAAACATCACAACAACGGGCGTATTGTTCAAAAATGCGCTGACCACCATGACGAACAGGAATACGCTGGCGGTCACCAGCATCGGCCGCTCGTCGTAAACGCGCAGCAGATATTGCGTAGGGTGCTCCATTGCGCCGGACTGGAACATGCCCTGGCCAATGATGAGCAATCCGAGAATGCTGAACAGGGCGGGGCTGGCGAATCCCATCAGCAGGGTCTGCGTGGTCAAAGGCGCATGGCCGTTCTGCTCTCCCAGCGGCGCGAAATGGAACAGCAGCAGCAGCGCGATCACCACGCCGGCCGAGACCAGCTCCAGCGAAAAGCGATCGAGGCTGTAGGAGACGATGGCGACCGCTATGATCGCAAGCGTCATCCACATCTGCCATGGCGCTGAGGCGGCTAATTCCATAAAAATAGGCTTTGAGGCGATTGGCGGCGGCGGGCAAGAAGCGCAGGACGTCGAGCTTCCTGCGTTTTGTATTTTCAGCGATCGGTGTTAACCGCACAAGAGCAAGTTTTTCAATATGTTACCTAATTCAACGAATGAGTTGAAAGAGCGCAGCCGCATGCCCGACCAGTTTCGACCTTTGAAAGACGCTTTTGCGCGCTATGCGACCGGCGTCGCCGTGGCGACCTGCCTCGATTCAGACGGGAATCCGGTCGCGATCACCATTAACTCGTTCACGTCGGTTTCGCTCGATCCGGCGCTGGTGTTGTGGTGCGTCGAATACCGGGCCTCCAGCTTTCCCATCTTCATGGGGGCGACGAGTTACGGCGTCAGCGTCCTGCGCGCTGACGGTCAGGCGCTCTCCCGGCGGTTCGCCAGCCGTGAGCCGAAACCTCTTACACCTGAAGAAATCGACGTCTGGGAGACAGGCGCGCCGATCTTGAAGGATCGGCTTGCCGGCTTCGACTGCAATGTCGTCGCCCCCCACAAAGCGGGCGACCACTGCAAACATGGGGGCGGGGGCGTGCGGTTAGAC
>JBHHVZ010000124.1:0-6971 GCA_046756245.1 Parvularculaceae bacterium
ATGGACAAGTCCGGCGGGCGCGGCCATATTGCGGCGCAACACAAGGCCCGATTCAAACCACTCGATTCAGAAGGTCGCCCATGTCCAAGGATCCCGAACGCATCACCATTCTGGCGCGCGAATTCACCGCCGCCGCGCTCGAATTCCATCGCGGCAAGATGGCCGAAAAGGGCTACCGGATGGAAGGCTCCATCACCCCGCGCGCGTTCAAGATGATCAGGGGGACGGAGACGCCCGAAGATCTGTTCGACGGCGAGCCGCTGTTCGCCGTCACCTTTGTAAAGCGCGACGCGGCCGATTAGGACGCGCGCCGCTAGAGCGCCGGGCGAAAAAGTGGAATCCGGTTTTTCGCGTAACCGGCGCGACCACTAAAGAATCTACTGCATCGGGCGATCCTGAATTATCGCCCGATGCTGTAGACGGATCGGGCCGGGCGTCAGATCGCCAGCTCGACGCCGACCCAGAAGGCGCGCAAGAGGCCAGGGCGCAGGCCGGCCGGCCGGTCGGCGGCGATATAGACCTCGTTGAACACGTTCTCGACCTTGCCGCGCACCCGCACGCCGTCGACCGCTTCGACATAGCCGGAAAAATCGAACACAGTGTGCGCGTCGAGCAATTCGTTGGCGGGGATAGGGCCCTGGCCTGCGAAGGCGCGCCGTTCGGACTGATAGAGCATCGTCCATTCGACGCCCCAGCGCGCGCCTTCCGCGCCGGCCGCGAGAAAGAGCTGGTTGTCCGCCACGTAAGGAAGTTCGTCGCCTGCGACAACGTTCCCCCACGGATCGAAATCAGACTCGAACGTGCTTTTGAACTCGGTCTGGGTCAACGTGTAAACAGCCGACACCGGCAGGTGGAATGGCGCGTCTATCCAGTCGGAGAGGTCGGCGGCTGCGGTGAGCTCCAGCCCGTAAACGTCGACATCGCCGCCGTCGAACTGATCGCCGATCGTGCAGGTGCCGCCGGTCGAGGCCGTGCAGGTGCCGAGCAGGTTGCTGTAATCGTTGAAGAAGCCGATAGTCTCAAGGCTCGTTCCATTGTTCGCCCAGCGGAACCCGGCCTCCCAGTTGGTCGATTTTTCCTCGCTCGATTGCGAATTGCCGGGCGAGGGCGGGGCGAAGCCGCGATAAACCCCGGCGAGAACGGAGAGGTTGTCGGTGACGTCATAAACGACGCCGAAAGCCGGCGAAACGGCGGTCAGCGAATTGTCGCGCCTTTTCAAATTAACGCCGGTGCGGCCAGGATCGGTTTTGCCGAAATCGCGGCGATGAAGGTCGATATCCTCGATACGCACGCCGATGGTGGCGTGCAGCCGGTCCCAGTCGATATTGTCCTGAAAGAAGAAAGCAAGCGCCTCGCCGTCTTCAATGCGGTTCGATTCGGTTCCCGGTTCGTCGGCGCTGGTCTGGAACAACAGCGTGTCATCGGCCCGGAAACGTTCGAACCACTGGAAGCGGTCGACCTGGTCCTCGTGCCAGCGGACGCTTGCTTCGAAGGCGTGATCTACGGGGCCGGTCATCGTCTGATAGGACAACGTTCCCTGAACGCCATTGGCGTAATATTCGCGGTTGTTGTGGCGCAGCTCCAGCGCGTCGTCGGGGCCGACGAATCCCGGCGCGGCGAGAATGCTTTCAAACTCGGCGGCGAAGGCCGTCGGATCGCGCAGGATCGCAGTGATGCTGGTCCCGTTCACTTTCTCCAGCTTGAACCAGTCGCGCGCGAATTCAGTGCGATAGCCGGTGAGATCGAATCTAAGATTGGGCGTGAATTCGATCGTGTAGGTTCCCTGAAACGTCTCGTGCTCGCCGTTGAACTGGTCGAATTGCGAGGCGTTGTAACGCCGGTTCGGCTTGGCGGCGAAATCGGCGCGCGTCAGGCCGAGATAGGTCTCGTTCGAAACCTGATCCGAGGTCTGATATTTAAACTCGAAACTTTGCGGAAACTGCGCGCCATCTTTGGTGTACAGGCCGAACTTGATCACATAGTCGGAAATGTCGAACCCGGTGTCGCCGCCGCGATCAATGCGCTTGAAGCCGTCGGTGTCGTATTGGAAGGTTTCGACCAGAAGTCCGGCTTCGAGCGGGCCTGCGTCGGCGCGTCCGCCGGCCCACGCGTGCAGGCGCCGGCCGTCGTCGTCGCCCAGCAGAAACTGCGCGTAGGCGGCGTTTTCATCGGGAATCGGCGTCGAAAACATGTTGATCGCGCCGCCGGTTGTGCGGGGGCCGTATTTGACGACGCCGGTTCCCTTCGTCACTTCGACGGCGCTGATGCGTCCGGCGTAGGGAAAGTAATAGGCCGCCGGCGCAGCGTAGGGCGCGGGCGCGATCGGAACGCCATCCTCCATCACCGTGATCCGCGCCGAACGGTCCGATCCGGAACCGCGCAGGCCGATATTGGGCCGCAGGCCGTAGCCGTCTTCTTCCTGAATATTGACGCCCGGCGCCCGGCGCAGGGTGCGCAAGATGTCGGTGTAGGACTGCTTGGCAAGGGTCTCGGTGTCGATATAGGCGATCGCGCCGGGCACTTGGTCGATGCCGCCGGCCGAGCCGAAAACGGTGATCTCCTCGATCACAGGGATGGCGAGCTGCGCTTGATCCTGCTCCTGCGCCCCGGCAGCGCCCGCCGCCGTCGCCGTTAAAATAGCCGCGACGCTGGCCGCGCCGCTGATCCGTCGATTCATGCTGGATTCCCCTTTCATGCTGGATTCCCCTTATGCTTTTGACCCCTGGCGCTTACGACCGCCGGCAAGTACATGCAAATGATTTGCAATAGCATATTGGCTATATTTTCTGAGAATGAATGTCAATTGCAAGATTGTCGCAGGCGGCGATCCCGGGATGACACGGGCGCGCGAGATCGCTACACCCCACCGAAGGAATTGCAGGACGAAACGGTCAAAAGAGAAGTCATGGCGGAAAAGCTGAGTCCGGCGGCGCGCGAGGCGTTTTTCAGAGAGTTCGCCGGTTGGCGGCCGGTCGACGGGCGCGACGCGGCGACCAAGACGTTCACATTCGACGATTTCAACGCCGCCTTCGGATTCATAACCCGCGTCGCCCTCGCGGCGGAAAAAGCCGACCACCATCCCGAATGGTTCAACGTCTATAACCGGGTCGAGATCATCCTGACGACGCACGACGCCGACGGGCTGTCGGAACGCGACGTCAGCCTCGCCCGGTTCATCGAGGCGGCCGCCGTCGGCGCGAAGCCTTAAATTCGCCGCCCGGACGCCTTCTCTACGCCTGCCGAAGACCGTAGGCTAAAGTTCTGAATTTTTTCAGCCGGGGATTACGAAAATGGCGACTATCGCGCTTGTAGACGACGACGAAAACATTCTGACTTCCGTATCGATGGCGCTCGAATCGGAAGGCCACCAGGTCAAGACTTATGAGGACGGCGCGGCGGCGCTCGCCGACATTGAGGCTACGCCGCCCGATCTCGTCGTTTCGGACATCAAGATGCCGACCATGGACGGCATGGAGCTGTTGCGCCGGATTCGACAGGCCTCGGAACTTCCGCTCATTTTCCTGACATCGAAGGATGAGGAGATCGACGAGGTGCTCGGCCTTACCATGGGCGCCGACGATTATGTGCGAAAGCCGTTCTCGCAGCGCCTGTTGCTTGAGCGCGTCAAGGCGGTGCTGCGGCGGTCGCAGGCGAGCGCGACTCCGACCGCCGAGGAAGAAAAGAAGATCATCCGCCGCGGCGATCTGACCCTCGATCCCATGCGCCATTCATGTTCCTGGAAGGGCGAGCATGTAACGCTCACTGTGACCGAGTTCCTTATCCTCGAATCGCTTGCGCAGCGGCCTGGCTTCGTCAAAAGCCGCGATCAGCTTATGGACGCGGCCTATGACGACCAGGTTTATGTGGACGACCGGACTATCGACAGCCACATAAAACGGATCAGGAAAAAATTCCGGGTTGTCGATTCCGACTTCGATTCAATCGAAACGCTTTACGGCGTCGGATACAAGTATAAGGAAAACTGACTCTTAATGAGCGATGGCGGCGGCACGGGGCGACGGCGGCGCACGCGCATATCCGCGTCGCGCCTGACGCTGACGATCGTTCTCGCCAATCTCATCGGCCTGATCATTCTTCTGCTGGGATCGTTCGGGCTGACGCAATATCGCGACGGTCTCGTCCAGGCGAAACTCGAAGGCGTGCGCGCGCAGGCCCAGATCATCGCCGACGTTCTCGCCCAGGTGGCGATTGACGAATCTTCCTGTCAGCCGGTCGAAGCCGCCGATGTCGAGCGCGTCGGCGAAGAAAGCTCCCTGTGCAGTCTGGTGCTGGTGCAGGGCGACGTGCAGGAGGTTTTCAACCGCGTCTGGGACAGCTTCGAGGGGCGCGTGCGCATTTTCAACGCGCCGCAGACGTTCGAAGACCCGCCTGTCACGGATGCGACCGCATTGCTGATCGAAGACGTTGTTCTGCGCCAGGACAAGGTGGTGGCGGAAACGCTGCCGCCGATCGAACAGTCCCAGGCGGGGGCGTTTATCGGCGAAGCGCGGGGCGGGTTCGGACGCATATTGTCGGACTTTTTTTCGAACGGTTATCGCAACGACGCGGCGCAGCGGACAATCGAGGACGAACTCAATAATGCGCTCGCATCGTCTCCCTTCGCCGAAGAGCGCGGCGCGGCGTCGGTGCGCATCAACGAGGAAGGCGAGCTCGTCGCTTCCGTGTCCGTTCCGATCCGGCGGGTGCAGGCGATCTACGGCGTCGTCACCGCGGAAATCGGCGGTATCGACGATCTCGTTGAGGAAGCGCGTCTCGCCATCCTTCCGTTTTTCGGTCTCGCCAGCGCCGCGGCGATCCTGACGGCGCTGATGCTCACGGCCGCCATCGCCCAACCGATCCGGCAGCTCGCATTGGCCGCCGACAAGGTGCGCGAAGGGATTGCTGCGGCGGGACGCACGCGCATTCCGGATTTTTCAAACCGCCGTGATGAAATCGGCGAACTGTCGTCGGCGCTCAAATCAATGACGCAGGCGATCTATGCGCGCATCGATGCGATCGAAAGTTTTGCGGCCGATGTCGCGCATGAGTTGAAAAATCCGCTCACGTCCATTCGCAGCGCGACGGAGACGCTTGCCATCGCCAAGTCTCCGGAAGCGCAGGAAAAACTGATGGCCGTAATCAAAAAAGATGTCGGCCGCATGGACCGGCTGATTACGGATATTTCAAACGCGTCGCGCATTGACGCAGAGCTTGCGCGTCATGTTCGCGAGGCTGTCGATATGCGCAAACTCATCGCCGATATTGTCGACATGTATGCGGCCACCGCCAAGGACGGCGACGCCGAGGTGTCGTTCGAATCCGGCCCGGGGCAAGCCTATGTCCTGGGCAATCCGTCGGCGCTGGGGCAGGTGATCCGAAATCTTATCGACAATGCGCGCTCGTTCAGTCCGAAAGGCGGAACCGTTCACGTGCGGCTGGAAACGCCGACCGGCAAATCCGACATGCTGAGCGTCGTCGTCGAGGATGGCGGGCCGGGCATTCCGCCTGAAGCGCTCGAGTCCGTTTTCAACCGGTTCTACACCAAGCGGCCGGCCGACGCCGATTTCGGCGGCAACTCCGGCCTCGGCCTTGCGATCTCGCGCCAGATCGTCAATTCGCACGGCGGAAGCATCAGGGCGGAGAATCGGCTCGCCGATCCCGAAGAACCCGAAGGCGAACGCCTCGGGGCGCGTTTCGTCGTCGATCTGCCTGCGGCTTGAGGCGCGTGTTCGATGTCGTCTACGGAAGAACTCATCCATGGCGTTGCTGCAGCGGTGGCGGTCGATCCCGATGGACCGCTCGCCGGCGCGCTTATTCTGGGGCCGTCCGGGTCTGGCAAGTCGGCGCTGGTCTTCGCGCTTATAGATAACTGTCCATGGCGGCGCACGGCGCTCGTGGCCGACGACGCAGTGCTCGTTTCTGGCCGGGACGGCGCCATTTGCGCGCGCGCGCCGGAGCGCATCAAGGGGCTTCTGGAAGTCAGGGGCGTCGGTCCTGTTAAAGTGAGAACCGTATCGTATTCGCGGATTGTCGCAGGCTTCGATCTCGCCGCGCCGGCTGAGCGCCTGCCCGAGCCCGAACGGCGCGTGATCGCCGGTTGCGAAGGCGTCGCGCTTCCGCTTTGGCCGCTCGCCGGCGGCGGCGCCGGCGCGGCGCGCGCGCGACTGATTCTCCGGTCGATTTTGGGTGGACAAACGCCGGACTGCGCGCACGATAGGGACGATTCGAAGAGGACTTAAGAGATTGGCATGATCGGATTGGTGGTCGTTACGCATGGGCGGCTGGCGGAAGAATTTCTCGCCGCCGCCGAGCACGTCGTCGGACCGCAGGAACGCATCAAGGCTGTCTGCATCGGCCCTGACGACGATATGGAGAAACGCCGCGAAGATATTCTCAAAGCCGCCCGCGATGTGAATTCGGGCGACGGCGTCATTATCCTGACCGACATGTTCGGAGGCACGCCGTCTAATCTTGCCATTTCAGTGATGGAAAAAGCAAACGCTGAAGTGGTCGCCGGCGTCAACCTGCCGATGCTCATCAAGCTCGCCTCGATCCGGGCGGATAAAGATTTGTCCGCGGCGGTGGCGGCGGCGCACGACGCCGGACGCAAATACATCAACGTCGCGTCCTGGGTTTTATCCGGCGAGGCGGCGGAATAGGTGTCGGAACCGGTTACGGCGAAAGCAGTCATCAAGAACCCGCGCGGTCTCCACGCGCGCGCGTCCGCCAGATTCTGTGCTGTCGCCGCATCCTGGGACGCCGACATCACCGTGACAAAAGACGGTCAGACCGTCGGCGGCACGTCGATCATGGGGTTGATGATGCTGGGCGCGGGGCCGGGCGCGGAGCTCGTCATTTCGGCGACGGGCGCGCAGGCGCGCGACGCCGTCGACACGCTGCTGAAACTGATCGCCGATCAGTTCGGCGAGCGCGAATAGGCCTTGTGCGATGTTGCGCTGACCGCGACTCAT
>JBHHVZ010000125.1:0-6675 GCA_046756245.1 Parvularculaceae bacterium
GAAGGGTTTTGTCTGCGCCGCAGCCATCAATAGATCACTTCATCGTCATTGGTCTTGGACAGGAAGATCTCTCCTTCCTCTGCAAGACGCTTCGCTGTCGCCACGATTCGCGCCTGCGCCTGATCGACCTCGCGCACCCGCACCGGGCCCATGATGTCGATATCGTCGCGAAGAATGTTCGACGCGCGCTCCGACATATTGTCGAAAAAGAGGGCGAGCATTTCTTCACTCGCGCCCTTAAGCGCCGTCGCCAGCACCGATTTGTCGATATGGCGCAGCAGGATCTGGATGTCCGGGCCGTCCAGGCGGATGAGATCCTCGAATACGAACATTAACGACTTGATCTTTTCCGCGGAGGCCGGGTTCTTGTTCTCAAGCGTCGACATGAATCGGGTTTCGGTCTGGCGGTCGAAATGGTTGAAAATCTCCGCCATCGATTCATGCGCGTCCTTGTCGTGACCGCGCGACAGCGCCGCCATGAATTCGGTTCTGAGCGTCTGTTCGATCTGGTCGAGCACGTCCTTTTGCACAGGCCCCAACGCCAGCATGCGGTTGATGACCTCTTCGGCCAGCAGCTCGGGCAGGGCGGAGAGAACCCTGGCGGCGTGTTCCGGCTTGATGCGCGAAAGGATGACTGCAATCGTCTGCGGGTGTTCGTTGCGGAGATAGTTGGCGAGCACCCGCTCGTTGACGTTGGCGAGCTTGTCCCACATGGTCCGCCCGGCCGGGCCTTTGATCTCTTCGAGGATCGAGGCGACCTTGTCGTCCGGCAGAATATTTTTCAGGAGCCGGCGGGCCGAATCGACCGACCCGGAAATCGAGCCGGTCGAGGACAGGTTGGTCACGAAATCATATAAAAGCCGCTCGACGACATCGGCTGTGACCGGGCCGAGATTGGCGATGGCGAGGGTGATCTCGCGGATTTCCTCTTCGTCGAACGCCTCCCACAAGGGCTGGCTGTTCTCCTCGCCAAGCGCGAGCATCACCACCGCGGCGCGCTGGGCGCCCGTGAGGCTTTCCGGATCGGTGATCGCGCCTACGCTCATGCCGCGCCCCTGATCCAGTTTTTGAGTATGCCGGCGGATTCGTCCGTATGCCCCTTAACGATTTCGGTCACCTTTTTGACCGACGAGGCTTTGACCTGTCCTTCGACCTGGGCGAGGTCGATCTTGTGTTCGAGCGCGCTTTCCTGCGGCGCCGCCAGAGCCGGCGTTCCCGCCGCCGCGCCCTGGCCGGCGATTTGCGCCGGCGCGCCTTGCACCGCCGTCGCTCCCGCCGCCGGCGCGAACATCGGCCGCAGCACGAAAACGATGAGCGCCAGCGCAATGAGGGCGAGGGCGGCCAACTGGCCGATCCGCATGATGTCATCGCTGTTGAAAGACGATTGCGGCGCGGCGGCCGTCGCCGGCTCGATTGCAGGCTGCGGCTGAAAACGGATATCGACGACCTCGACCTGGTCGCCGCGCGCAGTGTTGAAACCGATCGCCGATTTCACCAGCGCTTCAATGCGCTGCAGCTCGGCCTGCGAACGCGGAGCGTAAGTTTCGGCGTCGGCGGAAGTCGCGCCGTTGATGGCGACGGCGACCGAAAGCCGCTTGACGACAAGACCTTCATCGCGGACTGCGTTGCGAACCGTCTTGCTGATTTCGTAATTCGTCACCTCTTCGGTGCGCTGCGACGCAGACGTGGAGGCGGGCGCGTTATCCGCGACGGGCGCCGCGCCGGGCAGGGCGTTGGCGACGGTGACGCCGCGCCCGCCGGCGGGATCGCGATCGTTCGAAGATTCCTCGATCACCGTTGAGGAAAGCACGGTCTGGCTGTCAGGATCGATGATCTCCTGGCTTTCGCTAACCCGATTGAGACTCATGTCGGCGGCGACCTGCACCCGGACATTTTCAGGCCCGACAATACGGCCGACCATGTCCTCGACCGTGCGCCGGATGCGCGCTTCGGCTTCGAGCATGCGCTCCTCGACGCCGGCGGCGACGCCGTCGCCGCCATTCTCGCCGGAAGCGAGCAGCGCGCCGGAGCCGTCCAGCACCGTGATCCGCGCCGGATTCAGTTTAGGAACAGCCGACGCGGCGAGATTGACGATGGCGCGGACCGTGCGGGCGTCGAGCTTGCCTGGCGCGTCGACGACAATAGAGGCTGACGCTGTCTGGCGTTCGCGCTCGCGCTCGAATAGTTCGCGTTCAGGCAGAACCAGATGCACGCGCGCCGAGCGCACGCCGGAAATCGAAGAGATCGTGCGCGCCAGCTCGCCCTCAAGCGCGCGCAGCCGATTGATGTTTTGTTGAAAGGTTGTCGCGCCCAAAGTCTTGTCGTCGTCGAAAATTTCATACCCGACGCCCGACCCGAAGACGAGACCGTCGGCGGCGAAATCGAGCCGCAGGCGGCTTGCTTCGTCGCGCGGAACCAGTATCGACGCGCGCGCGCCAGACTCGCGCAGTTTGTGACGCACGCCGTCCTGTTCGAGGCGGGATACGACAGTCTGCGCGTCGCGATAATCAAGATCGGCGTAAAGAACCGTCATCGACGGTTCGCCAATGCGCGCGGTGATTAGCGCCAGCGCCGCCGCCACGCCGATGGTTACGCCCACAATCGCGCCGAGGCGCGCAATTCCAAAAGAACGGATAAGCCCCAAAAACTCATTCACGGACATTCTGCCTGTACATTTGCGTCGGCGCGTGCTGCGCCGAACATACGCTCGGCAAAATTTGCCCGGTTTGTCGTAAAGAAACCGTTGAAATACGGGGTTTGCTGAAAAAAATGCCCGCGCGGGAGCGCGGGCAGGCGTTCTTCAGGGAGGGAAGTTAAGAACTGATCAACGATATTGCTGGACGCGGGTCGCCCGCAGACCCGGCAATCCAAACTGGTCGATCGCTTTTTGCCAGGAGAGGAATTCCTCCACGGTCAATGTGTAGCGATCGCAGGCTTCTTCGAGCGTCAGCAGACCGCCGCGCACGGCGGCGACGACTTCGGCCTTGCGGCGGATCACCCAACGCTTGGTGTTGACGGGCGGCAGATCCGCCAAGGTAAGCGGCGTGCCGTCGGGCCCGATGACAAAGGGCTCTTTCTGGTCGGACGACGCGACTTGTTTTGCTGCGACGGTCATTGGCGCTCTATCCCTGAATATGCAACTGTATGACGGCAAAGATAGTCCGAACGTTTTTAAGAAACGGCAAAAACTTAGGGTAAATGCTTCCGTAAGCCGTTGATTAAATTTCAATAATTGAGCTCAAAAATGTCTCAATACGGAACGATCGAGCCTAAGCGGCGGTTTCGGCGAGGGTGCGCCAGAGTTCGTCGGCGATCGTGATGATGCGCGCATTGGCGGAATAGGCGCGCTGGGTCGCGATCAGGGTTGAAAATTCCTGGCCGATATCGACGGTCGATATTTCGAGCGCCTGCGCTTCAAGAAGCCCGGCCGGGCCGTCGGCAGGGCGCGCAAGGCGGATGTCGCCGGCGTCCGGCGTTGACAGAAAGGCCGACGCTGCGGCGTTTTCAAGCCCTTCCGGATTGATGAAGAGCGCCAGCGGCAGTTGATAGATGTCGCGCTTCAACCCGTTCTCAAAAAGCGCTGTAACAAGTCCGTTATCGCCTACCTCGACGCCCGACAGCGCGCCGAACGCCGCGCCGTCTGCGTTGGCTGAAAAGACTCGTGTCGTTCCTGCAAGCTGCTTGAGGCCGCCTAGATCGAGCGCCACCGGCGCTCCTGTGAATCCGGTCGAAAGCGTTGACGGGAACGTTGTCGCGCCGGCGTCGATATCGCCGGCCGCGTGAAAGGCGAGCACGCCTGCGGCGATTTGCCCTGCCGTTCCGCCGTCAGGCGTCACAGACGCTTCGACGTTCCACCGATCGGCGCCGGCGCGCAAGAAAGCAAGCGTCAGCGTCGCCCCGTTCCCGTCGGCGTCGAAAATCTGGAAGGACTGGGCGAAATCCGCCGCGATCGCGCCCGACGTCATATTGACGGCCGGATCGGCGGGATTATATGTCGCCAGAGCCGGCGACAGCGGCGAATTGGGATCGAGATTGCCGGCGAGCGCGGCGAATGTCGTCGCCGCGGCGAGGCCGGGGATGCGGTTGATGTTGACGGTCTCGAGCGCCGCAAGACTGAACGAGGAGGGGATTACGCCGTTCGCGCCGATCGGCGCGCCGCGGAGGAAGTATCCCGCGCCGTTGACGAGATCGCCGTTGGCGTTGGGAACGAACCCGCCGGATCGCGTGAAGAGAAAGGGCGCCGTCGCCGTTGCGCCGTCCGCGGTTTCCGAAACGACGAAGAACCCGGCGCCGGAAATAGCAAGGTCGGTTTCGGAAGCGGTTCGCGTCAGCGCGCCTTGCTCCCGCATGAGCTGCCGGTTGACGGCGCTGACGCCGGTTCCGAGCGGCGTCGGCGTTCCGGCCGCCTCAACCGTCACCAGATCCGCGAAATTCGCCCGCGCGCGCTTGAAGCCGACCGTCTGGCTGTTGGCGATATTGTCCGATACCGCCTGCAGACTGGTTGCGAACGCGTTGAGGCCAGAAAGGCCGATGGAAAATACGCCCGAGAAGCTCATGGTATGCTCCGTCTAAAGATTAAAATCCGTGTGGATGGCGCTGATGTCGTCGATCGGCACAAGCCGGCCGTCGAGCTTCAGGAGCGGCGAACCGTCGTTAAAGACAACGCCGGAAACGCGCGCCGCCGACTGCAGCGCGACGGGGAGCGCATCACCGTTCGCATCCTGCGCCTCGATCACGAGCCGGTAGACGCCGGGAGCGGCGGGCGCGCCGTTGTCGGCGAGGCCGTCCCAGACAACCGTATGCGCGCCGGCGCCGGTTTCGCCTTCAGTCCGCGCCACGACTGCGCCGCTCGCATCAAACACCGTCAGCGCGACCGACTTCGCATTGGTCGGCAGCACATAGCGCCAGCGCGCGCCATCGGCGCCGAGGCCGGCTTCGCCGCCTTCAACGGTCGCGACGCGGCCGACATAGTCGAGCGCGGTCTCGCGCGTCGCCGCCGCCTGGATGGCGATCAGCGCTTCGAGATTCCGGTTGGTCCGGATCGACTGTTCGACCGAGGCGAACTGCACGAGCTGGTCGGTGAAGCGTTCGGTGTCGAGCGGCTCCAGCGGATCCTGATTGCGCAGTTGCGTCGTCAGGAGCGTCAAAAACGTATCGAAATTATCGGTCAACCGCGAGAAGGCGCTAGTTGACGACTGCGGGATCTGGGCGGATGACAGGGCGGCGATATCCATCGGTGTTTTCCTCAGATGCGAAGATCGACGAAGCCTTGCGAGAAAGGCGCGAAGAATAAGGGTTCATAGGAAGCCAGCGCAGCGTGATCGTCTGCGAGCGCAGTTTGTTGCGCCAATGCCGATGGCGTGTCGGCGTCCTGGTCGGCCAGCGTGAATGAGAGATCCTGCCCGCTCAGATCAAAACCCGACGCGGCGAGCGCCGTGCGCAGCGCCGCGCCGTCGCGCGCAAACAGATCAAGCGCCGTTTGATTTTCGAATTTGAACGCGAGCGCCGCCTTGCCGTCATCGCCGATGGTGAGGCGCGCCTCCACGCGGCCGAGTTCGGGCGGATCGAGGCGCAGCTCGAAACGGGTGTCGCCGTCTTTAAGTCGGTGGGCGAGCAGGCGGGCGAAGTCATGAATCTGCGGCGCGGCTTGCGGGCGAACCGGCGCGCTCGGGCGGGCGGCGCGGGCCGGCGCTTGCGCCTTCTGAATGTCCCGAACGGCGGCGGCCTCGCTGCGCAGGGCGGCGCTTGTCTGGGGCTGTGTGGGTGCGGCGCTGGAGCCTGCGGGCGCCGTTCCCAAAGCTGTCCGGAGCGGCGCGGGCTGAACGGCCGGCCGGGCGGCTTGTTGCGCGGCGGCAGGGGCCGGGCCGGCCGCGCGGGGTTGCGCATTTTGCGCGCCGCGCCGGCCCGGCTGTTCCGCATTTTCATCCGTAGACCGAGGAGTGAGCGATGCGCCGTCATCGCCGCCGGACGCTGCGGCGCGGGAATCGGCCCGCGGCGCGCCGGCGGTTGCGGGCGCGGCGTTTTCAGGCGTTCCGCCAAAGGCTTTCAAGGCCGTCGAAGCGCGCGCCTCAAGCGCCGTTATGGCGGCTGGGAAGGAAAAGGCGGCCGCGTCTTCGCTGCGGGCCCGGCGGTCAGACGGTTGCGCCTGCGCCGGGGCGGCGCGCGTCATGGCGTTCGTTGATCCTGCCAGGGCCTCGGTCATCGACGGCGCTTCGCGTCCTTCCACGCGTAACTATGCGCGCGATAAAGCGCAAACGCCGCGCCATATTCAGACATGAGAGTCCGCGCGGGATTGCATGCTGAATAAAGGGTAAAGGCGCGCTGCGGCGGAAAATTCCGCCTGCAGAATTTGCCGCCGCCGGCGCTTTTTGCCGACGATCCTGTTCCTGGCGCGCGATGGTGCGTCGATTGCACCTCTCAGGGCGAGATTGCGCAATATCGGTCGAACAGATGAGTCGAATAGTGCGGAACGCCGCGGAAACACTGGCCGCACGCCAAAAGGGGCGGCGTCAGCCGGTAATAATTTCCGGATCCTTTTTACCCGCCGGGCAATTTCTGCCGGGCCAAGCCCGGATTTCTCAAACCGTCGCGGGCGTCACGGAGGCGGATTTGATGACAGGCAAGAAAAAGCGCGCAGTGCGTATCGGGAATACGGTCAAGCGCTTTGACGCAGCC
>JBHHVZ010000126.1:0-6650 GCA_046756245.1 Parvularculaceae bacterium
GGACGTCACATGCAGGGCCGGCGGCGCCGATGCGCGCGCGTCGAAACGATCAATCTCGAGCGCCTCGAGAAAGCGCGCCGGCGCGCTGCGGCCATGAAAGAGGCGGCCCTCGCCGCCGAGCACGCCCACCCTCTCGCCGGCTTGGGAAAGAAGAATCGAAAGCGCGGTCGCCAGCACGTCGGCCCGGCGTCGCTTCGTCTGGTTTTGGGACGAGGATGCGTAATCGAGCGAACGCGACGGGTCGCGCCAGATCCAGACCGTGGCGGCGGCCTCCCACTCGTTCTGGCGGACATAAAGCCGGTCGGCAACGCGCGCCGACTGGCGCCAGTCGATGGCGGCGACCGGATCGCCGAACGCGTAAGGCCGGTGTTGCCAGAAGGTTTCGCCGGCGCCGGGGCGGCGCCGGCCGTGCAGGCCGGCGGAAACGGTGTGGGCGATCCGCTCCGCTTCGATCATCAGCGCCGGAAAGCGTGCAGCCGCCTCTTCAGCCTCGCGTCTGACGGCGGCGTCGGTAAGTGCTTTCGACATGGGCCCTACGCTATTGAAACAAGCTTACAAGACGCGGTCGACGAGCTCCTCGACGAAGATTTCGATCGAAACGCCTTCGGACCGGGCGGTGAAATTGAGCGCCATGCGGTGGCGAAGAACAGGTCCGGCCAGCTTCCGCAAATCATCTACAGAAGGCGCGCGGCGTCCATCGATGAGGGCGCGCGCGCGCGCCGCAAGCGAGAAAGCCTGGCTTGCGCGCGGTCCCGGCCCCCAGGCGACGAAGGCTTTCACGCGCTCTTCGGCGTCTTCGTCCGGTCTGGCCGAACGCGCCAGGGTGAGAATCGATTCGACGACGCTCTCGCCGATCGGCATCCGGCGGACCAGTTGCTGCGCGCGCAGCAGATCCGCCGCGCTCATCACCGCGTCGACCGAAATCGTCTCGGCGCCCGTCGTCGTCGCCAGCATTCGCCGTTCGGCGTCTTCCGGCGGATAGCCCACATTGATCTGCAAAAGGAACCGATCAAGCTGGGCTTCGGGCAAGGGATAGGTGCCCTCCTGCTCGATCGGGTTCTGGGTCGCCAGAACATGAAACGGCGCCGGCAGGTCGTGCCGCGCGCCGGCGACGGTGACGTGGAGTTCCTGCATCGCCTGCAACAGCGCCGACTGGGTGCGCGGGCTCGCCCGGTTGATTTCGTCGGCCATCAAGAGCTGGCAAAACACCGGCCCGGGAATGAACCGGAATTCGCGTTTTCCGTCCGCGGTCTCCTCAAGCACTTCCGAGCCGAGGACGTCGCCAGGCATCAAATCCGGCGTGAATTGGACGCGTTTGGCCGAAAGCCCCATGATATCGGCGATCGAAGTGACCAGCAGCGTCTTGGCGAGGCCAGGCGCGCCGACCAGGAGGCCGTGCCCGCCGGCCGCCAGCGTCGCCAGCGTCAGGTCTATAACCTCCTCCTGGCCGAAAATGACCTTTCCGAGCGCCGCGCGCGCGGCGGCGAATTTTTGTGAAATCTCGTCGAACTCTTCAATGAGGTTATTTTCGGTCATGGACTAAGCGCTTCACATTTGGGGACATTTCCGCTCAGAGCCCAACCAAAATCATCTCCCTGGGCGCGTTGGCTGCGTGACAGACGTTCGCCCGCCTCATCAAGGGTTGGCCCGGGCTCTGAAAGTAAGAAAAAAGAGCCCGAGCCGGTATGGTTTGGCGCAAGCGATGGTCTGATGATTGTCCGACTATCCGCTTGGTTTGTGTTCTCGTTCAGGCTCTTAGCACGGCTTGGGCCGGTTGTGTAAACAGTCCGGCGAGCTTCTGGAACACGTCATCGCAAAGCGCTTGCCTCTTGCGGTCGTAAGCCCATGTTCTTTACGATACCGTAATATGGTGCGGCGTCTATTTGGACGCTCCGCGCCGAAGAGGGGCCGTAGCGTTAAATCGTCGCCGTTCGGCTGAACCGGAACCGCGACAGCCAGGAAGGGGCTATCTGTGTCTGGAGAAGAATCGAATTTCACCGTGTGGGGCTTCATCAAGGGCTTCGGAAAGCTGTTGATCGGCCTGTTGTTGCTGGTCCAGGGGATTATCGGCCTGGTTGTCCTGCTTCTGGTTGTCGGCGTGCTGGTCAATTTCAGCGCCAATTTTACTGGTCCCGGAAAACAGGCCGCTGTCGCAGTGCCGGAAGGCTCCGCTCTTCTTTTGAATCCCAAGGGCGTACTTGTCGAGCAGAAGGAGACTGTCGATCCCTTTGAAAAAGCCCTGCAAGACGCCTACGGCGTCAGCCAACCTTCGCAGGTCTCATTGCATGATGTAATCCGCGTCATCCGGAAGGCGAAGGAAGACAAGCGCATCAAGGCGATGGTTCTGGACCTTGGCGGCCTCGCCGCGCCGTTTTCGAGCGCCAGCAAGCTCCATTACCTCGCCGACGAAGTCGACTCGTTTAAGGAAAGCGGAAAGAAAGTTTACGCTGTCGGAGACTATTTCAGCCAGGAACAATATCTGCTCGCGTCCCACGCCGATGAAATCTACATGAACGACTACGGTAATGTCGTTCTGTTCGGTTACGGCGCGTACGGACTTTACCTGAAATCGTTTTTGGATAAGCTCAAAATCACCAGCCATGTGTTCCGTGTAGGAACATTTAAATCGGCTGTGGAGCCATTCATTCGCGACGACATGTCGCCGGAGGCGAAAGAAGCCAATATGGCGTTTCTCAGCGTGCTCTGGCGCGAATATGTCGGATCGACGTCGCAATCGCGTGGACTTCAGGCCGGCGCGGTTGAGAATTACGCGAACAATCTCGGCGATATCCTGCGCGGCGTAAACGGCGATCTCGGCAAGGCGGCTTTTCAAACGAAACTTGTCGACGGTCTGAAGTCGCGGGCGGAAATCCGGAAATATCTCATGGAGCAGATCGGCGCGAACAAGGAAGGGAAAACCTACAAGAATGTAGAATACCAAGCCTATCTCTCGGTCGTGAAAGCGCCTGAAGATGATGACGATCCGAACGTCGCCGTAGTTACCGCCGCGGGCGTCATCGTCGACGGCGAGGCGCCGGCGGGCGTCGCCGCCGGCGGAGACACGATCGCGAAATTCCTGAGGCAGGCGCGCGAGGACGAAAACACCAAGGCCGTCGTGTTGCGCGTCGACAGCCCAGGCGGCTCGGCTTTCGCGTCCGATATAATTCGCGACGAATTGCTGGCGCTCAAGGAAGCGGGCAAACCCGTTGTCGTCTCGATGGGGTCGCTCGCCGCCTCCGGAGGGTACTGGATTTCAGCGGCGGCCGACGAGATCTGGGCCTCGCCGACGACAATTACCGGATCGATCGGCATCTTCGGATATCTCAACACGTTCGAGAACACCGCCGCTGAAGTCGGCGTTTATGTGGACGGCGTCGGCACGACCTCATTGTCGCCGCTGCTTGCGACCGGCATCGGTCCATTGCCCGACGAGGGCGCGGACATCATCCAGCAAGCGGTCGAGAACGGGTACGACCGTTTCCTCAACGTAGTCGGCGAAGGCCGGAATCTCGACAAAGACTATGTGAATTCAGTCGGACAGGGTCGCGTGTGGATCGGGGCCACGGCGAAAGAGCTGAAACTGGTCGACCAGCTCGGCGATTTTGACGACGCCGTCGCCGCCGCCGCCAAACGCGCCAATCTCGAAAGCTATGATGTCGTCAACATGGTCGAAAAAGTCTCGCCGTTCGAGCGGTTTCTGAGCGGCCTGTCTTCGCGCGTCATGAAGACCATGGGCGTGGGCGAGCAGACCGCGCGCGCGCGTCAGCAGGGATTGCGCAAGCTTCTGGCGAAAGCCGACGCGCAGTTGAAATTCTTCGAAGAATTCAACGACCCGAATGCGCTTTACGCGCGCTGTCTTGCGTGTGAAATGAACTGACGGCGCCGAAGACAAAGAAATATTGGACCGGCGCCGCCTTTTGCGGCGCCGGTTTCTTTTTATGACCGACCTGATGAGTTACGCCGCCCGTCTGGCGGATGTGCAGAACAGTCGCGATCTTCCCCCGGTCGAGCGGTGGGACCCGCCCTATTGCGGCGAGATCGACCTTGTCATCCGGCGCGACGGAACCTGGGTGCATGAAGGAACGCCGATCGGTCGGGCGCGGCTGGTCAGGCTGTTTTCTACGGTCCTGAAGCGGGAAGGCGACCGCCATTTTCTGGTGACGCCGGTCGAAAAGCTGGGGATCGAGGTCGAAGATGCGCCCTTTCTCGCCGTCCTGATGCGCGCCGAGGGGGAGGGCGGGGCGCAAAGACTTGCGTTTACGACCAATGTCGGGGACGTCGTCGTCGCCGGCCCCGCACATCCGATCGAATGCCGGCTCGATTCGGCGACCGGCCAGCGCGCGCCCTATATAGAGGTTCGCGCCGGGCTCGAGGCCAGAATTGCGCGCGCGGTGTATTATGATCTTGTCACGCTCGGCCAAACGCGGGAGGCAGGCGGCGCGGCGCAATTCGGCGTCGTGTCTGACGGCGTGTTTTTTCCATTGGGCCCGGCGCAATTTGACGAGGCGTGAATACGTATGACGGCGGCGAACAAAAATTTCGATTGCGGCGGCGAATTCAACGATCGCTGGCGCAACCGTCTTGAGGCGAACCTCAATCGCGCCTCAGCCCAGCGTCTACGCGCGCTGTTTCGGGAGATCAATCCGCATCTCGTCGGCGACAAGTTGTTTGAGGATCGCTGGAGCGACGAACGTCTCGACGCAGCCGTGCTGGTTCCGATCATCAACCGCAGCGAAGGGCCGACGGTTTTGCTCACCGTCCGCTCGCCCCACATGCCGTCGCATGCCGGCCAGATCAGCTTTCCGGGAGGCCGGCTCCACGAAGACGACCCGTCTCCCATCGCCGCCGCGCTTCGTGAAGCCGAAGAGGAAGTAAACATCGCTCCCGACGCGGTCAGCGTTGTCGGCGCGCTCGGCGTTCACGAAGGCGGGCTCGGCTTTTCGGTGACGCCCGTCATCGGAGTCGTCGACCCCTGCGTCGACATCAGGCCCTGCCCGCGCGAAGTCGCCGAAGTCTTTGAAGCCCCGCTCGCGTATTTCGCCAATTTCGAAAACCACTATACGGAAGAAAGAGAACTCAAGGGCGTCAAATACAACATGTTCGCAGCGCCTTACGGCGACTATCACATCTGGGGACTGACGGCCGCCATTCTGCGTACGCTCGCCGAGACGCTGCAGGAATGAGCGCGCGTCCCTCGCCGTTGATCCCGCTTGCGCCGGAAGCGGCGCGTTGCTTCGGCTGGCTTGAAGAATCGTATCTGCAAACCGTCGTGGCCGCGCTCGAGGCGGCCGAGCCCGGGTCGGTCTGCTTTGTCGGCGGATGCGTGCGCGACAGTCTTGCCGGCGCCGCGCCCAAGGACTTCGACATCGCCACGCCGCTTGAGCCGCACGCCGTCATGGCCGCGCTAAAAAAAGCCGGCGTGCGGGCTGTGCCGACGGGCGTCGATCACGGCACGGTGACGGCGGCTATCGAACACAAGGGCGTCGAGATCACCACCTTGCGCGCCGACGTCTCCACCGACGGACGGCGCGCCACCGTCGCCTTCACGCGCGACTGGACGCGCGACGCCGAGCGGCGCGACTTTCGCATCAACGCCATCTATCTGACGCCCGACCGCCGGCTCTACGACCCTGTCGGCGGCATTGAGGACTTGCGCGCGCAGCGCGTGCGGTTCATCGGTGCGGCGGAAGCACGCATCCGCGAAGACTATCTTCGCATTCTGAGATTCTTCCGGTTTTCCGCCCGCTTCGCACACGGCTTCGATCCGGAGGGTCTGACGGCGTGTCGAAAATTAAAAACCGGCATCGCGCAGCTTTCGGCCGAGCGTGTCGGCGACGAGTTTTCGAAAATTCTGCGCCTGCCGGCCGCGCCTATGGCGGTCGAAACGATGCGCGACGCCGGCGTTCTGGCCGAAATCTGGCCCGCGGCGCCGGCGCTTGAAGCGCTCCGGACGATAAAAGGACTGGCGCCCGACGCCGGCGCGCCGCTCGGGCTTGCGGCGCTCTTTGGCGAGGAAGGAAGGAGGATCGATGCGCGGCTGCGTCTTTCGAATGCGGATGCGGCGCGGCGCAAACGCGCGATCGCCGGCGCGGCCCGGTTGCGGGCCGACTTTTCAGAAAAAGAGGCGCGTGCGAACCAGTATCGGCTGGGCCGGGAGACCTTCTTGGACGCCGTCCTGCTCGCCGCAGCGACCTCCGGCGAAGCTGAAGGATGGCGCGATCTCATCGCATTTTCGAAGCGCATGACGCCGCCGGAATTCCCCTTGTCAGGCAAGGATGTAATCGAAGCCGGCGTCGAACCGGGGCCTAAGGTTGCGCAAATCCTGAAAGCGGCGGAGGAGGCATGGATCGGCGAAGACTTCCCGCCAGCCGCCCGCGCGCGCGAGCTGTTGCGCGATTATCTCGCTGGTTGAATCCGACGCTGCAGCGTCGAAATTGCAGCCGGCTTAGAGCGTCGAGCAATTCATCAGAGACAAAACAATTCCCCGCTCATCCCGGCGAAAGCCGGGATCCAGTCTAACTCAGCTCTGGGCTCCGGCTTTCGCCGGGGTGAGCGGAGTTGGAGGGGCGCCTGGGATTCAATACGAACGGAAAACGCGCTAGAGCATGTTCTCCGAAATGCGAGTCGGAGAACATGCTCTAGGTTTTTGT
>JBHHVZ010000127.1:0-6438 GCA_046756245.1 Parvularculaceae bacterium
CTAGACCGGTCCTTCGGCCGCAGCATAATCACGCGCTTCGAAATAACGGAAAGCCTTGGTTAAGCGGTCGATCAGTCGGCGATCACTGAAAACGCCGTCGTCGGGATAATAGTCTTCGACCCCGTCGGCGCCGCTTTTTCGCGCGCGCTGAATGACGAATCGCTCAACGCCCATTCCAGGCAAGACAGCGCACGCCCAGTCGACGGCGTCGCGCCCCATGT
Organism: Parvularculaceae bacterium; assembly: GCA_046756245.1. Classification (GTDB taxonomy): domain Bacteria; phylum Pseudomonadota; class Alphaproteobacteria; order Caulobacterales; family Parvularculaceae. The sequence continues at coordinate 222 of JBHHVZ010000127.1, forward strand.
CGGGTGGAAAAACAGTCATCCGCGTTTCATAAGAAACGCCCGACCCGAGAAGCGCCGTCAACGCATCGTGTACGGCGCGCCCGGCCCGCTCCGACCCGACGACGCCATAATTCCAGAACGGCGCTTTCACGTCGAACGCCACCCAGTCAAGATATGGCAGGCAGGCTTCGAGCCGGCCCGGCGAAACGCCCGCCGTATGCAGCGCCACGGCGTAACCCATAGATTTTACGTCTTGAACGGCGGCGGGAAGCCTTTTTTGCATCAACGGTTCGCCGCCGCTGAAAACGACCGCGTCAAGCAGCCCTTTGCGCTCCATGAGGAAATCGAGCACGCCGTCCCATCGCAGCAATTCGCCGCAGGCGCGCACCGGCTGTAAATGATCGTTGTGGCAGTATGGACATTTCAGCGGACAGCCCTGGCAGAACAGCACCGCCGACAGCCGGCCCGGATAATCGATGCTCGAAAACCGTGCGACGCCGCCAATGCGAATGCCAGGTCTGTCGAAATCCTTTTCGCTCATCTCCCGGCGCCTGCAGGGACAGGCTCCCTGAAATGCAGCCGTTCTTCATGTTCGCTGCGCTTGCCGGCGTTAAACGCCGCCACTGGACGATGATACCCCATCACGCGCGTCCAGACCTCGCAAATCTGCCGTTTTTTGGCTTCGCCGTCTACTTGCGGCGATTTATCGCAGTGCGGACAGAACTGATGCTCGCCGGCGAGATAGCCGTGCGTCGGGCAGATCGAGAATGTGGGCGTCACCGTAATATAGGGAAGCCTGAATTTACTGAGCGTTCTGCGAACCAGCGTCTTGCACGCTTCCGCGCTTGACAGTTTCTCGCCCATATAAAGATGAAGCACCGTGCCGCCGGTGTACCGGCATTGAAGATCGTCCTGCAATCTCAGCGCCTCGAACGGATCGTCCGTCAGGCCGACCGGAAGCTGCGATGAGTTCGTATAATACGGCGCATCCGGCGTTCCCGCCTGGATGATATCGGAAAATCGCTTGAGGTCTTCGCGCGCAAAGCGATAGGTCGCGCCTTCGGCCGGCGATGCTTCCAGATTGTATAAATGGCCGGTTTCTTCCTGCATTTCGCGAATGCGCGCGCGCGCATGCTCCAGCAACCGGCTGGCGAAAGCATGTCCGTATTCGGTCGCGATCATTTCCCGGTCTTCGGTGAAATTCCGGATCATTTCGTTGACGCCGTTTACGCCCACCGTCGAAAAATGATTCCGGAACGTACCCAGATACCGCTTCGTGAACGGATAAAGACCCTGGTCAAGAAAACGCTGCACCTGCTTGCGTTTGAGTTCGAGACTCGTTTTGGCGAGATCGAGCAGCTCGTCAAATGCGGCATAGAGCGCGTCGCCGTCGCCGCGATGGAGATAACCGAGACGCGCGCAGTTGATGGTGACGACTCCGATCGAGCCGGTTTGTTCGGCCGAGCCGAAAAGCCCGTTGCCGCGCATCAAAAGTTCGCGCAGATCAAGTTGAAGCCGGCAGCACATGGAGCGCACCTGACCGGGCTCCATTTCCGAATTGATGAAGTTCTGAAAATAAGGAAGGCCGTATTTGGCCGTCATCTCGAACAGCCGCTCGGCGTTTTCGTCGTCCCAGCGGAAATCCGACGTAATGTTGTAAGTGGGAATCGGGAACGTGAATACGCGCCCCCTGGCGTCGCCTTCCATCATCACTTCAATGAATGCGCGGTTGATCAGGGCCATCTCGTCAGCGAGATCGCCATAGACGAAAGCGCAATGCGCGCCGCCGATCATCGGCGCCGTGTCGCGCAAATCGTCAGGGCAGGTCCAGTCGAACGTTAGATTGGTGAAAGGCGTCTGCGTGCCCCAGCGCGACGGCGCGTTCAGATTGAAAATGAACTCCTGCATCATCTGGCGCACTTGCGGATAATCAAGCCCGTCGAGGCGGACGAACGGCGCAAGATAAGTGTCGAAGGAGCTGAGCGCCTGGGCGCCCGCCCATTCGTTCTGCAGCGTGCCCAGAAAGTTGACGATCTGGCCGAGCGCGCTCGAAAAATGGCGCGGCGGCGCCGCCTCGATCTTGCCCGGAACGCCATTGAGCCCTTCTTCGAGGATCGTGCGCAGCGACCAGCCGGCGCAATAACCCGCCAAGAGGTCGAGGTCATGAATATGGAGAGCGCCCTCGCGATGCGCCGCCGCAACCTCTTCCGGATAAACCTGATCCAACCAGTAATTGGCGGAAAGCTTGCCGGAAGAGTTCAGAATAAGTCCGCCCAGCGAATACCCTTGATTGGCGTTAGCCTGCACGCGCCAGTCGGCTCGGTTCACATATTCCTCGATCGACGACTGGACGTCGACGAGGGTTCGCCGTTCGGCCCGCGCGTTCGCGCGCTTGGCGCGATAGGCGATATAGCGGCGCGCCGTTTCGACAAAGCCGCCTTCGATCAGCGTTTCCTCGACGCAATCCTGGATACGCTCGATCGCCGGCGTCTCATCACCGGTCATGCGAAGATTAAGTTCGACAAGCTTGGCGATGGCGGCTGCGGCGCCGCGTTCTATTTCACCGCTCGCCGCGCCGGCCTTTGCAATCGCCGTCTCGATCCGCGTCCGATCATAGGGCGCCGACGCGCCGCTGCGTTTGACGACACATGTTGGAGGAGCAATCGCCTGTTCCGTATCCGACAATACTGACGCTGCGCCGACGACTGCTTCCTGCTTCATCGTTTTCTCCTGAATTTTGACGATTGTCGGCGCGCAATGTCGCGCGCCATCGGAATCGAACAGACGCGTGTTCGGGCGCGACATCAATATCTAGTTGATACGGCGCAATGACACGCTAGATATTGTTAATAAATTTCGGCAAGATACAATAGCCCTCTCACGGACGAGTTGCGTCTCCGCGGGACTTGTTCCCATTCTGCACGCCTACACGGCGTGCTTGTAATACGCCGCCGTCATTCCTTCGGCGAACTCCTTTTTAAGTACGTCGTCGAGCGGCTTCGACGCCCTGAAATGACCCATATCAAGCTCAAGATTCTGTGCGTCATACCTTTCAGTGTCAGGTGTTCCGTCAAAGCTCTCCCCTGCGCGAGCGTTAGGGCGATCCGGCACCGGGCTCGTTGATCTGCATCGTCAAACGATGCGACGAAATGCCGCTAATTTCTCTCTGGATATTTCAGCGAATCAGGATTTCCAGCCGTTTTCGAGCAACCGCGCCTCATCATCGCGATTCAGGGGCTCGCCGGCGATGGCGTCGTCGACAAAAACTGCAATCGCCGCATTCGCGCCGGCCGCCGGGGCGTAATACGCGCCCGACGCAAGCGGCGCGTCGGCGACGGCGATTTTGACGCGCCAGGCTGACCCTTCGCGGCACGCCACCGAGCGCATTCCCGCGCTGTCGTCCCTGCTCACAAATTCTCGGCAATAGCCGCCGTCAGCCGTTCGGAACGTCAACAGCGGCGTCACCTGCGCGCCGCCGACGGTCGCGGCGACGCCGCTCCGACCGGTTTCAAGGGCGGCGTATAGCGAATCCGACGCGCCAATAACGCCCGCAAACCGAACAGCGCCCTCGCCCGGCCCTTCTGTAAACAGCGCCGCGCCGAGCCCGACGCCCGCCAGCAGCGCCACAGACGCCGCCAGCGGCAGCGACCAGACCGGCGCGCGCCGAAGCGGCTTTCTCGCCGGCGACGGCGTTACGTCGGCGCCGCGGCTCCCGCCCGTCGTTTCTTTTTCCACGCCGAGCAATCTCAGCAGCCGGGCCGGCATCGGCGCATCGTCGATAGAAGCGTAAGCGCGGCGGACGGTTTCGTCCGCCGCAGAGAGCGCATCGAGCCGCGCTTTTAGCGCCGGCTCGCGCTCCAACGCGCGGCGCAAGGCGTCAGCTTTCTCGCCGGAAAGCTCGCCGTCCAGATAGGCGGATAATGTTTCGTCCGAATAAGTCATGTCATTTTCCGATCGCCGTCGCGCTCGCCGACGAATCGGCGAGCATCTCCGCCACCGCCCTGCGGGCTCGCGCGAGCCGGCTCATCACTGTGCCCACAGGCGTTTCGAGAATCTCGGCGGCTTCCCTGTAGGAGCGTCCCTCAAGCGCGACGAGCGCCAGCACCAGGCGCTGCTCCTCCGGAAGCCGGTCCATCGCCGCGTGGACTTCGCCGAGCGCAATTCGCCCCATCACCGCGCGTTCGCCGTCGATGCTTGCAATACTGTCAAGCGCGTCGGGATCCGTATGAGGACCGCGCACGCGCCGGGCCCGTATTTCATCGATCCAGATATTTTTGCACACGCGAAACATCCACTTCGTCAGATCAGCGTCGTCAGGGACGCCTTTCGCCAACAGGCGTTCTACTGTCGACTGCATTAGGTCGTCCGCAGCATGCGCCGCGCCTGTCAACGCAAAGCAAAAGCGGCGCAACTCCGGCAGGCGCTCTACTATTCCGTCACGCAATCTCTGCGCCTGTTGATCCATCTGCCTTTTCGACGTTTCGGGGCCGGATTTATTCCAACCGTGGGGGGAATATTTACCTCTCGTGGACGTTATCCCGTTAAGGGATTAGCATCCAGCGCCGATTATAGGACTGTACGCGTTGTTGTCATGGTAAACGCCCCGAATTCGCCGTTTCGCAAGCATTTGCTCGCCGCCGCATTTGCAGCGGCGCTGGCGTACGGTTTTTTCGCCGACGGGCCGGTTCCCGCATTTGAAGTTGCACGCGCCGCGCCGGGCTCAGGCAGCGACGGCGCGCCCGAAGACGATATTGAAGACGACATTGAAGACGCGCTCGTCGAAGGCCTCGAAGACGCTGTCGATGACGCAGTTGAGGATAGGATCGGCGGCGAGATCGAAAACAGCGTCGAGGACTCCGTGGAAAGCGACATTGAAGACAGCCTAGAAGATACGCTGGCGGACAGTCTCGAGGATTCGATCGAAGAGGACGTCATTGACAAGAGCGGGCCGGGCGGCGGCGATCTTGAAGACGAAATCGAGGACGCCGTCGAGGAAAAAATAAAAAGCGACGTAGAAGACAAGAGCGGCCCGGACGAAAAATTCGAAGACGAAATCGAGGATCGGATCGACGATGAAGTCGAGGATCGCAGCGGGCCAAGCGGCGGCGCGGAGGACGGCGTCGATGGGGACGTCGCCGCCGAAGCGGAAGAAGACGCCGAAGACCGCCGGGAGGATGAAGATTCGAAAGACGATGATCCGGAGGCTTTATTCGATAACTCCGGAAGCGGATCGTTCTCAAGCGGATCGGGTTCGCAAGAAGAACAAGAAAACGCCGGCGATGGCGGCGCGCATGAAGACGAAAGCGCCGGCGAAAACGGAGACGAAGACAACAGCGGAAGCGGAAGCAGCAACAGCGGCCGCAATGATGATGATGACGAGGACGAGGAGTCCGAGGACGAGGAGTCCGAACACAACGAACCGTCGCGCGACGCCGTAATTGAATCGTTTGAGTTAGACTTCGACGATGACGGTAACGCGGTGATCGGAAATGAATGGCTCGTTCTGATCAATGCAGATGCGCTTGCTGCTTTGTCCGACCGCGGATACGCAGCGCAACGCGTCAAGGCGCTGAACAGCCTCGATCTCATTCTCGCGCGCATAACGCCACCCGAAAGCGTCAGTTTCAAAGAGGCATCGAACGACATCGCCGCCGTCGCCCCTGACGCCGAAATTGACTACAACCACCTCTATAGGGCGGAAGGCGCGTCGGAAAGAAACGATCGCCCCGAGGCGGCGTCCGATATTTTCGATGATTTCCGTCTTCCCGACGGCGGCGCGGCGGTAACGATCGGCCTCGTCGACACGCGCATCGACGTCGACCACCCCGCCCTCGCCGACGCCGCAATCACCTCGGCCGACTTCGTGCCTTATGACGCGCCACGGCCGAGCGAACACGGCACGGCGATAGCCTCGATTTTGGCGGGCGAGGATAGCGTCTATCGCGGCGTCGCGCCGAATGCCAAACTCTTCGCTGCGTCAGTATTCTTCAAGACGCCGACGAATGCTGAGGCGGCGACGACGGCGAGCCTCGTGCGCGCGCTCGACTGGCTCTCCGGCGAAGGCGTCCACATCGTGAATATGAGCATGACCGGGCCGCCCAACGCCGTTCTGGAAGCGGCGATCCTGCGCGCAAATTCAAAGGGAATGACCGTCGTCGCCGCGGTCGGCAATGACGGCCCGGCGGCCGCGCCCCGCTTTCCCGCCGCCTATCCGGCCGTTATCGCCGCAACCGCCGTC
>JBHHVZ010000128.1:0-6239 GCA_046756245.1 Parvularculaceae bacterium
AACACGGCTGGAGCCGCGCCCGAGATGTGTGAATCTCGTAGGACTTGTTCCGGGGATCTCAGGCCAAGGGCTCGACGCAGGCGCCCATGGATTGCCGGGACAAGTTTATCCTCGGGCCGCGCTTTGCGCGGACCCGGGGGCCCGGCAATGACAACAATGTGTTTGATTGAAGCCAGGTTTGCGATCACGCTTCAATGATCGCCAATCCTACCCCGGCAATTCGTAATCCTTGAACATCTTCCGAAGTTCGGTCTTCAACACCTTGCCGGTGGCGCCGAGCGGCAACGCATCGACGAATTCGACCGCGTCCGGCCATGCGATTTTTGGAAGCCGTTCGCTGACAAAGGCTTTGAGGTCTTCAGCCGAAACGTCGGCGCCCGGTTTTTTCACCACGATAAGCAGCGGGCGCTCCTGCCATTTGGGGTGGGGAACGCCGATGACGCCGGCCTGAGCGACGGCGGGATGCAAAAGCGCGGCGTTTTCGACGTCGATCGAGGACACCCACTCGCCGCCGGACTTGATGACGTCTTTCGAGCGGTCGGTGATCTGAAGAAATCCGTCCTTGTCGATCGTGGCGACGTCGCCCGTGTCGAACCAGCCGTCATCGGTGAGAGTCGGGCTCTCGGCCCCGAAATATTCGCCAATCACCCAGGCGCCGCGCACCTGAACCCGGCCCGCCGTTTCGCCGTCGTGCGGCAAAAGATTTCCCTCTTCGTCGACAATGCGCATGTCGACCAGCGGCAGCCCCTTGCCCTGCATCAACTGCCTATCGTAACGCTCCCTGTCCGGAAGATCGTGAAAGTCAGGACCCGGCGTGTTGACCGTTCCGACCGGCGACATCTCTGTCATGCCCCAGCCCTGAATCATTTCGACGCCGAGTTTTTCGAACCCGCGAATGAGCGCTTCCGAAAGCGCCGCGCCGCCAACCAGCAGCGATTTTAGATACGGCAGCGTCTTGCCGGTTTCTTCCAGATAATGAAGCATCCCGAGCCAGATCGTCGGCACGCCGAGCGCGTGCGTGACTTTCTCTTTCTCAAAGAGTTCGCATAGGCTTTCGCCATCGAGACCGGGGCCAGGAAAGACCAATTTGCACCCGATCATCGGACAGGAATAAGGCATGTTCCACGCATTGACGTGAAACATCGGCACGACGGGCAGAACGGCATCGCCTTCCCGATAGGCCAGCACGCTCGCCGAAGATGCCGCCAGCGTCTGCAGAACAAGCGCGCGATGACTGTACAGAACCCCTTTCGGCAGTCCTGTCGTGCCCGATGTGTAACAGAGCGCGACGGCGGTGTTTTCATCGAAATCCGGCCAGTCGAACGCATCGCTTTCGGGCGCGATCAGCTCTTCATATATCTCGACGGGCCGGCCGATGTCGGGCGCGTGCTCATTGTCAGTGAGCGCCCAGTACCGATTGACGGTTTTCAGCCCCGGCGCAAGTTCGGCCACAAGCGGGGCGAAAGTCGTGTCGAAAAACAGTAATTCGTCTTCGGCGTGGTTGATGACATAGCGCGCATTCTCGACGCCGAGTCGCGGATTGATCGTATGGCAGACCGCGCCGATCCCTCCGATCGCGTAGTAAAGCTCGAACTGGCGATGGGTGTTCCAGCCGATGACGCCGATCCGGTCGCCTTGTTTCACGCCCAGATTAACGAGCGCGTTGGCGAGTTTCTTGATACGCTTTTCCGAGTCCGCAAACGTGTAACGGTGGATGGGCCCCTCGACCGTGCGCGTGACGATCTCGGTGTTGCGGTAATTGCGCACGGCGTGTTTGAGGATCTCCGTCGTCAGGAGCGGACGATCCATCATCAGACCCTGCATGGGGCGTCTCCTTCTAGTGTGGCGGGTCAGGAATTCGCTAAAATATTGCAGCGGGCGATGGAGCGAATTCCTGACCCAAAAGCCACACTAGCACTTTGAATTTGCCAGTGTCCTTATCGAACCAGAAATTCGTCCCGAGCTCGCTGCAAATAAAATGAATTTCTGGTTCGGGACACTAGCCGGCGCCTATAAAATCGTTTCCCGGGCGGCGGGTCAAACAGGATGGGCGTCCTTGCGCGGGCAGGCGAGCGCGCTGGAGTCTTGTTTTATCGCGTTTTCGACGGAAAACCGGTATCCACTTTTCCTGAAAACGCTCTATCGTCGCGCCATGACCGCGCCCCGCCCGCCCGCCGCCCTCGAAGGCGTCACCGTACTCGATCTGTCGCGCGTTCTCGCCGGCCCGTGGGCGAGCCAGCTTCTCGCCGATCTCGGCGCCGAGGTGATCAAGATCGAGCGCCCCGACGGCGGCGACGACACCCGCGGCTGGGGCCCGCCTTTCCTGCATGACGACAAGGGCGAAGCGACGGATGCGGCCTATTTTCTCGCCGCCAACCGCAACAAGAAATCCGTCGCGGTCGATATCTCCCGGCCGGAAGGCGCGGCGCTGGTGCGCCGACTCGCCGAGCAGGCCGACATCCTGATCGAGAATTTCAAGCTCGGCGGACTGAAGAAATACGGCCTTGATTACGATGCGCTGAAAGCGCTCAACCCGCGTCTCGTTTATTGCTCGATCACCGGTTTCGGCCAGACCGGGCCTTATGCGGCGCGTCCCGGCTATGACTATATGATTCAGGCGATGGGCGGGCTGATGTCGATCACGGGCCAGCCCGACGACGCGCAAGGCGGCGAGCCGATGAAAGTCGGCGTCGCCATCGCCGATCTTTACGCGGGCATGAACGCCGCTGCGGGGATTCTCGCCGCGTTGCGCCACGCCGAGCGCACGGGCGAGGGCCAGCATCTCGACGTGTCGCTCATGGACTGCCAAATCGCCATGCTGGCCAATCAGGCGGCGAACTATCTTGTTTCCGGCGACAGTCCGAAACGGCTCGGCAACGCCCACCCGAATATCGCGCCCTATCAGGTCTTCAAGACCGCCGACGGCCATATGGTGATCGCGGTGGGCAATGACGGACAGTTCCGCGACTTCTGCTCCGTGCTTGAAGCGCCGGAACTTGCCGACGACCCGCGCTTTCGAAAAAACCGCAACCGGGTGACGAACCGCCCCGCTTTGGCTGACATGCTGGCGCCGACCCTGGCGCACGACACGACCGCGCATTGGCTGGCAAAACTCGAAGCCGCCAACGTGCCGGCGGGCCCGATCAACACAATCGCTGAAGTATTCGCCGATCCGCAGACGAAAGCGCGCGGCATGACGGTGGCCATGGACCGTAAGGACGCGCCGGATCAGGCTTTCGTCGTCCACCCGGTGAAATATTCCGCAACGCCTGCCCGCTACGACCACGCGCCGCCGAAGCTTGGCGCGCAGACGGCGGAGATCCTGTCGGCGCGGCTGGCTCTATCTGATGAAGATGTCGAACGCCTTACCAAGACTGGCGTCATCGCCGGCGAATGACGATCTTACGGCAATGTCGGAATCGTCTCCGACCGCGCGGCGTCGAGATAGCGGGCGGCGCGGGGGACAAGCGAGCCCTCATCAAACTCGAAAATCAGCGGATTGCCGGTCGGAATCTCGACGCCGACTATGTCCGTATCCGACACATCAAGAAGAAGCTTCACCATCGCGCGGATGGAATTGCCGTGGGCGGCGACGAGGAGCGATTCGCCTTCGGCGAGGCGCGGCGCAATCTCTTCGCGCCAGTACGGCTCGACCCGCTCAAGAGTCAGTTTCAGCGATTCGGTGAGCGGCAGCTCGGCCGCATCAAGCCCGGCGTAACGAGGATCCTTCGCCGGATTGTAGGGGCTTTCAGGGTCGAGCGGCGGCGGCGGCGTATCGAAACTGCGCCGCCAGATCTTGACCTGCTCGGGCCCATGCTTTTCGGCGGTTTCCGCCTTGTTCAACCCCGTCAGTCCGCCATAGTGACGCTCGTTAAGCCGCCAGCATCGCGTCACCGGCAGCCACATCCGGTCCATCTCATCGAGCGCGATCCAAAGCGTGCGGATGGCGCGTTTAAGCACCGAAGTATAAGCGGCGGAAAACTCAATGCCCGTTTCCTTCAAGAGCGCGCCGGCTTTGACGGCCTCCTTCCTGCCCCTGTCGGAGAGATCGACGTCAACCCAGCCGGTGAACCTGTTCTGCAGATTCCATTCGCTCTGGCCGTGGCGGACAAGCGCAAGCGTCGTCATGGCGATCTCCTTTTCGACGTTTTCTTAAGGGCCCGCGCAGCGATTGGCTAGAGCGCATTCCGAAAAGTGGGAACCGGGTTTCGGATAAAATGCGCGACAAAACAAAAGCCTAGAGCATGTTCTCCGACTCGCATTTCGGAGAACATGCTCTAGACGCGCGAACGCGCTAAAATGACATCGTCGTTTGCGACGGGAACCCGATGACCAGACCTCCCCCCTGCGCGCTGGCGCTGCATGGCGGCGCCGGCGCCAAAAAGAGCCGCGATTACTCAAGAGCCGAAGCGCATTTGCTGGCGCTCGCGGGACGCGGCGAGGCCATGCTGAAAGACGGCGCGCCGGCGCTCGACGTCGTTGAAACATTGGTCGCCGAGATGGAGGCGTCGGGCCTTTACATCGCCGGCAAGGGCGCTGCGCCAAACCGGGCCGGCTACGCCGAACTCGACGCCTCGATCATGGCCGGCGAATGCGGCGACCTTAAGCGCCAGGCCGGCGCAATCGCCGCCGTCGCCGACATCAAGAGTCCGATCCGGGCGGCGCGCGCAGTGATGGAAAAGACTCCTCATGTCATGCTGGCAGGCGTCGGCGCGGAACATTTCTGCCGTGCGCAAGGATTCGAATTCGTGACCGATCCGACCGCCTATTACGTGACGCCGGCGGGCGTCAATCCCGACGAAATGACGAAAGACGAGCTCGGTCACGGCACGGTCGGCGCCGTGGCGCTCGACCGATCCGGCCGGCTCGCGTCGGCGACGTCGACCGGCGGCGTCTTCGGCAAGCTCGAAGGCCGGGTCGGCGACACGCCGCTTATCGGAGCGGGAACCTGGGCGGATGAATTCTGCGCCGCGTCCTGCACCGGGCTCGGCGAATATTTCATTCTCGCCGGCGGCGCGCAGGATGTTGCGAGCCGCGTGCGCTATCAGGGCGCCGATCTGCAACAGGCCGCAAGCGGCCTTATCAAAGACGTTGCGCGGCTTGGCGGCAATGGCGGCGTCATTGCGGTCTCGCGCGACGGCGAGGTCGCCTTCGCCTGGAATTCCGAGGGCATGAAGCGCTCCGGTTTCAGCCCCGACCGGCCTCTGTTTGCTGCAACGTTTTAAAAGTCTCCTGTTTCATTCTTCCTGCAAAATAACAAGGTCGCGCCACACCAGCCGGTGATCGGAGCTCTCGACCGGATAACCGGGGCCGACCAGATCGTAATGGGCTTCCCCTGGCGCCGGCCAGAAAACGCCGCTGCGCGCGGTTTTCAGTCCGAACTTTGACGGCAGGACATAATCGAGATGCAGATTGCCGACGCCCTTTTCCGGATCGTCGTTGAAATCGGACGTGTCCTCGACGGCCGGGCCGGCATGGGCGAGATTGGCGCCGGCCTGCGACGCTGATTGTGCGGCGCCGCCTGCGCTTTGCGGCGCCGGCGCCGCGGCGATCTCAGGCGCGTTCAGAAGCTGGCCGATGGCGCCCTCGACCGCGCCCCCGTCATGCGGGTCGGCGTTGAGGTCGCCCATGATCACAAAGCGCGCGCCCGGCGTCAGGCCGCCCCGCCCGCCATTGTCGTCATAGATGTAATCGCCCTCGCCCGAAATATAATCCGCCCAGAAACGGTTTTCGTCGTGGTTGCGCTTGCCGTTGCGGTCTTCCGGCCCGTCGAAACCGGGCGGGGTCGGATGGCTTGCCAGCAGATGCACGCGCGCGCCGTCGACCAGAATCGGTATGTCCCAGTGATTTTTCGATGACAGTCGAAAATCGGCGAGCGCTTCCGGCGCATACCAGTCGGCCGGCGCAGGCGCAGCCGCATCGTCGGGGATCATTGCGCCCGGCATGTCCTTCCAAAGGAAGGTCTGGAACGTGCGGGCGTTTTCTTCGTCGATCGGAAATTTCGACAGCACCGCCATGGCGAACTGTCCGGGAAACTCGCCATAGCCGAACGCATCGCCGCCATATTCGCGCGAGCCGGGCTCTTTCGTTGCAACGCCATCGCGATCCAGGTCGTGTCCGGAATGAAGTCCCGTATTCGACGGCGCGACAAAAACATAAGGATAGACGGCCGGCGGCGCGCCATTCTGGCTGACTTCCAGATAGTTTTCCCGGAATAACCGAAGTCCCTCGCCTTCGGC
>JBHHVZ010000129.1:0-6233 GCA_046756245.1 Parvularculaceae bacterium
GCTTCGGTATTTTCCAGCGCTGGCGCATCAGGCGGCAGGAATATGGCGTCGGGCGCCAAGAACGCCGCCCAGCGCTCGATATCCCTGGCGTTGGTGGCCGTCACCCATGCGTTATAAGATTCCCGAATTTCGGCTTCATCAGCCTCACGCGTGTCGAGTGGAGCGCACGAAGTGGCCGTTATGGCTGCGGTTGTGAATGCAAGAATATGTTTCATCTCCACGACCTCCCCCTGTTAGTAATAATTGCATGTTTTTGAACATCGCTGTGGGCGGTTAGTTCGCAAACATGTTATGCAAGCAGTGGTTGCTTCCAGCGCCGGTTAGAACACATAAGCCAGATCATGACGTTCATCAAAACTATTTCGCAAAGCGACGCCGAAGGCCGGCTGAAAAGCCTTTACGACCGCGTCAAGGGGCCGGACGGGCGCGTCGACAATATTCTTCTCGCCCACAGCCTGCGCCCGCACACGCTTGAAGGGCACATGGCGCTTTACAAGTCCGTGCTGCACCATTCATCGAACCGTTCGCCGAAATGGTATCTCGAAGCCGTCGGCGTTTATGTGAGCCTATTGAACGGCTGCGCCTATTGCGTCGACCATCATTTCGCCGGCCTCGCCCGCGCGCTTGGCGACGACGATAAGGCGAGCGCCATCCGCGCCGCATTGGAGGCCGGGCTTCAAGGCGACGTCGCGCCCGGCGGCGCGCTCGATGATCGGGAAGTCACGGGCCTCGATTACGCCGGCAAGCTCACACGCGCGCCTTCGTCTGTTTGCGAGGCTGATATCGACGCCTTGCGCAAAGCCGGTTTCAACGACGGCGAGATTCTCGAGATTAATCAGGTCGCCGCCTATTTCGCCTACGCCAACCGCACCGTGCTCGGCCTCGGCTGTTCGACGGATGGCGAAGCGCTCGGCCATTCGCCGAACGGCGCCGAAGACGACGACTGGGGCCACCAATAGGCCCGGAGAAAGCACGATGCCGTCTTTCAAGATAGTCTGGCGGGGCGATCGGGCGGCGCTCAACTCTTTGAGCGACACGCTCGAAAACGATGCGCGCGCGCCCGGCGCCATCAGCATCGCGAAAGACGATTCGACGGCGGATGACGACGAGACCGGATGGACTCTCGAAGCCTATTACATGTCGCGCCCCGACATTGACGCGCTGAATGCGCGCGCATCGGATGTCGCCGGTCTCGGCGCCGGCGCGCTCGAAACCGTCCCCGACAAGGACTGGGTTGCGCACGCGCTGGAAGGCCTTGGCGTTGTGCGGATCGGACGGTTCGTTCTTTACGGAATCCATGATGCGGACAAACTGCCCAATGAGCCCGATCTTATTTCCATCCGCATCGACGCCAATCAGGCGTTCGGCACCGGCCATCATCCGACGACGGCGGGATGTTTGACTCTGCTCGACCGGTTCGCCGGGTTCGCGCCGAACGTTATCCTCGATCTCGGCTGCGGCTCGGCGGTGCTGGCGATCGCCGCGGCGAAGCTCTGGGACCGCAACGTGCTCGCTGTCGACATTGACGAGAAGTCGGTCGAGATCGCCGCCGAAAACGCCGCGCTCAACGGCGTCGGCGACAGGGTGAAAACGCGCGTCGCCGCCGGCTTCGACCACCCTGACATCGCCGCCGCCGCGCCGCTCGATTTCGTCTTCGCCAACATTCTTTCCGGCCCTTTATGCGAGCTTGCGCCGGAGATGGCGCGCCATGTGGAAAGGGCCGGCCGCGTCATGCTGGCGGGGATGCTGAAAGAACAGGCGCCGGAGGTGGCGGCCGCTTATGAAAACGCCGGCTTTCGCCTTCTAAACCGCCTTGATCAGCCGGCCTGGCCGGTGTTGTTGTTCGTAAGGTTGTAGGTGGTAGGTGGCAGGTGGTAGGCTGTAGGATGAGGACGACATACAAAGTCTCCCACCTACAACCTACAATCTCATATGTTCCAATCCTTCGATCCCGTCGCCGACCGCACATTCGCCGGCAAGCACCTGCCGCTTCTGCGCGTGGAAATGAAAAGGCAGAAGCTCGATGGCTTCATCATTCCGCATGACGACGAATATCAGAATGAATACATCCCGGCTCATGCTGAACGGCTGATGTGGGCGTCTGGCTTTTCCGGCTCGGCCGGCGCCGCGGTCGTCTTTCAGGACAAGGCGGTGCTGTTCGTTGACGGCCGCTACACGCTGCAGGCCCGCGAGCAGGCCGACGACGCCTATTTCGCTTACGAGGATCTGACCGACAACCCGCCCGATAAATGGCTCGCCGAACATGCGCGCCGCGGCGCGCGCATCGGCTACGACCCGATGCTGCATACGGTCTCCGGCGTCAAGAAACTGAACGACGCGGCCGGGAAAGCCGGTTTCGAGCTTGTCGCCGTCGAGGCGAACCCGCTCGACGCGGCCTGGAAGGACCGGCCGGAAAAACCCGCCGCGCCGGTTAAGCCGCATCCCCTCGCCCACGCAGGCAAATCCTCGGCCGACAAACGCGCCGAAGCAGCCGAAACGATCCGCAAGTCCGGCGCCGACGCCGCCCTCATCACCGCGCCGCCGTCGATCGCCTGGCTCTTCAACATCCGCGGCGCCGACGTATCGCGGACGCCCTTGCCGCACGGTCGCGCTATTCTGTATGCGGACGGCAAGACGGCGCTCTTTCTCGACCCGCAAAAGGTCGACAACGCCCTGCCCGGTGATTTGGGCGACGATGTCGATCTGCGCGACGAGGCGGATTTCGCTGGCGCGCTCGAAAATCTTGGAAAGAAGAAATTGAAAGTCGCGGTCGACCCGGCGCTGGCGCCGGAAAAATTCGCCGCGATCCTGCGCGAAGCGGGCGCCGAGATCATCGAGGCGCCAGACCCTTGCGCGCTGCCCCGCGCCTGCAAGAACGCTGTCGAGCTCGACGGCGCGCGCACAGCCCATGTGCGCGACGGCGCGGCGGTGACGCGGTTTCTGCACTGGCTTTCCCTCAAGGCGCGCTCGGGCGAGGTCGATGAAATTTCGGCGGCAAAAAAGCTCGAATCCTTCCGCGCGGAAAACGACGGGCTTGTGGATTTGAGCTTCGACTCGATCTCCGGCGCGGGGCCCCACGGCGCGGTCGTGCATTACAGGGTGACGACGGAGACCAATCAGGCGCTCGTTCAGGATTCGCTTTTTCTCATCGACTCCGGCGGCCAGTATCCGGACGGCACGACGGATATTACGCGCACGGTCGCGGTCGGCACGCCGACGGCGGAAATGCGCGACCGCTTCACGCGCGTGCTCAAAGGCCATATCGCGCTGGCGACGGCGCGCTTTCCAAAAGGAACGACCGGGCACCAGCTCGACGCATTCGCCCGCCGGCCGTTGTGGGAGGCGGGACTCGATTACGCCCACGGCACCGGGCATGGGGTCGGCAGTTTTCTCGGCGTGCATGAAGGCCCGCAGCGCATCGCCAACTGGCCGAACGAGCAAGCCCTGATGCCCGGCATGATCATTTCCAACGAGCCCGGCTATTACAAGACCGGCGAATTCGGCATCAGGATCGAAAACCTCGTGATCGTGACGGAATTCGCGCCGATCGAAGGCGGCGAACGCGAAATGATGGGATTCGAGACCATCACGCTGGCGCCGATCGACCTCGCCCTTGTCGACGCGAACCTGCTGAGCGAAATCGAGCGCGAATGGCTGAACGCCTATCACGCGCGGGTGCGAGCGACATTGACGCCGCTCCTGCCGAAGGATGTCGCTGACTGGCTCGCACAGGCGACGCAGGCGATTTAGCCGCCGATTAACGCCAGCCAGTCGCTTTCGGAGAGGACCCGCACGCCGAGCGCTTCGGCTTTCTTGAGTTTCGACCCGGCGCCCGGCCCCGCGACCACATAGTCTGTCTTCGCCGACACCGAGCCCGCCACCTTGGCGCCGAGAGCCTGCGCGCGCGCTTTCGCTTCGTCGCGGGTGAAGAGTTCGAGCTTGCCTGTAAAGACGACCGTCTTGCCCGCGACAGGACTGTCGGCGGCGACGGCTTCGGCCTGTTCCGGCGTTACTTCCGCGAGCAGCCGGTCGAGCGCCTTTTCGTTATGGTCTTCGGCGAAAAAGTCGATGACGCTTTGCGCCACGAGCGCGCCGACGCCGTCGATGGAGAGCATTTCCTGATAGGCCGGCGAGCCGGGATCGGCGGCGGCGATCGCAGCCTTGCGGAACGCCTCGAACGTTCCATAGGCGCGGGCGAACATGCGCGCGTTGGTCTCGCCCACATGGCGCACGCCGAGCGCGTTGATGAACCGCGCGAGCGCGATTTCGCGCCGAGTATTGATCGCCTCAAAGAGGTTTTCGATGGATTTCTTGTTGGTTGGAGGTTTTTGGATTCCGGTCTTGTCGCGCTTGCGCGTCCCGTCTTCGTTAAGCTCGTAGCGGTAAAGATCGATCTTTCCGTCCGCCTGTCTTTCTTCGAGCGTAAATATGTCGGCGGGTTCGCGGACGATTCCCTGTTCGAAAAAACTCTCTATCTGTTTCGTTCCGAGGCCTTCGATGTCGAACGCATTCCGCGAGACGAAATGCTTCAGGCGTTCGACGGCCTGCGCCGGACAGACAAGCCCGCCCGTGCAGCGGTGGTCGGCCTCGCCTTCCTCGCGCACCGCATGGCTTTTGCAGATCGGGCACTTTTTCGGAAAGACATAACGCTTCGCGCCTTTCTTGCGTTTCTCTTTCACCACGCGAACGACCTGTGGGATAACATCGCCGGCGCGCTGCACGACCACCGTGTCGCCGACGCGGGCGTCCTTGCGGGCGATTTCGTCTTCATTGTGGAGGGTCGCGTTCGAGACGACGACGCCGCCGACGGTGACGGGTTTCAATCGCGCGACCGGCGTGAGCTTGCCGGTGCGTCCGACCTGAATGTCGATTCTTTCGAGCACCGTCGTCGCCTGCTCGGCCGGGAATTTGTGCGCAATCGCCCAGCGCGGGCTGCGCGAGACGAAGCCCAAGCGCTCCTGATAATCGAGCCGGTCGACCTTGTAGACGACGCCGTCAATGTCATAGCCGAGCGTGGCGCGGCGTTCCTCGACCGATTGGTGAAAGGCGAGCATCGCTTCGACGCTTTCGCACCGCTCCGTCAACGGATTAACCGGAAAGCCCCAGGCCTTGAGACGCGCGACGGCGGCGAATTGCGTGTCGGCGAACGCTTCGCTCAATTCGCCCCAGCCATAGGCGAAGAATTGCAGCGGCCGCATGGCGGTGACGGCGGCGTCGAGCTGGCGCAGCGAGCCGGCGGCGGCGTTCCTGGGATTGGCGAAAAGTTTCGGCTCTTTTCCTTCCGCTTTCGCCTCGCGTTCCAGACGTTCGTTAAGCGCCGCAAAGTCGTCATGCGTCATGTAGACTTCGCCGCGTATTTCGAGAATGTCCGGCGTGTTTTTGAGGACTCGTGGGATGTCGGCGACGGTCAAGACATTGGCGGTGACGTTTTCGCCTTCCTGGCCGTCGCCGCGGGTCGCAGCGAGCACGAGCGCGCCCTTTTCATAACGCAGACTCAACGAGGCGCCGTCGATTTTCGGTTCGGCGGTGAAGGCGAGCGGCGCATCCTCGCCAAGCCCGAGAAACCGCCTCACCCGCGCGGCGAAATCGGCGACATCCTCGCCGTCAAACGCATTTTCGAGCGACAGCATGGCGACGGCGTGACGGACCTTTTCGAATTTCGGCGACGGCGCGGCCCCGACCCGCCCCGACGGACTGTCGGCCCGCTTCAGTTTCGGAAAGCGTTTTTCAATCAATAGGTTACGCCGGACGAGCGCGTCATATTCCGCATCCGTCATAACCGGCGCGTCTTCCCGGTAATAAGCGGCGTCGGCGTCGGCGATGACTTTCGCCAGCCGCGCCAGTTCCTTGGCGGCGGCCTCGCGCGACAGTCTGTCGACGGGCGTCTTTGCATTGGACATGACGCGCCTCAACCCGCCTTTTTACGGCGCGGCCTTGCAACCTCTGCAACCGGCGCGTCGAGCAGCCGCCGCGCCGCTGCGCGGGCCTCGTCGGTGACGCGCGCGCCCGAAAGCATGCGGGCGATTTCCTCGATCCGCGCTTCTGCGTCGAGCACGCTGACGGTTGTTTCCGTCGACGCCCGACTTTGACGCTTGTCGACCCGCCAATGAGCGTCGGCGCGCGCGGCGACCTGGGGCGAATGGGTCACCACAAGCACCTGCGCGCCCTGCGCGAGACGCGCGAGGCGTTCGCCCACCGCATCGGCGACCGCGCCGCCGACGCCCGAATCGACC
>JBHHVZ010000130.1:0-6187 GCA_046756245.1 Parvularculaceae bacterium
CTATTCCTCCCCCGTGAAACGGGGGAGGTGTCTCGCGCAGCGAGACGGAGGGGGCTAGGGCCAAACGATGCCGATCCCAAAGCCCCACCCCAACGCCCGCGCCTGCAAGAAGCGCCAGCAACGCGTCGATCGGATGGGTCGAATGCCCGATGGTGAAGATGCGGAGGTGACATATAAGAGAGCTTCACGATACAAAATCGTCAGGAAGTGAGAGAAATTTCACATGTTATACTGCAGCTATCTCGTGTAAGCCTTGAATTCAACACCGTTAATAATCTAGTAACCAGTTTTAACGAGCCTCACGCAACAGCTAGGGATACAGTGATGCTTTCAACTATTGGCTATGAGGGCGCGTCTCTCAAAGATTTTGTCGCAACAATAGCGGCCTCAAACGTTGAGGTGCTGGTGGATGTTAGGGAGCGCGCCCAATCACGGCGAAGAGGCTTTTCGAAAACGGTGCTTTCAGATGCGCTGGCAGAGATTGGAGTTGAATATTTGCACTTTCCAGAACTTGGCGATCCAAAAGAGGGGCGCGAGGCCGCGCGAGCGGGAGATTGGAAAAAATTCAAACGTATCTACTCAAATGTGATTCGCAGAAAAGCCGCTCAATACGCCATTGAAGAAATCATAGAAATCGCGAAATCCTCTAATGCTTGTTTATTATGTTATGAGAGAGATCCTTTTACTTGCCACCGAAAGATTATTACTGATAAAATTGCGGCCTCAAAAGGAATAATGGCAACTCACTTGGGAGTTCGACAAGTTGAGTCATCTTCAAGCCACAGAAGACGAGTGCTTCATCCTCGTGAAGGCATTGCCGCATCGGTCTAGCAAATATTTTGAGACCGTTTGTTGCGCAGGCATCGGTCGAGATCGCAGATGGCGACGGCAATATCCTGTGCCGTTTCGAATTTTGAACGACGGTCAAAAATTCCGTCGCTGGAATTGGATAAGTTACAAGTTCACTACATCACCGAACGATCAGCGGGTTGAAAGTCAAAAGGTTATTCCAGAATCGATTTCCGTTAGCGGATCGCTGAAAAAGGCCGAGCGCGGACCGTTCCTCAACCCACTCATTCGGCAATCATTTGCTCAGGCAAATGAGCGAAACGAATCTTTGACTATTCTGAAACCCGAGAAAATCACACTTTTTCACGCAAAGAAAAGCGACGATGAAATAGACAAGGAACGAAGAAGGCACGCCGAATTGGCGAATCAACTGTCGTTATTCGATGCTACAGCGAAACCTCTTGAGCCATGCCCAGTTCACTTCAGACTCAGATGGGGCGACCCAGACGGAAAAACTCGGGAGCATGACTGCGACGACTGGGAAACTTCAACCGCATACATGCGGTTTCGTCGCGACTATGGAGAATGCGAGGCGATAAAAATCCTTAAATCGAAGTATGAAGATGAGTATTTTTCGGCGGGCCTTGTCCTAGCCTTTAGCACTCACAAACTGCGCAATGTAACACATGGAACGGCAAACCAATGGTTGCTTGTTGGATTGATTAGGCTTGATGATTTCCCTCAGGACGACCTACTGTTGGGCACCGATTAATTACAACCCCTCATTCGCCTTCTTCACCGCCTCGGCGTCGAGGTAGAGCTCCGAGCCCATTTCCTTATATTTCTCGCTCATCTCGCGCATGCCCTGTTCGGCTTCGGCTTTCGAGAGGGGCGCCGCGCCCCCTCCGGTCGCTTCGCGACCACCTCCCCCGCGAGCGGGGGAGGAATCCCTAACTTTGTCCGTGTCGGGATAAAGCATCTGCTTTTCATTATCGCTCAGGCCCGCCGCGTAATCGCGGACGTCCTGGGTGATTTTCATCGAACAGAATTTCGGTCCGCACATGGAACAGAAATGCGCCACCTTGTGGGCTTCCTTCGGCAGGGTCCTGTCGTGGAAGTCGCGCGCGGTTTCGGGGTCGAGGCTTAAATTAAATTGATCCTCCCAGCGGAATTCGAAACGCGCGCGGCTTAACGCGTCGTCGCGTACTTGCGCGGCCGGATGGCCCTTGGCGAGATCGGCGGCGTGGGCAGCGATTTTATACGTAATGACGCCGGCCTTGACGTCGTCGCGGTCGGGAAGGCCCAGATGCTCCTTGGGCGTCACATAGCAGAGCATCGCGGTGCCGAACCAGCCGATCATCGCCGCGCCGATGCCCGACGTGATGTGGTCGTAGCCGGGCGCAATGTCGGTCGCGAGGGGCCCGAGCGTGTAGAACGGCGCCTCGCCGCATGTCTCAAGTTGCTTCGTGACGTTGACGCGGATCTTGTGCATCGGCACATGGCCGGGGCCCTCGATCATCACCTGACAGCCGCGATCCCAGGCGATTTTGGTGAGCTCCCCGAGGGTTTCGAGCTCGGCGAACTGCGCGCGGTCGTTGGCGTCGGCGATGGAGCCGGGGCGCAAGCCATCGCCCAATGAGAACGACACGTCGTAGCGGCGCATGATCTCGCAGATTTCTTCGAAATGCGTATAGAGGAAGCTCTCTTCATGGCGGGCGAGCATCCACTTCGCCATGATCGAGCCGCCGCGTGACACGATGCCGGTGACGCGCTCGGCCGTTAAGTGAATGTAGGCGAGCCTTACGCCGGCGTGGATCGTGAAATAGTCGACACCCTGCTCGGCCTGCTCGACGAGGGTGTCGCGATAGACCTCCCACGTTAAATCCTCGGCGACGCCGCCGACCTTCTCGAGCGCCTGATAAATCGGCACCGTGCCGATCGGAACCGGTGAATTGCGGATGATCCATTCGCGCGTGTTGTGGATGTTCCGGCCCGTCGAGAGGTCCATCACCGTGTCGGCGCCCCAGCGGATCGCCCACACCATCTTGTCGACTTCTTCCTCGACCGACGAGGCCACGGCCGAATTGCCGATATTGGCGTTGATCTTGGTAAGGAAGTTTCGGCCGATAATCATCGGCTCGGTTTCGGGGTGGTTGATGTTGGCCGGGATGATGGCGCGCCCGCGCGCAACCTCGTCGCGCACGAATTCCGGCGCAATGAAGGGCGGGATCGCCGCCCCGAAGCTCTCGCCGAGCGCAATTGTTTCTTGCGCGTTTTCCAGCATCGCCTTGCGGCCGAGATTTTCGCGGATGGCGATATATTCCATCTCGCGGGTGACGATCCCTTGCCTTGCGAATTCAAGCTGGGTGACGGGTTTTCTCCCCCCGGCGCTAACTATTCCTCCCCCGTTACGGGGGGCGGTGGCCCGGCGGGCCGGAGGGGGTTTTTCGTTCACCCCCCTCCCCGGCTTCGCCTGTACTCCCCCCGCAGGCGGGGGGAGAATCCCGCGCACCGGCCGGTTTTTGACCGGGAATTCACGGGCGAGATGCGCGCCCTTCGCGCCGCCATTGTCTTCTGGTTTGACGTCGCGGCCTTCATATTCCTCGACGCCGCCGCGTTCCTTAATCCACCCCGTGCGCAAACGCGGCAGGCCTTTCTCGACATCGATGGCGACATCGGGGTCCGTATAGGGGCCCGACGGATCGTAGACCGGAACCGGCGGCTCTTCGGCGCTCGGATGCAGGTCGATCTCGCGCACCGGCACGCGCAGCTCGGGGAACCGCTCGCCCGCGACATAGGTCTTGCGGCTCGACGGCAGCGGACCCGTGGTCACGCGCGGCGTCCTGAATTCGGATTGCAATGTCGGTTTGTTCATGGCTGCGCGCTCCTCGCCGTCGAGCGTCATGGCTCCGGCATATGAGGGGCGCCGATTTCGGGAAAGTTTTGGAAAGCGTTTCCGTGCGCTTCCGTCTCCGTCCCTACGCCGGCGCGACCCGGATCAGGTTCAAAGGGTGCTTCTCAGCGGGAACAGGCTCCCGCGCCCCTCGGAAAGCGTCAGTAGTAACAAACCTGCCCGAGAGCGGCAAGGCCGTCGCGAAAAGCAGATTCTTCGCCGGCGGCGCTTGAACTTCGCCCTGACGGCGCCGAGCTATAGGCGTGGCGTTGCAGCGAACGCCGAAATGACGGCGAGGACACGATCATGGGCAAACCCGTCAGAATCGAACAACATGGCGGTCTTGGCGCTGTGTGGTTTATCGGCTGGCTTTTTTCGATCGGCTTTTTGAAGCTCGGCTTCTGGAAAGGCCTGTTGGCGCTTATTATCTGGCCCTATTTCCTCGGCGCGAATTTCGCGGCGCTGGAGACCGCCCAGCCGGAGCAAATAGTTCAATCGGACACAGAATAATTAGGAAACGTTGAGGAAACCGGGTTGGGGTTTCGGCGTTACACAACGCTCTCGCTGACCGCAACTTATAGGTTCAAGGAAAAGCCTCGTCTTTCAATGTCGACCTTTAAATACATTCTCAGGTCGTCAGCGAGAGCTTGGTATCATGCGTTTTCCTGCGCGAGCCGCTCAACCAGCGCCGGATCGTTGATTTCGATCCACACCGCGTTCGCCGCGGCGATGACGGCGCGGTCTTCGTCATAGAGCGCCGAAGACGAAAAATGCTTGCGCCCCTCGGCGCCGGTTTTCCATGCGGCGACGAGGAGGTTTTCGCCCGGCGCAGGGCGGCGTTTGATCTCCGCCGTGAAGCGCCCAAGCAGCACCGGCTGCGCGCCCAGGCGCAGCGTGAAAGCGCCCGGACAATCGAGCGCCGCCCACAGATATTCGGCGCGCACCAATCCGTCTTCGCCGGCGAGATTGTCGGCCGGCGTCCAGAAATCGGCGTTCACCGCGCTGTCGGACGCGGGACCTGCGAAAATACGCAGGCCGTCGCCTTCCATCCGCCGCTTTCCGCATACGAAGCAATAGGGATAAACGAGCGTCATGCCCTCGTCGCGAATATAAGCCGCCCGCCCCGCCGCGATGGCGTCGTCGGGCGGCAACGGCGGCGGATCGATCTCGACCGCGCCGGGTCGAACGGCGGCGATTTCAGCCTCGCCGGCGAAAACGCGGAAGCGGCCGTATTCCTCCTCGTCCGGGTCGAACGCGATCTTGACGTCAAACCGCGCCGGCGCCTTCAGGGTAACCTCGGCCGGACCATGGATCACGCTCGCAAAGAGCCCCGCCGCATAGCCGCCATTGGCCATGGCGCGCGGCCCGCAATAACGTTTGTCAATTTTCATCGTCCGGCCTTTTCCTGCATGGCGGCGCATCCCGTCGCGTCGTCCGAAATTCACTGATCAAGCATAGGCCGGTCGATGATGATGCGCCACGCCCTGTTGCTGCTGCTCGGCCTTGTTGCGCGCGCGACGGCCCCGTCTTAGATCTCAAACGGATGGAAGGAGGCGCGTCATGGGCGCGGTCGATGTCTGGATGCAGATGCTGACGCCGAAAATGGCGGCCGAGCCGTGGCTTGCGTCGCTCCTGCGCTGGACCGGCAATCCGGACGGCTTTGCGCCGCCGAGGCTGTCGGCGACGCTTGCGGCGATGGACGAGGCCGGGGTCGATATCGGGCTCATATCGGCCTGGCGCGGGCCTGAAGGCGTTCTCATTTCGAACGAGGAGACGGCGGCGCATGTCGACGCCGAGCCGACGCGGTTACGCGGACTTTTGAGCGTCGACCTCAACGACCCGGCGGGGGCCGCGTGCGACGTGCGCCAATGGACGGGCGACGGGCGGTTTGTCGGCGTGCGGATCGTTCCCTGGCTGTGGGACCTGCCGCCCAACGATCGGCGCTATTATCCGGTCTATGCGGCCTGCGTCGAAGCGGGCGTTCCTTTCTGCACCCAGATCGGCCACACCGGCCCGCTCAAGCGTTCCGAGCCCGGCAGGCCGATTCCCTATCTCGAGGACGTATTGCTCGATTTTCCCGAGCTTGTCGTCGTCGGCGGGCATGTCGGCTTTCCTTGGGTGAACGAGGTCGTTTCGCTCGCCCGCAAATTCCCGAATTTTTACGTCGACACGTCGGCCTACGCGCTGCATCGCCTGCCGCCGGATTTCGTTCATTTCATGAAGGACGACGGCCGCAAGCGCATGATGTTCGGCACCAACTGGCCGATGCTGACGCCCAAACGGTGCCTTAAAGGGCTCGACACGATTGGCCTCGACGAGGAGGCCAAAACCTTGTTCCTGTCGGATAATGCGCGCCGCGTTTTCAAACTAGGAAGCTGAGCTCATACGCTGTCGGCGAAACGAAAACGGCTGGCCCTGACGGCCAGCCGTCCTCATCCCCAATCAGATGCGTTACATCGCCTTGATTTTTTCGACCGCCTCTTCGGTCGTGTAAAGATCGTTGGC
>JBHHVZ010000131.1:0-6160 GCA_046756245.1 Parvularculaceae bacterium
AAATCCGCCCCGCCCGACGGGGCGCGTCAGGACGGCCGCTCGGTTCGTCGAAGCCCTCAACCGTAGGATGGACTACGCTTTTCGGACTTCTCCTGCCGAGCGACCATCCTGAACGCGATGACGCCCCGCGACGGTTCGAAAAATCCGGGCTAGGGAGGCCGGCATGAGCCTGAATGTGGCGCTCAATACGGCGGTCTCGGGCCTCATGGCGCATCAGCGCGCGATCGCTGCGACCGCTGAAAACATCGCCAATGTCAACACGCCGGAATTCGCCCGGCGCGAGGCGAATTTCTTCACCGACGCCATCCCCGGCGAATTCGCCGGCGTCGATGTTGAAATCGCGCGCGCCGCCGCCGACCGTTTCCTGCAGGCTGCGAACTATCTTGGGAACGCCGGCGCCGCCGGCGCCCGCGCCATCGCCGATGCGGTTTCGCGGATCGAAGGTTCGCTCGGCGCGCCCGGCGACAATCTTTCGTTCTCCAACAAACTCGACGAGGCTTTTGCAGCATTGACGGCGCTGAGCGCCAATCCGTCCTCGCTTGCCGCGCGCGGGGTTGCGGTGTCCGCGCTCGATGACGCCTTTCGCACCTTCGCCCGCACGCAGGACGCCATTACGGAAGAATCCGATGCGGCGGCCGGGCGCCTCGCGCTCGATGTCGAGCGCGCCAATGCGTTGCTTGAAGAAATTTTCCGGCTCAATGGGACCGTTCCCGACAGTCCCGGCGCGGCCGACCTGATCGACGCGCGTCTGGCCGAGCTGTCTGAGCTCATCAGCATCAACGTGGCGCGAAATGATCGCGGCCAGGTCGAAGTGACGACCGATAACGGGCGTGTGCTCGCCAGCGCCGGCGGATTCGCTGTTCTCGGCGCCGAGACCGGCCCGCCGACGCGCCTCAGCCTCTCGTCGTCAGCCGGGGCGCTCGCCGCCGCTGATATTTCCGGCGAGATCGCATCGGGAGAAATCAAGGCGCGGATTGAATTGCGCAACACGACGCTGCCGCAACTGGCGGCGCTTGTGGAAGGAGCGGCGCGCGGCGTCGCAGATGCGCTGAATGCCGAACATGCGCTCAATGTGACCGTGGGGGCGACGGCGCCGTCGGCGGCGGGCAATCCGCTCATCGTCGAGGATGCGAGCGGCCGGTTTTCCGTCAACGCGGCGATCCGCAATGATCTGTCGCTTTTGGCCGTTGCTCGCCCGCCGGCGGGCGGGGTCGGCGGCGCCAATGACGGGTTCGGCGCAGCCGCGCTGGCCGATGTAGGCGCATCGACGGCGGCCGGCAATGTCGCCGAGGCGGTCGCGCAGATCGGCGCAACGGCGCGCTCGACAAATGAGGCCGCCGACACCAACGAAGCGCTCGCCGCCGAGCTTTCCGCGCGCGTCGCGGAAGACGCCGGCGTCAATCTCGACGAGGAATTGTCGAATCTCATCCTCTATCAGCGCGCCTACAGCGCGTCAGCGCGGGTGATTTCCGCCGTAGACGAACTGTATCAGACTCTGCTTTCAATACTCTGAGGGCTGAAGAATGATTCGCATATCCGATCTCGCCTTTCAACAAATTCTTCTAAGCGGTTTTCAGCGCGCGCAAGGCGCCGCGCAAGAGAGACAGATCCAGGTTTCAAGCGGCAAGGTTTCCCAGACTTATGGCGGTCTCGGCGCAAGCGCATTGCAACTGCTGTCGATGGAAGGCGCGTTATCGCGCGCCAACGCCTTCGAGAGCGCGGCGAAATCGGCCCTGTCGCGGCTTCAGGTTCAAGAAGCCGGGCTGACGACGATCGCCGACGCTGTCGGAGCGGCGCGCGCCGACTTCGTTCGGACGCTCGCCACCGGCTCGGCGGAGCTGTTGCTGCCCGGCCTCGAAGTTCATGCGCAGCGCATGTTATCTGCACTCAATGCGTCGATCGGCGGCGTCTTCGTCTTCGGCGGCGACAAGGGCGATGAAGCGCCGGTCGCAGCGTCGACTCTGGCTGACCTCGGCGCGGCCGGTTCGATCGATGCGCTGTTTCGGGAGGGTGATGCGCGCGTGCGTCTCGCGGTCGAGGAGGGCGTCGCCGTCGACGGCGGACCGCTTGCGAGCGAAGTCGGCCGCGATCTTCTGATCGAACTTCAGGAACTCGCCAACGCGGAAGCGACGCTCGGCCCGTTTGACGGCGACTTGACGGCCGCCCAACGGGATTTCCTGGTCGAAAAAGTCGCGCGGTTCGACGAAATCGCCGCCGCGCTCAATCAGACCCTCGGGCTTAACGGCGTCTCTCAGGCGCAGACCGAGGAGGCGATTGCGCGTAACGTTCAGCGGCGAGACCTGGCCGAAGTGGTCGCCGCTGATATCGAAGATGTCGACATCGCCGAAGCGATCGTCAGGCTCAATCAGGACCAGTTAGCCGTCCAGGCGGCCGCGCGCGCGCTCGCCGACGCGACGGAGCTGTCGCTCCTGAATTTCATCTAGCGTTAACGCCTGCGGCCGAGCGCCGCCGCCGGCGTTATGAAATTATTAAGCGTAACAGCAGAAAATTCCCGTGAAGAATGTGTTCGACGATGTGTGCGATGATGTGTGCAGCGACAAAAGACGACCTGCTCGCCAGGCGGCTGGAGGCGATCAAAAAGGCCAAGCCTGTCGCCTTCGCGCCGAAACAAAAAAAAAAACGCCGGAAGCGCCCAAAAACTGGCGCGCCGAAGAGCGGCACACAACCTACAAGTTCGCCAAGGTCTATTCCGATCCGGAGACAGCCCTGGACTGCATCATTCTAGATATGCACGCGCACGGCGCGCGGTTGAAGCTGCTCGGCGCGCCGGAACTGCCGAATATCGTCGTTCTCGTCGCGCCGGGCATCGGATTGCGGGCGAAATCGAAGGTCGTGTGGCAGAACGGCGAAGAGGCCGGGCTCAATTTCGTGAATAAAGGTTCGCCGGGCGAGGAGCCGCGTTGATTCCGGCAAGCCCGGGATTTTGCCGCGTCCGCGCTCCGTCATTCGCGCGCTTTTCGGAAAATCCGTGCGAAAGGCTGGTCTTGACTGCGGCCGGTCCCTATGTTCCGGCTCGTGATGAGCCGGACCGAAGATATTCTCTCCGCGGACGCGCCCAGGATCGACCTGGATGCGCCCGCCGGCGCGCGCGTGGTCGTGGCGATGTCGGGCGGGGTCGATTCCTCGGTGACGGCGGCGCTGGCGAAGCTGTCCGGCTACGACGTCGTCGGCGTCACCCTGCAACTTTATGATCACGGCGCCGCAGTGCAAAAAAAAGGCGCCTGCTGCGCCGGCCAGGACATTCGCGACGCCCGGCGCGTCGCCGAAAAACTCGGCATTCCCCATTACGTGCTCGACTACGAAGACCGCTTTTCTGAAGCGGTGATGGAGGATTTCGCCGACGCCTATCTGGCCGGGTCGACGCCGATCCCCTGCGTGCGCTGCAATGAGACCGTAAAATTCAGGGATCTGCTGGAAACCGCCCGCGATCTCGGCGGCGCCGTGATGGCCACCGGCCATTACATCCGCCGGACCGTCGGGCCGAACGGGCCGGAGCTCAGGCGGGCGCGCGATCCGGCGCGCGACCAAAGCTATTTCCTGTTTTCGACGACGCGCGAACAGCTCGACTTCCTGCGCTTTCCGCTGGGCGCTCTGCCGAAAGACGAAGTGCGCGCGATCGCCGGTCAGATCGGGCTCGCCGTCGCCGACAAACCCGATAGCCAGGACATCTGTTTCGCGCCGGACGGCAAATACGCCGCCGTCGTCGAACGGCTGCGCCCCGGCGCGTCTGAACCCGGCGACATCGTTCACATTGACGGAACGGCGCTCGGCCGTCATCCGGGCGTCATTCATTATACGGTGGGCCAACGCCGCGGGCTCGGCGTCGCCGCCGGCGCGCCGCTTTATGTGGTCGCGCTCGACGCCGACGCGCGCCGCGTCGTCGTCGGTCCGCGCGAGGCGCTCCTGGTTCGGCGCATCCATCTGAAAGACGTAACATGGCTCGGCGACGGCGAGGGTGAAACGGCGGCCCGGGCCGAAACGCCAGCGGCGGTGAAAGTGCGCTCGACCCGCCCGCCGGCGCCGGCGCATCTCGTTTGGGACAATGGCTGGGCGGTCGAACTGAACAAACCCGAAGAAGGGGTCGCGCCCGGACAAGCCTGCGTTTTCTATTCGCCCGAGGCGGGCCACGATCGGGTGCTCGGCGGCGGATGGATTACGCGGCCCGAGTCCGCGCCGATAGGGGGATGAGCGCGGTACGGCCGCTCAGCGCAGAAGACGAAACGGCCTGGCGTCCGCTCTGGAACGCCTATCTGGCGTTTTACGACGTGACGCTGACGGAAGCGACGACGGCGGATGTCTGGCGACGTCTGTTGCAGGGCGATCCTCAGTTCGGCTTCGCTGCGCTCAACGAAGACGGTGCGATGATCGGCTTCGCCCATTGCCTCTCTCACGCAACCACATGGTCGGCGAGGGATTATCTTTATCTCGAAGACCTCTTTGTCGATCCAGCCGCGCGCGGCGCCGGCGCCGGCCGCGCGTTGATCGAAGCCGTCTATGCGGAAGCCGGTGCGCGCGGTTGGGCGCGCGTCTACTGGCACACGCATGCCGGCAATGATCAGGCGCGCCGTCTTTACGACAATCTTGCAACTTTGAGCGATTTCGTTCAGTACCGCCGGTGAATGTTGCGAGCGTTGCGAGCAGAGTGTCTTGATGGCGAAGAAAAAGCTTTACGATTGCCTGAAATGTTCGGCCTATTGCTGCAGCTATACGCATATCCCGACGACGAAGACGGATATCAAACGGCTGGCGAAGCATCACGGAATTAGCGAAGAACAGGCGAAGAAGAAATTCACCAAAAAAGGCGACAAGGAAAATCCGCGCGTTCTTCGCCACCGCGACGACAAGCATTTCGTAACGGCGTGCATGTTCCTCGATCAGGAAACGCGCAATTGCACGATTTACGAAGCGCGCCCGAAAATCTGCCGCGAGTTTCCGACGCAGAAGCGCTGCGGCTATTATGAATTCCTGATGTGGGAGCGCGAAGTGCAAGACGACCCTGACTGGGTCGCGACGACGGACTGACCCAGCCATGAAAGAAACCGCCGACGTCGTCGTCATCGGCGCAGGCGTCGTCGGGCTTGCGGTCGGACGGGCGCTGGCCAAGGCGGGCCGCGAAGTCGTCATTGTCGAACAGCACAATACGTTTGGAACGGAAACCTCGGCGCGCAATTCCGAAGTCATTCACGCCGGCGTTTATTATCGCCCCGGCGGTTTGAGAGCGCGGCTGTGCGTGCGCGGCAAGACGCTGCTTTATGACTATTGCGAGTCCCGGGGCGTCGGGTTCAAACGCTGCGAAAAGCTCATCGTCGCCAATGGAGACGAGGAGGTTGCGCGGCTTTCCGGGCTGAAGGGCAAGGCCGAACGAAACGGCGTCGATGATCTTACGCGCATTTCCGGCGAGGAAGCGGCGCGCCTTGAGCCGGGCCTTACCTGCGATGCGGCGCTCTTGTCGCCTTCAAGCGGGATTGTCGACAGCCACGGGCTGATGCTGGCTCTTGTCGGCGATCTCGAAGAAGCCGGCGGGACGCTGGCTTTGAATGCGCCGGTGGCCGGCGGTTCGATCGGCGACGGGCGAGCATTTATCGACATCGGCGGCGACGCGCCGCTGACGCTTGAAACGCGACTCGTCGTCAATTGCGCCGGCCTTTATGCGGAATGCGTCGCGCGCGCGATTAAAAACATCCCGCCGGAAACGATACCGACGCTTCGTTACGCCAAGGGACAATATTTCACCTATGCGGGCCGCGCGCCGTTTTCGCGGCTGATCTATCCGATGCCAGCGGCGCCCGACAGTCTGGGCGTGCATTACACGCGCGATCTGGGCGGTCAGGCGAAACTCGGCCCCGACATTCAGTGGGACGCAGCGCTTGGCGATTATTCCGTCGATGAAAGCCGGCGCGATCAGTTTTTTGAGGGCGCGCGGCGCTTCTGGCCGGCTCTCGAGCGCGACCGGCTGCAGCCCGGATACGCCGGGTTACGAGCGAAAATCTCCGGCCCGGGAGAAGAAGGCGATTTCCGGATCGACGGCCGCTCAGTCCATGGGCGCGGCGCCTATATCGGGCTCTATGGTATTGAATCGCCTGGACTTACGTCCTGCCTCGCTATCGGCGAGCATGTGGCGGCGCTTCGCCCGTCCTAG
>JBHHVZ010000132.1:0-6064 GCA_046756245.1 Parvularculaceae bacterium
GATCCGCGGCCTTACACGCCGATCGAGAAGCGATAAGGCCGCTTCGGCTAGAGCGACGGGCGAAAAAGTGGAATCCGGTTTTTCGCAAGACCGGCGCGACTACTAAAGAATCTAGAGCATCGGGCGTTTCATATTTAACGCCCGATGCTCTGGTCTTTGAGCGATTCGACGATCTGGCTGTCATAGCGCGCACGCTCGGCGCGCCCGGCTTCGCTTTTGTCGGCGAACGAAAAGACGATCATGGCGAGAAAGCCCGCCGGAATCGAAAAAAGGCCCGGATAGCTGTAGGGAAAGACCGGGCTTTCATTGCCGAGAATCTGCACCCAGATCGCCGGGCCCAGAATGATGAGCCCTACTGCGCTGGCCAAGCCGACGACGCCGCCGATGACGGCGCCGCGCGTGGTCAGTCCGCGCCAGTACAGCGCGAGGATCAGCAGCGGAAAGCTGGCGCTCGCCGAGACCGCAAACACCAGCGACGCCATGAAGGCGATATTCTGTTTCTCGAACGCGACAGCAAGCGCGATGGCGACGAAACTTAGGCCCACCGTGGCGATTTTCGACGCGCGTAGCTCCTCCTTTTCACTGGCTTCGCCATGGCGAACGGCGCCGGCGTAGAGGTCGTGCGAAATCGCCGAAGCGCCGGCGATGGTGAGCCCCGACACCACAGCCAGAATCGTCGCGAACGCGACCGCCGAAATAAAGCCCAGAAACGCTTCCCCGCCCACCTCATGGGCCAGGTGAACCGCCACCATGTTGCTGCCGCCGATGAGACCGCCTTCAGCGTCGAAATAGTCGAGCCGTCCCGCCAACAGCACGATAGCGCCATAGCCGACGACGAAAAAAATCAGACCGCTGACATAACTATAGAAACCGGCCGCATAAACGACGGAGCGGCGCGCTTCATGCGCGTCGCTGACCGTGTAAAGACGCATCAGCACGTGCGGCAGGCCGACAAAACCGAACACCAGCGCCAGACCCAGCGACATCGTGGAGACCGGATCCTTCAGCAGGCCGCCGGGCTGGAACACGCCGACTCCCAGCCTGTGCGCCGAGGCGACCGCATCGTACATATTCACCAGATTGAAATCGAACCGCAGCAATACCAGAAACGCCAGAATCGTGACTGCAGCGACGAGAATTGCAGCCTTCGAAATCTGCACCCAGGAAGTCGCCGTCATGCCGCCGATCGCCACATAAAGCGTCATCAACAAACCGATCAGCAATACCGCGAAGCCATAGGGCAACCCGAAAAGGATCTGAATGAGCGCGCCCGCGCCGACAAGCTGCGCCACCAGATAGAGCAGCACGACGACAAGCGAGGCGAAAGCCGAAAAGATCCGGATCGGACGCTCCTGCAGCCGGTAGGCGGCGACATCCGTAACCGTGAAGCGGCCGAGATTGCGGAACGGCTCGGCCACCAGAAAGACCAGAATGCACATGCCCACGAGAGGGCTCAGCACATAGATAACCGTGTCGAAGCCGCTCATGTAAATGAGGCCGGTGATGCCCAGCAGCGTCGCCGCCGACATGAAGTCGCCGGCGATGGCGAGGCCGTTCTGGAATCCCGTAATGCGCCCGCCGGCGCGGTAGAATTCATCCGCCGTCCTGTTGCGGCGCGCAGCCCAATAGGTGATGGCGAGCGTCAGGGCTATAACGGCGAGGAAAAAGCCGATGGCGACGCCGCGCCCGCCGGTCTGAGCGCCGGCCGCCAAGGCCGTCGCCGGCGCGGCGGCGAAAAACGCGGCGGCGGCGAGAAGCGGCGGCCGGTTCACGCGCGATCCCGCATACGGCGGATGTAAAGCCAGTTGAGAAGGATCGCCGCCGCTATAATGAGGACCGTAAACGCGACTCCGACCGACATCGGCGCGCCGGCGCCGATCCAGTCTGGCGCGAACGCCATCGCGAAAACGAGACCGTAAAAGAGAATGACTATGATTGCCGCGAAACAGAAACTGACGACGCGGCGCGCATAGAGCGGCGCCAGGGTTTCCTTCGAATGGCGCTCTGCGCCGGGTTGAGTCTCGTTCATCCGCCCCTCCTCCCCGTCAAAACAGCTTCGATCCGGTTGAAAATCAGGCGAAGGCCGGATCGAACGGCAGCCCGACATAATTTTCCGCCATCGTCATCATGCCGGCGTGCGAACTCGTAATATAGTCTAGTTCGGCGAGCTGCATCCTGTAGGTAAAGGGATTCTCGTCAAGTCGGTGAGTCATCAGCGTGAACTGCCACGAAAACCGCTCCGCTTTCCAGATACGGTCGAGACAGACATCGGAATAGCGCTCCAGCAGGCTGTCGTCATTCTCATTGTAATGCGCAATCAGCGCACGAGAGAGGATGCGAACATCGGCGGCGGCGAGGTTAAGTCCCTTGGCGCCTGTCGGCGGCACGATGTGCGCGGCGTCGCCGGCCAGAAACAGTCTGCCGAAACGCAGCGGTTCGGCGACGAAGCTCCGCAAGGGCGCGATGCTTTTCTCCAGAGAAGGCCCGGTGACGAGCGTTTCCGCCGCATCAGGCGGCAGACGCCGACGCAGTTCGTCCCAGAACATGTCGTCCGACCAGGCGTCAGCGTCGTCGTTGACTGTCGTCTGCACGTAATAGCGGCTGCGCGCGTGCGAGCGCATGCTGCAAAGCGCAAATCCCCGTTCGTGATTGACGTAGATAAGCTCGTCGGACACCGGCGGCGTATCTGACAAAAGCCCGAGCCAGCCGAACGGATAGACCCGCTCGAATTCCCGGAGCGCGGACGCCGGCGCAGCTTTCCGCGACACGCCGTGATAGCCGTCGCATCCGGCGACGAATTCGCAGTGTAACTCCTGTTCGCGCCCGTCTTTCGTAAAGCGCACGACCGGATGATCCGTGTCGAAATCTTCTATGCCCGTGCAGCCGGCCTCGAAATGAAGCGCCGCGCCGGCCTCCACATGGGCGTCCATCAAGTCCTTGGTGATTTCGGTCTGACCATAAACAATCACCGTCTGCCCGCCCGTCAAGCCCTTGAGGTCGATGCGCTCACGCCTGCCGTCGAAGGCGATGTCGAAGCCGTCATGGATGAGGCCCTCGCGCTTCATGCGGGCGTCGACCTTAGCCTTCGCCAGAAGATCGGCCGCGCCTTGTTCGAGCACGCCGGCGCGAATGCGGCCTTCCACGTATTCGCGCGTGCGCCGTTCCAGAACGACGCAGTCGATTCCGTTCAACCGTAACAGTTGAGATAGCAACAATCCGGCCGGACCGGCGCCGATAATCGCGACTTGCGTGCGCATTTTGTTTCCTCCGTTTAACTGCCGGTCAGAGACGCATAAACTTGCGCCGCCCTTAATCGGCGAATTCCTCCGTATCGATCTCGGCTTGCGTCGCGGCGGGATAACGCGGGCCCGTCACCGCGGCCGGGGCAAAGATATCGTCGAGGCGCGCGACTGCCCCGGCGGGCAATTCGATGTCGGCCGCGGCGAAATTCCCGCCAAGATGATCCGCGTTCGCCGTCCCCGGAATCGGGATGACATGATCGCCTTTCGCCAAAACCCATGCGAGCGCGAGCTGCGCCATCGTGCAGCCGCTTTCGCGCGCGATATCCGCGAATTCGTCCAACAATTTAAGATTTCTTACATAGGCGTCCGGCTGGAATCGCGGCATGTTGCGGCGGATGTCTTTTTCAACAAACGCCGTAACGTCGCGCAATTCGCCGGTGAGATAGCCCCGCGCCAGCGGGCTGAAGGCGACGAACGCCGCGCCGATTTCGCGGCAGGCTTCGAGCACCGCGATCTCCGGATTGCGTGTCCACAAGGAATATTCGCTCTGCACCGCGGCGACAGGGTGAACGGCGTGCGCTTTTTTTAGCGTTGCGGCCGAAACTTCCGACAGGCCGATCGTTCTGACCTTTCCCGCCTCCACCATCTCGGCCATGGCCCCGATCGAGTCTTCGATCGGCGCGGATTTGTCCCAGCGGTGGAGGTAATATAGGTCGATAACGTCCGTCTGAAGACGCTTGAGACTTTCATCGCAGGTGCGTTTCAGCGTTTCGGGCCGGCCGTCGATGACGCGCTTGCCGTCGACCCCGGTCATGCCGCATTTCGACGTCAGCACATACTCATCGCGGCGCTCGCGGAGAACCTCGCCAAGGAGCGTTTCATTGGCGCCGAAACCATAAAGCGCCGCCGAATCGAGGAACGTGCAGCCGATGTCTAGGGCGCGGTGGAGCATGCGCGCAGCGTCTGCGCGCGCCGGCGGTTCGCCATAGGCGTGCGACAGATTCATGCAGCCGAAGCCGATAGCGGGAACCTCGAACGGACCGACCGAACGCGTCTTCATGTCCTGCGTCGCCCCTTTCCTAATCCCGCCGGTTCAGACATTGATCGAGCCGGTCGAGCGTCTGCATCGCCGGCAGGCACTGTGCGACGCTGGCGTTCGGCTCGCGGCCCTCTTTGATGGCGGCGAAGAACTCGCGGTCCTGAAGCTCGATCCCGTTCATGGAGACGTCGACGCTGGAGACGTCGATCGGATTTTCGCGCCCGTCCACAAGATCGTCATAGCGCGCAAGATAAGTGCCGTTGTCGCAGATATAGCGGAAGAACGTGCCGAACGGTCCGTCATTGTTGAACGACAATGACAGCGTGCACAGCGCGCCCGAAGGAACCTTCATGCCAATGCTCATATCCATGGCGATGCCGAGTTCGCGATGCGGCGGCCCCTGCAGCGCGCACACTTCGGATGCGGTTTCGCCCGTCTGATACTGGAAGAGATCGACCGTGTGACAGGCGTGATGCCACAGGAGATGGTCAGTCCAGCTGCGCGGCTCGCCCTTGGCGTTCATATTTTTGCGGCGGAAAAAATAGGTCTGCACGTCCATCTGCTGGATATTCAGTTCGCCCGCCTTGATCTTGTTGTGGATCCACTGATGGCTCGGATTGAAACGGCGCGTATGGCCGGCCATGGCGACGAGGCCGGTCTCTTTCTGTTTGGCGGCGAGCGCTTCAGAGTCGGCGAGATTGTCGGCCATCGGAATTTCGACCTGCACGTGCTTGCCCGCCTCAAGACACTGGATGGCCTGGGCGGCGTGAAGCTGCGTCGGCGTGCACAGGATCGCCGCGTCGGCGTCGCCTTGAAGCGCCTCGCCGAGATCGGTCGTCCAGTTGGCGACGCCGCGTTCTTCAGCCCAGGCTTTCGTCTTCTCGGGCGTGCGCCCGACGACCCAGGAAACCTCCACGCCGTCGATATTCCCGATGCCGTCGAAATGCTTCGCGCCGAATGCGCCCGCGCCTGCGAGAATGACTTTCATGCCGTCTCCTTCTTAGTCAGTATTTTCGAGAATCATGTGCCCGAGCCCGGTGTTCGAGCACGGCACATGATAAAACCGGTGAACGACTTCGACCCGGTCGTTAAGCGCGCCGCGCATGACGAGCCACATGACGAGCTCAATGCCTTCCGAACCGGACTCGCGCAGATATTCCGTATGCGTTATTTTTACGAGTTCTTCCGGCCGGTCTGGAAGCCTGTCGAGGAACGCATTGTCGAATTCGGCGTTGATGAGGCCGGCGCGCTCGGCCTGAAGCTGATGCGACATGCCGCCGGTGCCGAAGACGACGATGCGCATGTCTTCAGGAAACGACTCGACGGCCTTTCTGATCGCCCGCCCGAGATTGAAACAACGATTGCCGGTCGGCGGCGGGTATTGCACCACATTGACGGCGAGCGGCACGACCGGGCACGGCCACTCCTCAGGCTCGCCGAACATCAGCGACAACGGTACGGTGAGGCCGTGATCGACGTCCATCCTGTTGACGAGAGTCATGTCGAACTCGTCAAGCACCAGCGACTGCGCCATGTGCCAGGCGAGCATTGGGTGACCCTTAACGACCGGGACAGGCCGCGGTTCCCAGCCTTCGTCGGCGGGTTGATATTCGGCTGCGCAACCGAGCGCAAAGGTGGGAATGACTTCCAACGAAAACGCAGTGGCGTGATCGTTGAACACGACGATCGCCGCGTCGGGTTTCAAGTCCCGGATCCACTGTTTGGATTTTTCAAAACCGGCGAAGATCGGCTTGAAATAATCGTCCTGCGTCTTGCCCTGATC
>JBHHVZ010000133.1:0-5750 GCA_046756245.1 Parvularculaceae bacterium
GAGGGATTAAGGGGCCCCCTCACCCTAACCCTCTCCCCCTCAAGGGGGAGAGGGGATTTGGTCCGTGCAAGTTGAGACGCCATTGCTTCAAGTTTGCGCGTTGGTTCGGTCCGGCTCGAAAACCCCGAAACCCGTTCATCCCCGCGCAGGCGGGGACCCAGCAAAGAATGGCGCCAGACTTCAATCGGCGTTTTTTGTTGACTGGATTTCCGCTTTCGCGGGAAAGAGCGGGGGATGGGCCATACTGAATTATTCATGATGAAAGGCCGAGTTGTTGTTGCGCGAATGAAACTGCGAGCGCCTTGACGACGTCCAGCGGCGCTGATCCTGAAATTTCTGACAGTTTGCGAAGTGTTTTATTCCAGGTGTTCTCATCGCGAATCGCGTCGAGAAAGTCATGCCCGCACCAAGTCAATCTATTAACATTGTATGCGGGCCCATCGCTGCTAGAAGCATCACATCCTTCTAACAACCCAGCTTCATCGAGCAAAAAGAGGTGCCCTACGAGGATTTTTTCATCTACCTCGGACAGCTTTAAATCATCTATCCAACGACCGGATCCATCATCTTCTTTTTCGATGGCAAGAAGAATTTTGCGGATGAGATCCATATCCCTCTTCATGGTTAGCCTATTTCTTCTTTCCCATGCCCGGCAGGCCGCCCAATCCCGGCGGCATCGGGGCCTGGCCTGAAAGCGCCTTTTCGATGGCGTCGAAGTCGATTTCCTCTGTATCCTGATTTTTTTTCGAAGGCTTGCCGCCGCCGGGCGCGGCGAGATCGGGCGCGCCGGCGTCCATTGCGGACATTCCCGGCATTTGGCCGGCGAACTGCCGGGCCATGCCCTTCATGCCGCCCTTGCCCATCTTTTTCATCATGTCGGCCATCTGGCGGTGGGCTTTCAAAAGCTTGTTGACTTCCTGCACGGACGTGCCCGACCCCGCTGCGACGCGCTTCTTGCGTTTGGCGTTCATCAGCGCCGGTTTCCTGCGCTCGGCTTTGGTCATCGACGAGATGATCGCCTCCTGGTGGACGATCTCCCGGTCGTCGAGGCCGCCGGCCTGATCGACCATCTTCTTCATTTTGCCCATGCCGGGCATCAGCCCCATGATCGCGCCAAGCCCGCCCATCTTGCGCATCTGCCGGAACTGGTCGGCCAGGTCGTTCATGTCGAACGCGCCCTTGGCCATTTTCCTGGCCTGACGCTCGGCTTTTTCGAGGTCGATGTCTTCGGCCGCCTTCTCGACCAGCGAAACGATATCGCCCATGCCGAGAATGCGGCCGGCCATGCGCTCGGGGTCGAAGGTGTCGAGGGCGTCGATCTTTTCTCCAACGCCGATGAATTTGATCGGCCTGCCGGTGACGGCGCGCATCGATAGCGCCGCGCCGCCGCGCGCGTCGCCGTCGATGCGGGTCATGACGACGCCGGTAAGCGGTAGACGCGCCTTGAATTTTTCCGCGGTCGTCACCGCGTCCTGACCGGTGAGCGCGTCGACCACAAGCAAGGTCTCGACTGGCCCGGTCGCTTCGTGAATCTGTGCGGCCTCGGCCATCAACTGCTCGTCGATCGACAGCCGACCGGCGGTGTCGAGCAGGACGACGTCATAGCCGCCGAGCCTTCCCGCCTCCACGGCGCGGCGCGCAATATCGACCGGGGCCTGGCCGGCGACGATCGGCAGCGTCGCAACGCCCGCCTGCTCGCCGAGGATTTTGAGCTGCTCCTGCGCGGCCGGGCGGCGCGTGTCGAGCGAAGCCATCAGGACCTTTTTCTTGTCGCGCTTTTGTAGACGCAGCGCGATCTTCGCCGTCGAGGTGGTTTTGCCCGAGCCCTGCAGACCCGCCATCATGATCGCCGCCGGCGGCGTTGTCGCAAAATTGAGCGCGCCGTCATCCGACCCGCCGCCGAGCATATCGACCAGCGCGTCATGAACGATCTTGACGACCTGCTGGCCGGGGGTGACGGAGCGCAACACCTCCGCCCCGACCGCGCGTTCTCTGACTTTGACGATGAAATCTCTGGCGACCGGAAGGGCGACGTCGGCTTCGAGCAGCGCGATGCGCACCTCGCGCAGCGCCGCGTCGACGTCCTTTTCCTCGAGCGCGCCCTTTCCCCGGAGCTTCTCGAAAATCGAACCGAGCCGGTCGCTTAAAGAGTCAAACAACAGCCGCTCCTTCGCCTCATGGCGCAAACACCGTTTGCCGCCACGAGGGCGTTACCCCGGCGGCGGGACATCCCCGGCTCCGTCCCTGTCCATATAGGAATTGGATCAGGGGGTCGCGCCGGCGGACGCGGGAAAAATCAGCTTTCCCGAAAGTCGGAAGGGTCTATAGGCGAGGAAGCCGGCCGGGTCAATGACGGCTCAATCGACCAGAACGCCCGAACTACAGCCCGCGCTTAAAATCGCCCCAGTCGATTTTGAGCGTCGCGCCGCCGAACGCGCCGTCGGAAAAGCGCGATCCGTCGATAAATCCGATGCTGCCTTCGAGCCACAAGCCCTGACGCAACCGCACATCAGCGACTGCGGCGTAGCGGATGAAATCGTCGTCGCCGACTGGTCTGCGAAACTCGCGGCGGTTGAAGCTGGCGCTCAAATCGACGCGAAACCGCGTTGTCTGCCACGCCGCCCCGCCGCCGGCCTCATAGGCGTCGGCCTTCACCGGCGCGGCGAAGCCGATGTCGAATGCGCGGTCGAGATCGCCGCGCGCCATGGCGAAAAGCGCGTAGCGCCCGTCCGCGGTCAATGGCTGGCGGTAATGGGTCCAGGCTGAAACGCCGTCGTAATCAAAGCCTGAAAACCGGTTCTGGTCGGAGCGCAAGCCGACGCCGGCGCCCACGAGCCACGAGGCTTTTGCGATGAGTCGCTCAGCGCTTTCGTCCTGGCAATTGCTGCGCGCGTTTTCGAACCCGCCGGCGTCGCCGGCGTCCTCAAGCGCGCTTTGCTGCATTTCGAGAAGCGCTTCGCCGCTCGTCTCCGGATCCTCAGCGAGCGCCGCCGCGAGATCCTGGATCGTCCGTTCGTGCGTTCCCCGGCGCAGCCGGTTCCAGGCCTCGTGCAGGCATTCAAACGCCGCCCGGTCGTAGCGATGGTCCTGCCGGTCGAGAAGCTGGGTCTGCGCGGCCGCCGCCAACCGCCAGGCATGGCTGCCGTCGGCGTCGATGAACGACCCGCCGAGACTGATCTGCGAGCGGGCGTAAATCCGTTCGATCTCGCTGGTGTCATTGCGATATTCTTCGAGCGTGATGCGCCGCGAACCGAACCAGTAGGGCGAAGCGGAAATCGCCAGCCCGTACTGGTCGCCGTCAGGTCCTGAAATACTGCCGATGTCATAGCCGAAGTCGCTCGGCGTCGCAGGCGCCGACGCGCGCCGGGTCGCCACCTCAAGAGACTGCATGGCCGGACCGGGCGGCGCGAACAGATCGAGATCGTAATCGTCGGCGTTCTGATAGTCTGCTTCGGATTCGCTGGCGGAATCTGCCGCCTGCAAGGCGAACGCCGGCCCCGACGCCAGCATAGCTGCAATTGTTGCGGCTATCGCGCGCGTAAATTCCGCGCCCTTATTTCCGCGCCCGGTCATTTCGAAAACCGTATGGCTTCCGGCGGGCCGACCCACTCGCCGGGGTTCATCTTGCGGGTCTTGACCGTTATCGGATTCGCCAGGCCGGTCAGCAATTCGCCGTCCTGATAAATTCGGCGTTCATAACGCGGCGCGCCCCATGTCCGCCCGAAAGGCGTTATGACTCCGTAAAAAACGCATCCCGACGTCTCAGCCGCGGGAACGCGCCAGACGACGACCGACTCGTCGCCACGCGGCTCAGGGTTGATAATATGTCCACGGAAATTCGAAAGCACGCCTTCAATGGGCTGCGCCTTCAGCGCGCGCAATTCGATAATCACGTCGCCGCCGTCGCGCGCAACATTGCATCGGCGTTTCTGAATGGCCATCGCCCCCTCCCCACGCCTTGCGTCGCCGGCGTCCCACAAGCCGGCGCAGCTCCAGTCTAGCCATTTCGAGGACGAATGGGAAAGCCCCGGCCGAAGATGAGCGAAAAGTCGGCCTTAAGCCACCGATTTCGCCCTGAAGACTTCCTCGTCGAGCGCGCCCTCCCATTTAGCCACGGTCACCGCCACCGCGGCGTCGCCCGTGATATTGGTGGCCGTGCGCATCATGTCGAGAAGCCGGTCGAAGGGGAAGATGAGCGCGATGATCAGCACCGATTGCTCCAGCGTCACGCCGAATACGTTCAAGACCGTCGCAGCAAGCAGCAGCCCGGCCGACGGTATGCCCGCCGCGCCGACCGACGCCAGCGTCGCTGTCAGCGCGATCATCAGGTAGTCGACCCCATTGAGAGGAATGCCCAGCGCTTGCGAGGCGAACAAGGCGATGAGGCCAAGATAAATCGACGTGCCGTCCATATTGATGGTCGCGCCGAGCGGCAGAACCGATCCGGCGACGGATTTCTTGACGCCGAGATTGTCCGAGACATTAGCGATGGTGACGGGAAGCGTCGCATTCGACGACGCCGTCGAATAGGCGACGGCCTGTGCGTCGACGATGCCGCCGAAAAACCGCACCACCGGCAGGCCGACGATAAAGCGAATGATCGACCCGTAGGTGACAATCGCATGGAGGAAGCAGGCGAGATAAAGCGCGGCCGCAAGCTTGCCGAGATTTACCAGAATGTCGAGTCCCTGCGTTGAGATGACCCACGCCATCAGCGCGTAAACGCCGTAAGGCGCGACCTCCATCACCGCTTCGGTGACTTTCAGCACCGCTTCCGCCGCGGCTTCCATAACGCGCGCGACCGGCGCCGCTTTTTCGCCGGCGGTCAAAATGCCGACGCCGAACAGGATAGACCAGAAGATAATCGCAAGAACATCGGTCGAAACGAGCGCCGCAACGGGGTTCTCCGGAATGATTGCAATGAGCCGGTCAACGACGCCGCCAGCGGCTTCGGCCTCCTGGATCTTGCCCTGAACCGAGGCCACTGCGTCGGCGCCGACGGCGGAGAGATCAACCCCTTCGCCCGGCCGGAAGACAAGACCGAAAATGAGCCCGATCGTGACTGCAACCACCGTCGTGCCGATATACATGCCGATGGCGCGCCCGCCGAGCGAGCCCAGCCTTTTCGGATCGCCCATGGCGATAACGCCCGCCGTCAGCGTCGTGAAGATCAGCGGCACGATCAACATGCGAATGAGCCGCACGAAAGCGTCGC
The DNA here is from genome assembly GCA_046756245.1 of Parvularculaceae bacterium. GTDB lineage: Bacteria > Pseudomonadota > Alphaproteobacteria > Caulobacterales > Parvularculaceae. Next base: position 5,216 of record JBHHVZ010000133.1, read on the forward strand.
CGATAAATTTCGACGAGGCGGGAACGCACGCCGCCGCGTCCGCACAGCCCACGGTTCCGCCGCCGAAGACAAACCCCATGGCGCCGCCGAGCCCGAGCCCGATCAGCACCCGCGCCCACAGCCGCATTTTGAGCGTCCGTGCAAGCACGAACAGCACGCCGAACAGAAGGATGGTGACGGCCCAATAGACGATCAGCGCAGCGTTCATGGGAGTTTCTCCTTATGTCGTTTACGCCTCTACGCGACGCGCGTCTGTCAGTCCTGATGTTCGAATTCCGCCTCAATACGTATTTCCAGTTCGTCGCTGACGGCGGGGACATAGGCGTCGAGCCCCCAGTCCGACCGCAACACGCGTCCGTGCGCCGATACGCCGATCGTCTCCTTGCCGGTAATCGGGTTCCGTCCCGCCTGATTGAGCGTAACATCGAGCACGACCGCCTTCGTCACGCCCTTGACCGTAAGATCGCCGAAGAGCTTGCCGGTTCCTGCGCTCGATTGCAGCGCCTGCGTGCTTTTGAAAACAATCGTCGGGTGG
>JBHHVZ010000134.1:0-5738 GCA_046756245.1 Parvularculaceae bacterium
CAGAAGGGAAAGAGCTTCTGAAATTTGCTGATGGAAGCGTCCATCAAACAATATATTTCCCAGAGGTGAAGGCTTTTCATATCGCTCTTCCACCTCTTACCGAACAGAAGAGGATTGCAGAAGTTCTTTCAGCCTTCGACGACAAGATCGAGCTGAACCGGCGGATGAACGAGACGCTGGAGCGGATGGCGCAGGCGATCTTCCGCGACTGGTTCGTCGATTTCGGCCCCGTCCGCCGCAAGATGGAGGGCGCGAGCGATCCCGTCAAAATCATGGGCGGGGTTACGACGAATGCGGACGAAGCCGCCCGCCTCGCCGCCCTCTTCCCCGCCGCCCTCGCCGACGACGGCCTGCCGGAGGGGTGGGAGGATGCTGCGTTGTCCGATTTTGTGGAATTGAACCCCAAAGAGCCGTTGAAGAAGGGAACAGTCGCTCCCTATACAGACATGGCGGCGCTGCCGACCTCTGGTCCTACGACTGCGCCGCCTGTTTCACGAGAGTTCAACTCGGGGATGCGATTTCGGAACGGTGATGCGCTGCTCGCCCGCATCACGCCATGCCTCGAAAACGGCAAATCAGCTTACGTGGACTTCCTGCCGGACGATGAGTCAGTCGGTTGGGGGTCCACCGAGTTCATCGTCCTGCGCTCGAAACCGCCTGTTCCAAGCCCCTTCGCATATCTCATGGTTCGACACCCAGAATTTCGGGAACGCGCCGTTCAGAGCATGACAGGCACATCTGGGCGACAGCGTGCTCAAGCCAACGCATTGGCAAGATTTCCTATCGCAAGAGCCAAGCCCAACATCTATGCAAGCTTCGGCGAAATAATTCAGCCGATGTTTGACTTGGTTAGCGCGCACGCGAAAGAGAGCCGAACCCTCGCCGCCATGCGCGATCTTCTCCTGCCCAAGCTCATGTCCGGCGAAATTCGCCTCAAGGACACCAAAAAAATCGCGGAGGCCGCGGAGTGACTGAGGCACGTCTCATAAACGTTTATTGCGACGAAAGCTGCCATCTGGAGCACGACCACATCCCCGTCATGGCTTGGGGCGCTGTCTCTTGCGAGGCGCGCGAATCGCGCGCGCTTTCGGAAGCGTTGCGCGAGTTGAAGACAACACATGGGCTTGCGCCGGGTTTCGAAACGAAGTGGACAAAAGTCTCGCCGGCGAAGGCCGCATTCTATCTCGCGGCCGTTGATTTCTTTCTCAATGACGATCGTTTGAGGTTTCGCGGACTCGTTGCTCCTGACAGATTGAAGCTCGACCACGCCCGATTCGATCAGACTCATGACGACTGGTACTACAAAATGTATTTTACGATGTTGCGCCCGATTTTCTGCGCGCCGCATCGCTACCGAATCTACTTGGACATGAAAGATACGCGCGGCGGGCCAAAGGCGCGCAAGCTGCACGAAGTGCTAGCGAACAGTCTTTATGACTTTGACCGCGAGAGCATCGAAAGAGTGCAGCAGATACGCTCGCATGAGAGCGAATTGCTTCAGCTTGCCGACTTGTTGATCGGCGCACTTACATATTCGAACCGGCGACTTGCAGGGAATATCGCTAAGAACGCAATTGTTGAAAGGCTGCGTACGCGCCTAGGTCCGCAGATGTTAACGGAAACGTCGCCCTTCGCTGCAACAAAATTCAACATTCTGGTTTGGCACCCGCAGGAGAAGGCGGAGTAATGCCGCCGGATTTGATCACCCTTGCGGCCTTCAATGGCGACTGGGCTGCATATGAAGATACGCTGCATGAGATATTCATCAATGAAATTGCGCGCGGCGGATTAACATTCGATGGACTGCGCGTGTCGTGCCGTCGGATTCCCGAAACCGACAATCGTTGGGCGTCATTTTGGCATTTGATCCAAGAAGGCAAGGTCGAAGAAAACCGCACGCCCGACCTTCGGCGATGCGAACGCATCCGGTGGGTGAGATGGATAATTCAAAACTCAAACGCCAAAGCATCGATTGAAGTGTGGCGTAATAAGCGCAAGAGTGAAACCAACATCCTTTTATGGTACCGGGAAGAATATCTTGTCGTACTCTCTGAGCGCAGGGACTATTTTCTGTTGAAAACCGCTTATTGTACAGAGCGCCGCCGACGCATTGAGCAGCTTCGGAGAGAGCGAGACGCATATTTGCAAGGAGGGGGTATCTAAAAAGGCTGAAGCCGCCCAAGCAGTGCCGGGGCGGCCTCGAATGCTCCTCCTACGCATGGCAGGTGAGACTTGCGGAATATGCACATCGGGGGACAAAATGTCAAGTAGAATCAGCATGCTAAGACAATTTTGGAACAAAATCAGGGACTTGCCGAGCGTCTAACCGGACGATTTGTCGATCACGGAAGCAGCCCTCATGATCGACAACGAGGTTTGCCGCAAATGTATGACCGACAAGAAAAGCGATAGATGACCGACATCCGCTACACCCAAAACGAGTCAAGCTATGGCGGCTTCTCCGAGGAGATCGTCGAGAACGCCGCGGTCGATATCATCCGCTCGCTCGGCTATGTCTTTCTCGATCCATCGGACATCGCGCCGGACGGCGATGCGCCCGAGCGCGCCGCCTATGCCGATGTCATTCTCGAAAAGCGCCTTGAGGCGGCGGTTGCGCGCCTCAACCCCTCCATTCCGGAAGATGCGCGCGAGGCGGCGATCAAGCAGCTCCTCGTTTCCGAAACGCCCTCGCTCGTCGAAGAGAACCGACGCATCCACCGCCTTATCACTGACGGCGTCGATGTGGAGTTTCACGACAAGGAAGACGTGCTTCGGGGCGACAAGGTCTGGCTGATCGATTTCGACGATCCCGACAATAACGACTGGGCCGCAACGACGCAGTTCACGGTGATCGAAGGCCGGCATAACCGCCGCCCCGACATCGTCGTTTTCGTCAACGGAATGCCGCTCGCCGTCATCGAACTTAAGAACGCCGCCAGCGAAAACGCGACCATCGAGGCGGCGATGAGCCAGCTCCAGACCTACAAAGATCAAATCCCCTCGCTCTTCCGCACCAACGCCGCGCTTGTCGCCTCCGACGGCATGCTCGCGCGCATCGGCTCGCTCACCGCCGACGAGGAGCGCTTCATGCCCTGGCGCACGGTGACCGGCCAAGACTTTACGCCCCACGGCCCGCGCGAGATGGAAACGCTGCTCAAGGGCGTCTTCGACAAGCGGCGCTTTCTATCGCTCATCCGCGATTTCACCGTATTCGGCGATGAGGGGCGCGGGCCGTTCAAGATCGTCGCCGGCTATCACCAGTTCCACGGCGCGCAAAAGGCGTTGCAAGGCGCCATCGACGCCTCGCGCCCCAGGGGCGACCGCAAGATCGGCGTCATCTGGCACACGCAAGGCTCAGGCAAGAGCTTCCTGATGGCGTTCTTCGCCGGTCTCGCCGTGCGCTCGAAAGAGCTGGAGAACCCGACGCTTGTCGTCCTGACGGATCGCAACGATCTCGACGACCAGCTCTTTTCGACGTTCAGCCTTTGCCGCGACCTCATCCGTCAAAAGCCCGAACAGGCGAACAGCCGCGGCGAATTGCGCAAGCTTCTCGACCGCGCCTCCGGGGGCGTCATCTTCACGACTATGCAGAAATTCGCGCCGGAAAAGGGCGAGGAGAAATATCCGACGCTGACCAAGCGGCGCAACGTCATCGTCATCGCCGACGAAGCCCATCGCAGCCAGTACGGGTTCGATGCGAAGATCGACAGGAAGACTGGCGCGCGCCGCTACGGTTACGCCCATTATGTGCGCGAGGCGTTGCCGGGCGCCTCCTTCATCGGTTTCACTGGCACGCCGATCGAAAAGACCGACAAGTCGACGCCGGCGATCTTCGGCGACTATATCGACATTTACGACATCTCCCGCGCGGTCGAGGACGGGGCGACCGTGCCGATCTATTACGAAAGCCGGCTTGCGCGCATCGAGCTTAACGACGAGGAAAAACCCAAGATCGACGCCGAAATCGAGGCGATGCTCGAAGACGAAACGCTCACCGAGCAGGAAAAGCAGAAGGCGAAATGGACGACGGTCGAGCGGCTCGTCGGCGCGGAAAAGCGCTTGCGCCAAGTCGCCGCCGATCTCGTCGCGCATCTCGAAGCGCGGCTCGACGCGCTTGACGGCAAGGCGATGGCCGTCTGCATGAGCCGGCGCATCTGCGTCGATCTCTACAACCAGATCGTCAAGCTGCGCCCCGACTGGCATTCGGAGGATGACGACAAGGGCGCCGTAAAGATCGTCATGACGGGTACCGCGTCCGACTCGCTCGACTGGCAGCAACATATCGGGAACAAGCGCCGCCGCGACCTGCTGGCGAGCCGGGCGCGCGATCCGGAGGATGCCTTAAAGCTCGTCATCGTGCGCGATATGTGGCTCACCGGCTTCGATGCGCCCTCCCTGCATACGATGTATGTGGACAAGCCCATGCGCGGGCACGGCCTCATGCAGGCGATTGCGCGCGTCAACCGCGTTTTCCGCGACAAGCCCGGCGGACTCGTCGTCGATTATATCGGCGTCGCGCAGAATCTCAAAAAAGCGCTGGGCGATTACACCGAATCCGATCGCGAAAAGACCGGCATCGATGAAGACGAAGCCGTCGCGGTGATGATGGAGAAATACGAGGTCGTTTGCGACATGTTCAACGGTCACGATTTCAGCAAGGGGATCGCCGGCGCGCCGCTGGAACGGCTGCGCGCGCTCGCCGACGCGATCGACTGGATTTCCGCCTGGCAGGAGCGCGAAGCGGCGAGGCATGACGATCCGGAAGAAAAGAAAAAGGCCCACCGTCGTTATCAGGACGCCGTGCTTGAACTCAGCAAGGCCTATGCGCTCGCCTCAGCCAGTGACGCCGCCCGCGCCATTCGCGACGAAGTCGGTTTCTTTCAGGCCGTACGCGCTGCGCTCATCAAGACGACGGCGACGGGCGGCATTTCCACGCGAGACCGCGCCTTTGCGGTGGAACAGCTTATCAATCAGGCGGTGGCGAGCGCCGAGATCGTCGACATCCTGAAAGCGGCTGGCATGAAGTCGCCCGACCTCTCGATCCTGTCGGACGAATTTCTGCTCGAAATCCAGAGCATGGAGCGAAAGAACCTCGCACTCGAAGCGTTGCGCAAGCTCATCAACGGCGAGATCAGAAGCCGTTCGAAGTCGAACGTCGTTGAAAGCAAGGCATTCTCGCGCCGCCTCGAAGACGCAGTTGCGCGCTATCACGCGAACGCGATTTCAACTGTCGAGATGATCCAGGAATTGATCAATCTCGCCAAGGATATCAAAGCGGCGCGCGCAAGGGGGGAAGAGGAAGGACTCACGCCTGAAGAAATCGCCTTTTATGACGCGCTTGCCGAGAACGAGAGCGCCGTCGATGTCATGGGCGTAGAGACGTTGCGCGTCATTGCGCATGAACTCCTAGAGCAGCTTAGAACCAACGCGACAGTCGACTGGCATCAGAAGGAAGGCACGCGAGCGAAAATGCGGGTTCTCGTAAAGCGCATCCTCAAACGCTACGGCTATCCGCCGGACCTGGAACAGGCTGCCGTGCGGACGGTGCTGGCGCAGGCGGAGCTGTTGCTGCGGGAAATCGCCTGATCGAATTCAGACGATTTTTCCTGTGGGATAAAATGTGGGATATGCAGTGCGCGCCTTTTGGAAAATTCAATTAAAACAATATATTAGAACCTGTTTCTGGCGGAGAGGAAGGGATTCGAACCCTCGATGGGCTTTTGACCCATACTCCCTTA
>JBHHVZ010000135.1:0-5615 GCA_046756245.1 Parvularculaceae bacterium
CCATGTTCCCGCTCCGTTCGAAAATAGACAAAATGGACCCTTTCGCCCGCAACGTCAGAAAATCCGGGGGTACTGCGATTTCCGTTTTTCCGGGCAGACATTTTTCTCCGCCGTCAGCGCCGCCGCTCTGCTTTTTCGCATCCTCTCGCGGCCCGCGGCCGGCGGAGACGATGGCGCACGCTTCCCGTTACGCCGTGCGGTCAGTGCAGCGTCGTTTCGGTGCGCGGGCGCGCGACGAGGGCGATGTGGCCTTCCTGAAGGTGCTGCACGAAGGAATCGAAGGGAAGCGCGAAGGCCTCCTCGCCGGCCGGGCCGAAAAACGCCATGCGCGCGCCGCGCCGTCCGATCGCATAGGCGCCGGCCGGCGCGCGTCTGATGACGCCGTTCGCGCCGTAATAAACCTCGCCCTTGACGAGGGCGTCGGCGACGACGGTTCCATCGGCCTTTCGGGCGGTGCGGCGTTGCTCGATGAACGACATGGGAACCTCCTATGACGCTGCGCTGACCGCAGGCTCATCGGATCGGGGAAAAGCCTTGCCCGCCAATGCCGACCTTCGAACGGCGCCTCAGGTCGTCGGCGCAACTTGTCTCTCCCTTGGCGACGCTTCCAATGTGGGAGGGGTTCGTGGCGCGCGCGCGGCGCGATTGCGCCGGAACGATGACGAACGCGCGACCGGGATGAAATCGCGTTCACGTTCCGGCGAGCGAACCGATTGACTCCGGCCCGGCCCGGTCCGGTCCCGGGCCGCATTCGCCCGGCTCATTCGGGCGAATAGCTCAGCTCTTCATTGCGCCGCCACATGCCCCGACGGACCGACTTGACCGCTTCGCGCCATTTCCTGTCGAGGGAGTCGGCCTTGCGCTTGCCGTGATAGGCTTCCTGAACTTCGTCGAAGCCTGGATCGGACGGCGCAAAACCGGCGAAATTCTCCTCGAGAATCGCGACGGTCATATCCCATTTACCGCCGCCGGCGACATTCTCGAGCCAGACATAAGCCCCCCAGTCGGCGTCTACGAAGGCTTCGTGCCAGGCGGCGATGACTTCCCTGGCGGCCTCAATGTTCGAGAAATCGAATTGATAGGTCATCACGACATTGACCGGATCGTCCGTTGGCCGGCTCATGTCCGCGAGATAGCGCTCGAAGCCGGAATAAACGTCGCCGAAATGCGGCGCCAGGGATGTCTCGAACGCTTCGTCGCAGGCTTTCCCGGCGGGATCTTCTGCGTCGAAGTCCGCCCATTGGTGACCCATGGAGCGAAACATCACGCCGCCGAGCTTGCCGGCTGCGGGGTTCCAGGCGCTCCATTCCCATTGTCCGTCGTTGTCGCGATAGCACGCCCAGAAGGCGTCCCAGCCGGCGTTGAATTCCGTTCCGTGGCCGGATTTTACCTCCACAAAATAATACTGAATGATGTCGCCGCCGTCGTCTTCCTGAGCGAGCGCCGGCGTCAACATGCCGGCCGCGAACAGCGCGGCCAGGATTTTGGCTTTCATCGGTATTCCCCCTTCGTTGCGGTGAACTGATTTTCAGAACGCAAACTAAAGGGAGTTTAGGCGTAATATCGGCAGAGGGCAAATTCGGGGTCTTTTCTCGCCGCAGCCCGCCGTCAGCGGGGCTTGCTGGGATCGACGCCGCTGCGGGCGTAATAGCCTTGCTGCTTTCTTGACCTGCCCGCCTCCTCAGAGGCGCCCTTGAATCGCCGTTCGCGGGCGAAAGCGGTATACTGTCGGCGCGCCCTCGATACGGGATCGGTCATCAAGGGGAAAGCCATGACAGGAAAGGCAATTTCATCCGGGTTCCCTCGGATTTTTCTCGCATTTCTCTTTACCGCCTCACTTGCAATTGCAGGATGCGGCAGTTCCGCAGGTGAGAGCGTTTTGGAGCAAAACAAGCGCCTTGTTCTCCTCATGAACAATGAAATATGGAACAAAGGCGAGCTTGACAGATTGCCGGAGTTTTATTCGCCGGACTTCGTTCGACATTTCCTCCCTAACGGCTCTGAAATGAATGGGATCGACAGCCTGCGGGAACACATAATAAGTCACCGCGAGGCTTTTCCGGATTGGAAAGAAGATATTAAGCACATTATCGCCGAGGAAGACCTCGTCATGATCCATTTTGTATCAACCGGAACCAACGAGGGGCGCTGGCTCGGCGATCCTCCAGCGGAGAGAAGGATTCGGATTAACGAGATGTCGATCCTCCGAATTGAAGATGGCAAGATCGCCGAACAGTGGCTGTTACCGGATATATTCAGTATACAGCAACAACTCGTTTGGCCCGAAGTTGATGAAGAATAAATAACAAGGCAGGGCGGATCGAGACTTCGCTGCGCCAGCAGTCACCGGTGCATGCGGGGCTTTACGCCGTGACGGGCGTAATAGCCTTTCGAAAAGGCGCGATATTCGCGCGCGGTTCCGCTTTCGATCATCAGGGCGGCGATGTCCTCGCCGGAGGGGAGCGTGCAGCGCGCGACGATTCGCTCATAACGATCCGTGTTCATCTTTTCGCAAGTCAGGCGCTTTCCGAACGCGATCTCGGCGAGCGCCTTTGTCGCTTCGGCGCCGCCCGGCGTTCCGGTTTCCGGCGCGTCGAGACCCCACACCCGAACGCGCATCTTGGCGCTTGAGAGATAAAACGTGTCGCCGTCGACGATGCGCGTAACCGAGCCTTCATAAGTCGCGGCCGGGGCCGGGGGCTCAGCCGTCATCCCGCCGGACGCGAGAAAGAACCAGCCCCCGGCGCCGAGCGCGGCGAAAACGAAACCCGCCGCCGGCGCGCCCAGCGCGGAGCGCCCGCGCGGCCGCCCCGTCGCATGCGTCGCCCTCTCCATGTCGGCCCGAAGCGCCATGGCGGCGATGATGACGCGCCCGGACTAATCCCGGCTTGCCGAGGCGCCTCAAATTTGAACCTTCTGCGGCCGCGCTTGGGAAAAGCAGCCTCGATTCACTCACGAAATCAGAATGAATTGCGCCTCAAAGGGCGCGAGCTCCAGCTCCATAACATTGTCATCGAACGCGACATGTTTGGATTCGACGCCCTGATAGCTGTTCCAGCGTTGCACTGCGCCGCCGCTGACATTCGGCAGGTTCAGCGACTCGACAACCGACCCGCCTGAAAAATTGAGAACCGCAGCGAGCCAGCTTTCGCTGTCGCCCCCGTCGCCAGGCAGCTTGCTCACCATAACCGCCAACCCGCTATGGCCCGTGTCGGGAATCGAAACCAGCTCAGCCCGTTCGACGCCATGCGCCTTTCGCAGCGACAACAGCGAGCGAAGCAAGGAGACGAATGATTTCGGGTCTTCAAGTTGCGTCGGCAAATCGCCGTAAAGGGCCTTCGCCCGCGGCAGCCCCTGTATGGAGTGCTGAGCGTCGGGGGCGACGCCGAGCAGGTCATATCCGCCGCGATTAATCCAGCGCGCATCGCGGTCGGCGACGAGATCGGCGACGGATTCCATGGAGACGGGGAGAGCGCCGACGAGATCCCATCCGGAAATAGCGAAGACGCCGCCCTGCAGGGCGTTATACGCCGCCGCAAGAAGGTGCTTTTGTTTGATCCGGTCGATATGCGCCGGCGTTATGTCATCCAGATCGCGCACGCCCAAAGCGGGGGCGATAAAGCCCGCCATCGTCGAACAAACGCCCGGGTTCATCGCAAATACCTGGTTATACGGAGCGTTGTCGCCGGTCGTCGCGTTTGTTCCGGTTTCATGGATTTTGCGGAACAATTCTTTTCCGCTGATCCCTTCGTGATCGTAGTTGAAAATCTCGTCGCCATTGACGCTTAAATGCGTGGTCTCCAGCATCAGCTCGTCATGATTTTGGAGTCCATGGACGAACCGCGCCGGCGACAGATTATGCGCCAGCATTTCGCGCAGCATCAGCCTCAGTACGGCGGCGTCTTCGGTCGCGAGCGCATACAAATAAGCGGGTCGTGTGGGAAAATCGTAACTGAAATCCGGGCCGAATTCGAGCGCCGCCTTTATTTTCTTCAAATCGATATTGAGTTCCTGAAAGCTGAACCCGCCAAACTTTCGAATCATCATGCCGACGAGATCGGTGACTTGGTTGGAGATAGGATGACCGCCGAGCCAACCCGCCTCGGCGTCAAATCGCGCTTCGACGCCCAAAAACATGGTCGCGTCCAGGCGCAAACCCTTTACGCCAAGGACGTGAAGGGATCCCAGAATATCCGCCATCGTCAATCGATGCGCGGCGAAACTCGGATCGGTCCAGTTTAAGGTCGGTTGACCGCTCTTGAAGATATGCAGATACGCCCAGCGGCGTTTGACGCCGTCGACGCCTTCGATGACAGGCGTTGCGCTCCAGCTTGTCTCCTTAACGCCGGGTCGGCGAAAAACTTCCACGTCAAATGGCCCAACAAGGTCGTAGCCCAGGCGTTTAAGCTCCAGCGCGCATGAAACGGAAAGATTTGCGCAGTCGTCGCCTTCCTTGATTTCCGGCAACAGGCCCCAATGGTCCGGATCGATTTCAATCATGGCGTAGAGGCCGACAAAACCGGGTTCGTTTCTTTCCGCCAATCGAAAATCGGGACCTTTTCCGGTGTGGCCCGGAACAATGTCGCCGATGAATATGACGCCGCTCTCATGCGCCGTCGTCACGGCGCGCTTATATTGCTCCTGGTTTCCGTAATCGGGATCTATGTCGTTCTGCATCCGGTCAAAATGACCATCCACGCTCTCGCCATAATCGTAGCCGTGAATGGAGCCCGAGCGTTTCATCGGACCCGTATGGACCGCCTCTATGCCAATGTCAGAAAGAATCGTATACAGATTTTTGTCGCAAAGCACATCGAGAACATTCGCCCCTTCCGGGCCCATCAGCGAGTCGGGATAGGCGGCGAACCAGACGGAATTTTCCGCGAGAACTTCGTTCGGTTTCGGGTTCCCGAAAGACGCGCGCCATTGCTTCGCCTGACCCGCAAACGATTTCACGAGACCGTCATAGGTGCGCAGCATCGACCTGCTTTTCAGCCAATCAATATAGGAGGTTTCTTCTGACTGCCGCGCCATAAGCCGTCTCTCTTTTATGCTGTTTGAATTGGCGTTTGGTGGTCGCCCCGATCCCTTCGCGCCCCGTGCCGCGATGCGATCGGGGTGACCGACTAGCCAACTCCCGTCCGAAGCGCAAGGCCGCTAAAACGCGGCCCAATAGTCACGCGTTCGGGCCGCTGGCCGGCGCTTCGACGGCGTGCGCCGTGCGCAAGACGCTGACGCGCGACTTGCGCGCATTCCTGCTGTCTTTTCCACGAAATTGCGGCCGCCGGGCGCGGCGTGTGATCGCTGACGCAACGCCGCCGCGCTCTAACATGGCAGCCGGATCTACGATGACAGGCGGCGATGCGCCGCGCTTGGCGCGAAGCGGGTTCGAACCCTACGGCCTGAGCGCCGCGGCTGTCGCGGAGTCGTCGTTCCAGGCGCCACCGGCCTCGATCATCAGCCAGCAGCCGCCAGCCAGCAGCACGAACATGAATCCCGCGAGCGCGTCAATTAAGGGCCCGGCGCGCGCACGCGGCTTCCAGCGTTTTGTCGGCAGGCTTCGCCTTACCGATTGCGTCGCGTCGATATCCGCCCGCTCGCCCATGCCCGCCATA
>JBHHVZ010000136.1:0-5448 GCA_046756245.1 Parvularculaceae bacterium
TGCGGTCAAGCACGATCTCGGAATTGCCGGTGCCCTTGAACTCCTCGAAGATGACTTCGTCCATTTTCGAGCCGGTGTCGATGAGCGCAGTGGCGATGATCGTCAGCGAGCCGCCTTCCTCGATATTGCGCGCCGCCCCGAAAAAGCGTTTGGGCTTTTGCAGGGCGTTGGCGTCGACGCCGCCGGTGAGCACCTTGCCCGAAGACGGCACCACCGTGTTGTAGGCGCGTCCGAGCCGCGTGATCGAATCGAGAAGGATCACCACGTCGCGTCCATGCTCGACCAGGCGCTTGGCCTTCTCGATCACCATTTCTGCGACCTGAACGTGACGCGCGGCGGGTTCGTCGAAGGTCGAGGAAACCACCTCGCCATTGACCGAACGCTGCATGTCGGTGACCTCTTCCGGCCGCTCGTCGATCAACAGCACGATCAAATAACATTCCGGGTGGTTAGACGATATCGAATGCGCGATGTTTTGCAGGATGACGGTCTTGCCGGTGCGCGGCTGCGCCACAATGAGCGAGCGCTGACCCTTGCCGATCGGAGCGACCAGATCGATGACGCGCGCGGTCAGGTCTTTTTTCTTCTCGCTCTTTTCCTCGTCGATCTCCATCTGCAACCGCTCGTCCGGATAGAGCGGCGTCAGATTGTCGAAGTGAACCTTGTGGCGCGCCTTTTCAGGGTCTTCAAAATTGATTGTCCCGACTTTCAAAAGAGCGAAATAACGTTCGCCGTCTTTCGGGCTTCTGATTTCGCCGATAACGGTGTCGCCGGTGCGCAGCGCAAAACGGCGGATCTGCGGCGGCGACACGTAAATGTCGTCGGGGCCGGCCAGATAGTTCGCTTCCGGCGAACGCAAAAAGCCGAAACCGTCCGGCAGCACCTCGAGCACGCCGCCGCCGGAAATCTCCACGTCGTGGTCGGCGAGCTCCTTGAGGATAGCGAACAGCATGTCCTGCTTGCGCATGGCCGAGGCGTTTTCGACTTCAAGCGTTTCGGCGAAATCAAGCAGCTCGGTAGGCGATTTCTGCTTCAGCTCCTCGAGGGACATTTTCGACGGCAGCTTGACTTCGGCGGTGACAGACATTTCGGGCCTCAAACGGGATTGGCGATACGGCCGCTACGGCGTCCGCGGCGGCTGAGATTGCACAAAGATGAACAGGCGCGGCCGCGGTTTGCTTCGGGAGAAGTCTTCGGTCCGCAAAAAGGAAGGTTCCTGAAGTGATATAGTAATCAAACGCCCGCCGTCAATCGGGCGGGCGCGTCCTTTTGCGCCGGCGTTTTAAGCAAACGGCCGGCCGGACCGCCAGGCGGCCCTTAAAAGGCCGGTTTCAGGACCGCAAAGATAACCGCGACAATCATCAGCAGCGTTGGCGCTTCATTGATCGCCCGCCAGAATCGCTCGCTCCTGACCCGCTCGCCTCGGGCGAATTTTTTCTGGGCGACGGCGAAATAGCCATGGATCGCGGAGACGCCGATGACCGCCGTTAATTTCACATGAAACCAGCCATTCGAAAAAAGTCCCGGATTGGCTGCGATCATCGCGATTGCAAACGCCCAGACCGCGATCAGCGCCGGCGTCGTGATGTATTTCAGAAGCCTGCGCTCCATACCGACGAACAACGCTTCGGCCTCGCCGCCTTTCTGCGCCTGATGGTGATACACAAAAAGCCGCGGCAGATAGAGCAATCCCGCCATCCAGGCGATGACGGCGATAATGTGCAACGCTTTCAACCATGCATAGTTCGCCAGAAGAAAATCCTGCACCTGCTTCTGCTCCCTCAAAATTTCGGCACGCCGCCACCACGAATGAATCGTAGAGTCATCCGATCAGAAACGCTCGATCAGCCGCCGCGAACAATCTCGACCAGGCGCGCTACATTTTCGGGCGGCGTCTGCGGCGTCAGACCGTGACCCAGATTGAAAATATAAGGGACCCCCTCAAACGTCCTCAGATAGGCCCTCGTCGCTCTTTCCATCTCCGCCCCGCCATGCGCGACGAGCAGCGGATCGGGCCCCGCCTGCACTATGGCGCGTCCTGAAAGGTTCTCGCGCACCCAAGCCGGATCCTGGCTGAAATCAACGCCGATCGCTTCAGCAGCCGGATCGCCGACAAAACGCTCGGCGAGCGCGCCAACGCCTTTTGGAAAAACAATAATAGGCGTCCCGGAGCGCGCCTTCTTTACCCCGCGCGCTACCTTCAGCATTGGTATGACTGAAAGTTTCTCAGTAAGATCGGGCGTTATACCGCCCGCCCAGGTGTCAAAGAGCTGCAGCGCATCCGCACCGGCGTCGACCTGCGCAATCAGATAATCGACGCTGGCGTCGATCAGAATTTCGAGCAGCGATTCGATGAACTCCGGATCCTCGTAATAACGCGCCCGCAACCCGGCCGGATCCTTCAACGGCCCGCCCGCCAGCATATAGGTCGCAACCGTCCACGGCGCCCCGGCGAATCCGATCAGCGCCTTCGATGCACTAAGCGCCGCCCGCGTCCTGGCCACTGTTTCAAACACGGGCGCGAGCCTTTCACAGACATTTCGATTCCGTAACGAATCAACCTCCGTTTTGGTTATGACCGGATCGAGACAGGGCCCTTCACCTTCTGTGAAGGTCAAGTTCTGTCCCAGCGCATAGGGGATTACGAGGATATCGGAGAATAAAATTGCGGCGTCGAAATCATACCGCCGGATCGGTTGCAGCGTCACCTCGCTGGCCAGCTCCGGATCAAAACAGAGATCGAGAAACGAACCTGCCCGCGCGCGCGCTTCACGATATTCAGGCAAGTAACGCCCGGCCTGACGCATCAACCAGATTGGAGGCGGCGTTTCAGCCTTACCTGAAAGAACGCTCAGAAATTTTGATTGGCCTGAAGGATTAGTGTTCGCCACAAATTAACTCTCTATTCATCTTTCTTAATAAAAGGTTAATAAAAGAGTAAGGCTGGATAACGGGGAAAATCCATAGATAGAATTTTTCCTGTGATGACCCGGCCATACTGCACAGAATTTTCCCTAAGGAATAAACTTTAACAGGCTGGTGGAAAAGTCTCACAAACGCCGCACATGCAAAGATTTTTTCTCATATCTTAAGTTCAAACTTAGAAATGCCGACAAATCACAGCAGTCGAACCGCCTGTTTTCCCTGAAATCGTTTTCCAATCGGGATGGGCGCCGGCAGGGCGTTAACCGATGACGCTCAACAGGGACGACATTTGCCCTCGCAGAAATCCCGGTTATTCACATATAGTCCACAGGTTATGGCGGAAACATCACCTGAAGGTTCGGGACCGAAAGAAACGGCGGGAATTGATGAACCGCTGGCGACGTTTTTCCATGTTCACTTGGTCTCGGATTCAACCGGCGAGACGCTGAATGCGATGTTGAAAGCGACCGCCTCCCAATTCGCGGCGGCCAAGCCGCTCGAGCATATCTACGCTCTGATCCGGTCGCCCGCCCAGCTCGACAGGGTTCTGGGAGAAATCGAGGCGGCACCGGGTCTCGTTCTCTACACGATCGTCAATCCGCAACTGCGCCGCCTGCTTGAAATGCGATGCAATGAACTGCAGACGCCGGCGGTTTCAGTCCTCGACCCGTTGCTCGGGGCTTTTACGGATTATCTGGGGCTTGAAAAAAGCCTGCATGCGGGCGCTCAGCACCAGCTTGACGACGCCTATTTCCGGCGCATCGCCGCGCTTGATTACACCTTGAACCATGATGACGGCCAGATGGCGTGGGATCTCGAAGCCGCCGACGTGATTCTGGTCGGGGTCAGCCGCACCTCGAAAACGCCAACCTGCATGTACCTGGCCAATCGCGGCGTGAAGGCGGCGAATGTGCCGCTGGTGCCGCATTTAGACCCGCCGGCTGAACTTCTGGCTGCGCGGCGACCGCTTACTGTCGGTTTGATCGCCAGCCCCGATCGCCTCGCCCATATCCGCAAGAGCCGGCTCAGCAATCTCGACACCAAGGCGGCGCAAGAATATTCCGACCCCAATGCGATCCGCGCTGAAATGTTGCGCGCGAAGCGTCTTTTCGCCAAACACCGCTGGCCGACCATCGACGTAACGAGAAAGTCGGTCGAGGAAACCGCGGCGGCGATCCTCACCAAACTCTCGGCCCGAAAAAACCTGCCGTGACCAGACCGAAACTCATTCTCGCCTCAGGCAGCGCCATTCGCGCGGCCATCCTGACGAACGCCGGCCTTTCCTTCGAGCAGCGGAAGCCGGCGGTCGACGAGGCCGCAGTCAAGGCCGAATGCGCCGGTCTGGATCCGGAACGGACAGCCCTGCGCTTGGCGGAGGCGAAAGCCCTCGCCGTATCGGCCGAACCGGACGGCTATGTGATCGGGTCGGACCAGATCCTCGAATTCGAGGGCCGCGCGTTCGACAAGGCGAAAACGCTGGAGGAGGCCTTCGTGCGCCTTCGCGCCCTTCAGGGCGGCGGGCATGAGCTGATCAACGCCGTCGCCGTCGCGCGCGCCGGCGCGATCGTTTACCGGCGCCTCGATCGGCCGCGCCTGGCGATGCGCGCGCTTACGGACGCCGATATCGAGGCTTATCTCAAGGCCGCCGGGCCGGATGTCCTCTCTAGCGTCGGTTGCTATCAGGTGGAAGGCCTCGGCGCGCGTCTTTTCGAGCGGATTGACGGCGACTATTTCGCCGTGCTCGGATTATCGCTGTTCCCTCTTCTCGGTTTTCTGAAGCAGGAAGGGGTTCTGGATTACTCGTCATGACCAAAGCCAAGCTCGCCGCTGTTGTCGGTTGTCCTGTCGGTCATTCGCTGTCGCCGGCGATCCACAATACGTGGGCGCGGCGGGAAGGCGCGAACGCATTTTACATTCCGGTTGAGACCGGCGAAGATTACGACGCCTTCGCGCGCGCAATAAACGCGCTAACGACGTTGGGTTTTTCCGGCTGCAATGTAACTATTCCACATAAGGAAAGCGCTCTCCAATACGCCGTGCGCGCGACCGGCCGGGCGCAACGCGCCGGCGCCGCAAATATGCTCACCTTCGGCGAAGAAGGCGCCTATGCGGACAATTCCGACGTAGAAGGGTTTATCCGCGCGGCGGAGACGGTTCTGACCTCTGCAGCGCCAAAAGGCCGCGCCGTGGTTCTGGGAGCCGGCGGCGCCGCGCGCGGCGTTGTGCTGGCGCTCAAGGAAATGCGATACGCCGAGATCATTATCGCGAACCGGACGCATGAACGTGCGCAGGCGCTCGCCGCCGACCTGGGCGACGTTACGGTCGCCGTCTGGAAAGACCGATCCGCAGCGCTTGAGGGCGCGGATCTTCTCGTCAACGCGACCGCGCTCGGGATGAGCGGGGCGCCGGCGCTCGACATTGATATCGACCCGCTGCCGAAAACCGCCGTCGTCGCCGACATCGTCTACAGTCCGTTGCAGACGCCGCTATTACGTACGGCCGGTGCGCGCGGCCTTAAAATCA
>JBHHVZ010000137.1:0-5289 GCA_046756245.1 Parvularculaceae bacterium
AGCCCTTCGACGGCGCGCGCATCCGATCGCGCAATGAGCAGAAAATTCGGGTCGCGCTTGGCGTCGGCCGCGGCCTTGACGCGCTGGATCATGATCTCGGTCGGGACGATTTCCTTGCCGTCGAGATGGCCGCAGCGCTTGGGGCTGACCTGGTCTTCAATGTGGCAGCCGGCGAGCCCCAGTTCCTCCATGGTGCGGATGGTGCGCGCCGCCGCCATCGGTTCGCCAAAGCCGGTGTCGATATCGATGATCGCCGGAAGGTCAGTGACCCGCGCAATCTGACAGCCGCGCTCGGCGAATTCCGTCAGCGTGGCAAGGCCGATGTCGGGAAGACAAAGATCGGCCGACATTACGGCGCCGGAGATGTAAACGCCGTCGAAGCCCTTGCGCTCTATGAGCTGCGCGCAGAGCGGATTGAACGCCCCGGGGAATTGCAGAAGCTTTCCCGATGCAAGACCTTTGCGAAACTCGGTGCGCTTCTCCGCGGCGGATTTTTTCGTGAAGAGCATCAAAAAATCCCCCTTGCCGTATTTTCCACCAGATAACCTTGCGGCGCGACGGGGTTGAGCAGCAGGACTTCGTTTGCCGACAGGTTCGGCAACCATTGCGCCAGATCAAGGAAACGTTCGGATTCCAACGGATCGAGTATTTCCTCCGTCAGCGTCCGGAATTTCTTTATATATTCCGGCCGCGTAAACGGCCGCGCGCCGAGGGGATGGGCGTTGGCGACGCCGAGTTCATCGATAAGTTCCGAGCCGTCCTCCATCGTCACGATGACGCGGGCGCCGAAGGCCTTTTCCTTTGGATCGCGCGAATGATAACGCCGCGTCCATTCCGGATCTTCGGTCGTAGAAATCTTATGCCAGAGCCGCACGGTGTCGGGCCGCTGCGCGCGCTCCGGAGCGTAGGATTTGACGTGGTGCCATTCGCCGTCCTGCAGGGCGACGGCGAAAATATACATGATTGAATGGTCAAGGGTTTCCCGGCTGGCGTTCGGATCCATTTTCTGCGGATCGCCCGAGCCCGTGCCGATCACATAATGGGTGTGGTGCGATGTATGCAGTACAATCGACTTCACCTTATCGGTGTCGTCGATCTTTTTACCCATTCGGAAGGCAAGGTCGATCAGCGCCTGCGACTGATATTCCGCCGAGTGCTCTTTCGTATAAGTCTCGAGGATCGCCCGCTTCGCTTCCCCCCTGCCTGGCAGCGGCGCATGATAAGTCGGCTCATAAGGAGAGCCACCCTTGTCGCGTTCGGTGCGGCCGTTGAGAATCCACGCAATGACGGAGTCTTCGCCCTCATAGATCGGCGACGGCGCGCTCTCGCCCCTCATCGAGCGATCCACAGCCTCGATCGCCGTCTTGCCGGCATAGGCCGGCGCGAAGGCTTTCCATGAGGAGATTTCGCCCTTGCGCGACTGACGCGTCGTCACCGTCGTGTGCAGGCCCTGCTGCACAGCCTGAAAAATCGTCTCCGTATCAAGACCGAGCAGCGTCCCGACGCCGGCCGCGACCGACGGTCCAATATGGGCGATGTGGTCGATCTTGTGTTCGTGCAGGCAGATCGCCTTCACCAGATTGACCTGGATTTCATAGCCCGTTGCGATGCCGCGAATAAGCGCCCGACCGTCTTGCCCGCATTGCTGCGCAACGGCGAGGATCGGCGGGATATTGTCGCCGGGATGGGAATATTCGGCGGCGAGAAACGTGTCGTGAAAGTCGAGCTCCCTGACCGCCGTGCCGTTCGCCCACGCCGCCCATTCGGCGCACACTGTATGTTCGGCCGATGCGCCGAAGAGCGTCGCCCCGCCCTTGCGCAAGTGCGCATTGGCCATCGCCCGCGCCGATTTTATCGGACCGCGATTGAGCGAGGCGATCGCCACTGATGCGTTGTC
Source organism: Parvularculaceae bacterium (assembly GCA_046756245.1). Lineage (GTDB taxonomy): Bacteria > Pseudomonadota > Alphaproteobacteria > Caulobacterales > Parvularculaceae. The sequence continues at coordinate 1,898 of JBHHVZ010000137.1, forward strand.
GATAATGCGGTTGATGATCATGTCAGCAACTTCAGCCTCAACCTCGACAGGATCGGCGGCCACCTCGGCGATCTTCCAGGCGAGTTGGCTCTCGCGCCCTAAATTGTCTTTGGAGCGATGCGCGCGAACGTCGTGAGTGATCATGAATTATCCCTGTGATTGAGGAGGTTGGCGGTGCATTCGAGGCCGCCCGATTTGGCGCTATACCTGCCGCACTCGCCCGGCGGTGTCAAAGCAAAGCGCCTGTGGAAAACAGCAGCACAACGCCTCTGGCAAATTATTTCGGCAAGCCTGCTCGCCCATAGAATTTCTATTGAAAAAACAAAAGCTTAATTGACATAGCAACAAGCGCTGCGTAAAGCGCGGGCTTGATCAGCGACTCGCCTTTTTGAACGCTCGACCGCGCGCCGAGCCAGCCGCCCAGCGCATTTCCCAGCGCCAGCGCCGCGCCCATGTCCCAGCGGATGTCGACCTTCGAAGCGAACACGGCGAGCGCGACGAAAGAAAAAACAAGTACGATAAAGACCTTGTGCATGTTTACCCGAATAAGATCGAGACCCATCACGCGGTAGAGAATCGGCATCAACAGAAATCCCACGCCAATCTGAATAAATCCGCCCCAGAACCCGGCGCCGATCATCAGCATGTGACCGAGAACGAGGTTGCGCGCGTCGCCTTCCCGGTTGTTTTTCAGCGCGCCCTTCCGTCCCGTCGCCATCAGAACCAAAACGCCCAGCATGATTGCGGCGAGAACTCGGTTAAACCACTCGCCTTCGAGCTTGACGCCGACCTGCGCGCCGGCGAAGGCGCCGACGGATGCGGCCAGCGCCAGCGTCGCGCTTAGACGAAAATTCGAAAAGCCGCCGCGAAAGAAGCGCCACACCGCAACAATATTCTGGGCGATGATGGCGATGCGATTGGTGCCATTGGCGACAGGTCCCGGCAGGCCGAGAAAGACCATCACCGGGACAGTCAGCATCGAGCCGCCGCCGGCGAGTACATTGATCCAGCCCGCAGCCGCGCCCGTCAGCGTCAGAAGAGCCAGTTGCCAATAATCCATTCGCCGCCCCGCTCCTGATTCGATTATTCGCGGACTGCTTTAGCAGGCTTTCAACTGCGCCGCCGCCCCTAAGGCGCGGGACTGTCTATTGCCCGGCGCGGCGCTTTCGCTCAAAGTCTTCGCAACAAGAAGTCTTCATTCCCAATCAGGACCCCTTGATCATGAAACATTCGGCCGTTTTCGGTGTTCTCGCCGCTCTGATACTTTTGGACGCCGCCACGGCGCAAACCGAAGTCAAATTGACGCCGGAGGCGCTGAACGCGGAAAGTTCGCTCAGCGGTCCGTCCTTGAGAGGCGCAGCGGTGTCGCCGGACGGCGCGCTGGTGACGGTCCTCAAGGGGCGTGAAGACGATTCCCGCCAGCTCGACCTGTGGGCGTACGACTTTTCGACAGGCGAGTCGCGGATGCTGGTCTCCTCGACGGAACTCGGAGGCGAAGACCTCGAGCTTTCCGAAGAGGAAAAGAACCGCCGCGAGCGTCAGCGCATCTACGACAAGGGAATAACGTCCTATCAGTGGGACGAACAGGGTCGCCAAATCCTCGTCCCGCTCGGCGGCGACGTTTATGTTTATGACCTCGACGCCGGCGCGTCGCGACAAGTGACCGCCACCGGCGTCTTCGAAACCGATGCGAAGTTTTCGCCGGAGGGCGGATTTGTTTCCTATGTTCGCGACGACGAGCTTTACGTTTTCGATCTCGATGCGAACCGTGAAATCAGGGCGACGTCGGGCGCGGGCGGAACGATCCGCAACGCCGTCGCCGAATTCGCCGCCCAGGAAGAACTCGACCGCGACACCGGTTACTGGTGGTCGCCGGACGACGCGCAAGTGGCGTTCACCCAAATAGACGAAGCGCCTGTGCCGATCGCAGAACGCGTCGACATCAACGCCGACGAAGTCGTCACCATCAAGCAGCGCTATCCTTTCGCCGGCGCCGACAACGTGGCGATCAAGCTCGGCGTCGTCGGCGCTACGGGCGGGAAAACGACATGGGTCGATCTCGGCGACGATCCCGATATTTATCTGGCGCGCGTTCACTGGTCGAAAGACGCATCGAAGCTTTATGTCGTTCGCCTGTCGCGCGACCAGAAACGGCTCGACCTGCTCGAAGCCGATCCGAAGACGGGGGTGACGAAAACGCTTTTTTCTGAAACCGCCGAAACCTGGATCAACCTCAATAACGACTTCGAGGCGCTGAAGACGGGAGGCTTCATCTGGGGTTCGGAACGGACCGGTTTCAAACAGCTCTATCGCTACGGGCCTGGCGGCGCGCTTCTTGGCGCCGTCACCGAAAGGCCGGGGCTCGTCAACGGATTGCAATGCGTCGATGAAGACGCCGGCGTTGTCTATTACAGCGGCTGGCGGGAAACGCCGCTCGAACGGCATCTTTTTTCCGTTTCGCTCGACGGCGGCGCGCCCTCGCAACTGACCGCCGCACCCGGTTCTCACGACGCCGTCTATTCGAAAAACTGCCGAACGGCGATCCGAAGTTTTTCGAGCGATGCTCAGCCGCCGCAAACCGGCGTTTACAGCGCAAACGGCGCCTTCCGCTTCTGGCTCAATGAAAACGAGATTGACGAAAACCATCCTTATGCGCCCTATCTCGGCTCGCATCTGCCCTGGCGTTACGGCCAGCTCGAAGCCGCAGATGGAACGCTGCTTGATTATAAGATTCTGAAACCGGCTGAACTCAAACGTCGGCAACCCGCGCCGGCGATTATACTCGTCTATGGCGGGCCGCATGCGCAGCGCGTGCGCAACGCGTGGGGCGATTTGTTCGCGCAAATGCTCGCCGACAACGGTTATGCGGTCTTTAAGCTGGACAATCGCGGCGCGGCGAACCGCGGAACGACGTTTGAAAATACGCTCTACCGCGCCATGGGAACGACGGAGGTTGAAGATCAGGCGGTCGGGGCGGCGTATCTCAAGTCCCTCCCTTATGTGGACAGCGGCCGCATCGGCGTTTTCGGCTGGTCGTACGGCGGTTACATGACGCTGCGCATGCTGACGGCGACGCCTGACCTTTACGCCGCCGGCGTCGCAGGCGCCCCGGTCACCGACTGGGCGCTTTACGACACGGCCTATACCGAACGCTATATGGGAAAACCCCAGAACGAGGCGGACGCATATGCGCGCGGTTCGGTCTTCGCCGATCTCGACAAGCTTAAGGCGCATCTTCTGGTCATCCACGGCATGGCCGACGATAATGTCATTTTCCTGAATACGGTGAAGCTGACGCATGCGCTGCAGGCGCAAGGCGCGTCATTTGAGATGATGACCTATCCCGGCGAGAAACACGGATTTCGTTCAACCGCGAACAAGATCCATCGCGA
>JBHHVZ010000138.1:0-5263 GCA_046756245.1 Parvularculaceae bacterium
TCGCGGCGAAGGGCGCCGGGATTTACGATCCTCAAACGCATGGCGCCAAGCTCGCGGAAACGATGGAGATCGAGGAAGCGAGAGACCTAACGCTCGCCCATGTCCGCCGCCTTGAAGCGCTGCGCCGGCCCTATTTTTTCAGGCCGAACGCGCCGAATTTCTTGTTGAATTTGGAGACCCGTCCGCGGTCGGCCACATGCTGCGGGCCGCCGGTCCATGCCGGGTGGCTGTTCGGATCGATGTCGAGGTGAAGCGTCGCCCCGGGCTCGCCATAGGTCGAGCGCGTCTCGAAACTCGCGCCGTCCGTCATGACGACAGTGATTTTGTGGTAGTCGGGGTGAATGCCTTTTTTCATGGCGGCGGCTCTTGCAGCGACTGACGTATCCGGATTGGAGCGGGGCATATACGCCGAGCCCGTTCCTGGCGCAAGCCCGCCGGCGAAGAAAGGCGGAATGCGCCCTGCGCGCCGCTCAGAGCGCCGGACGAAAAAGCGGCATCCGGGTTTTCGCGTAGCCGGCGCGACGACCAAAGAATCTGCTGCATCGGGCGTTTCCGATTTATCACCCGATGCTGTGGTCCCGGCCCCGGCGTGCTGGTATAGATCGGGGCTCCGCCCCTTGCGTCTCCGCCGCGAAGCCCTGTCCCGTTGGTTATGAAGCGTATTCCCGTCTATTTCGGCTTCGTCGGCGCCGTATTCGCTGCGGCCGCCGCCATTGTCCTCTACACCCTGTTTTCGTTCAATTATTTCGGCCGCGTTGAACACGCCTTCGAGGGCAGTTGCGCGCCGGTGGCCGGCGTCGCCGGGCCCGAGGATCTGCAGATCGACCGCGTTCGTCGCCGCGCCGTCATCTCGTCCTACGACCGGCGAGCGGAAGACGCGCGCGGCGCAATCTATGTTTTCGATCTCGACGATCCGCTAAGCGCCGAAGGCTGGCGGGACCGAACCGGCGGCGCGCCGAAGGACTTCGCGCCGGTGGGATTATCCTATTACGAAGACGGGGATGTACGCCGGCTGTTCGTCGTCAACGCCGCGGCGCAAAGCGTCGAGCTTTACGACGTGGCTGAAAACGGCGATCTCGCCCATCTTGAAACCTTCGCCGAGCGCCGGCTTACCAGTCCGAACGACGTGGCGGCGGTTGGGCCGCGCGCCTTTTACGTCACCAACGATGTCGAGGGCGGACGCGACGGTCCGCTCGCGTCGCTGCAGTTTCTCGCCCGCATCGGCTCGGGGCGGATCCTTTATTTCGACGGCGTCGCCTGGCGCACCGCCGCCGAGGGCCTGCGCTTCGCCAACGGCGTTGGATTAAGTCCCGACGGCGCGCGGGCTTATGCGACCGAAACCGCCGGCGAGACGTTGCTCGTTTATGATCGCGACATCGATTCCGGCGTGCTCCATCTGGCTGAAACCGTGCGCATGAACGCCGCGCCGGACAATATCAATGTGGATGAGATGGGCGTGTTATGGATCGCAGCGCATCCGAAGCCGCTGGCGATTCCGCGCCTAAGACGCGATCCAAAGGCGCGCGCGCCGTCGCTGGTGCTGCGCTACAGGGACGCGCCCGCGCTTGGCGCCGAAGCGGCGGCGATCTATGCCGACGAGGGCGGCGAGCTGTCGGCCGCTTCGGCGGCGGCCCGGTTCCGCGAAACGATGCTGATCGGCGCGGTCTTCGAAGACAAGTTCCTGATTTGCGAACTTCCCGACTGACGGCTCAGCCCTGGCGATGAGGCGGGGGAAAGGACAAGGCCGGTGAACTATATATCGACCCGGGGCCGCGCGCCGGCTGTCGGCTTTGAAGACGCGCTCCTGGCCGGGCTGGCGCCCGACGGCGGTTTATACGCGCCCGAGGCGTGGCCGCGTGTCGCGCCCGAAGAGATTGCCGCGTTTGCGGGCCGGCCGTTCGCCGAAACTGCGGCGAAGGTGCTGGCGCGCTTTACCGGCGACGCTTTTACGCCTGATCGCCTCGCGGCGATGACGGCGCAAGCCTATCGGGGGTTTGATCGTCCTGAGGTTGCGCCGCTGACGCGGATCGGCGACGAGGACTGGCTGCTTGAACTTTTTCACGGACCGACGCTCGCCTTCAAGGACGTCGCGATGCAGCTCCTCGGCGTCCTCTTTGAGGACGTGCTTGAGCGGCGCGGCGCGCGCCTGACGATCGTCGGCGCCACGTCAGGAGACACCGGCGGCGCCGCGATCGAGGCGCTCAAAGGCCGCAAGCGCATCGACGTGTTTATTCTGCATCCGGAGGGAATGATCACCGAGGTGCAGCGGCGGATGATGACGACGGCTGACGAGGCGAACGTCTTCAATATCGCCGTTCAGGGATCGTTCGACGACTGCCAGGCGATTGTCAAAAGCCTTTTCGCCGACCGCGCGTTCGCCGACCGGGTTCGCCTGAGCGGCGTTAATTCGATCAACTGGGCCCGGCTCGCCGCCCAGACCGTCTATTATTTCACCGCCGCCGCGTCCCTTGGCGCGCCGGCGCGCGCGGCGAGTTTCGTCGTCCCGACCGGCAATTTCGGCGACGCCTTCGCCGGCTACGCGACGGCGCGGATGGGGCTGCCGGTCGAGCGGATTTGTCTCGCCGTCAATGAAAACGACATTCTGCACCGCGCGCTGACGACGGGCGTCTATGCGCCCGCCGCCGTCACGCCCACTTCGGCGCCGTCGATGGACATTCAGCGCGCCAGCAATTTCGAGCGCCTGCTCTTTGAAGCGGCGGGCCGCGATGCGGCGGCGGTGAGCGCGATGATGACAACGCTCGAACAATCCGGCCGTTTTGAGATGAGCGACGCTCTGCTGGCCGAAATCGCGAAGACTTTCATCTCCGAACGCGCCGGCGAGGAAGAAACGCTGGCGGAAGTGAAACGCTTTGCCGAAACGGCCGGCGCGCTCATCGACCCGCACACGGCGGTCGGACTTGTCGCCTTGCGGAAGGCGCGCGGCCAAGGCCGCATCGACGGGCCCGCCGTCGTGCTGTCGACGGCGCATCCGGCGAAGTTTCCCGACGCGGTTGAAAAGGCGACAGGCCGCCGGCCGGCTTTGCCTGCCGATCTCGCCGATCTTTACGACCGGCCCGAACAGGTCAAGCGCCTCGCCGGGGACGTCGAGACGGTCAAATCATACATTCTCCAACACGCGCGCGCAGCGGGGTAGGCAATGGGCGAACTGCACGCATTATCGAATGGCCTGCGCGTTTACATCGATCCGATGCCGGGGCTTGAATCAGCCGCGCTCGGCGTCTGGGCGCGGGCGGGAGCGGTCGATGAACAGGACGGCGAGCACGGCGTCGCGCATTTGCTCGAACACATGGCGTTCAAGGGCACGGCGCACAGGAGCGCCCGCGACATCGCCGAAGAGATCGAAACCGTCGGCGGCTATCTCAACGCCGCGACGAGTCATCAGCGTACGGGATATTACGCCCGCATCCTCAAGAACGATATGCCGCTGGCGCTCGACATTCTCGCCGACATCCTGACCGAGCCCGCATTCGACGCGGCCGAGCTTGAAAAGGAAAAGGACGTCGTCCTGCAGGAGATCGGCGAAGCCCGGGACAATCCCGACGACGCCGTGTTCGAGCAGCTCTCGGCGCTGGCCTGGGGAAATCATCCGCTCGGCCTGCCCATTCTCGGGACGGCCGAAAGCGTCAAGGCGCAAAGCCGCGAGACCCTGTTCGGTTTCATGCGTCGCCAATACGCGCCGGAGGAAATGGTGCTGGCTGCAGCCGGCGCAATCGAACCCGACGCGTTTCTGGCGCTCGCCGAGCGGAAATTCGGGGCATATTCAGGCGGGAAGGGCCGGGCCGGGCGCGCCGCACCGGCCTATGCCGGCGGCGTTCGCCACGAGGCGCGCGAGATCGAGCAATCCCATCTGGCGGTCGCCTTTCCCGGCGCTGCGGCCCGCGACGAAAGCTTCTTCGCCATGCGGGTGTTCGCCGAAGCGCTCGGCGGCGGCATGGCTTCTCGTCTCTTTCAAGCGATCCGCGAAGAGCGAGGGCTCGCCTATTCGGTTTACGCTTTCGCCGACTGTTTCGACGAGGCGGGCCTGCTCGGTGTTTATGCGGGCACGGATCAATCGAATGCGGTCGAGAGCGCACGGCTCATTCGCGAGACCATCGAGGCGATGGCGGTTGCGATTGAGCCTCAGGAGATCGATCGCGCCCGGTCAATGCTGAAATCATCACTGTTGATGAGTCTCGAAAGTCCGGCGGCGCGGATTGAAGCGGCGGCGGGGCAGCTCTTCACGTTCGGCGAAGTGTTGAGTCCGGCGACATTGCGCGAACGTCTCGATGCAGTGACGCTTGATGACGCGCGCGCCTGCGCGGCGCATGCGCTTCAAGCCGGCGCGCCCACGCTCGCCATCGTCGGTCCGTCCGACATCGCCGCCGTCGGCGCCGCGCTTGGCGCGCGCTGATTGCGGAACAGGCGAAATACAGCTTAAAAATGTGCGCCAGACCCGGCAGTTCCATTCACGCGCCAAATCCATGCCGCTTCTCGACATCATCTACAAGGATCCGACCGAACCGGTGTTACACTTTGATCCGGTGATGTTGCGTCCGGCTGCGGCGTCGGATTTCGATGCGTGGAAGCGCCTGCGCGAGGAAAGCCGCCCCCATCTCATCAAATGGGAGCCTGACTGGGCGCCGGACGATATGACCCAGGCGGCGTTCCATCGCCGCTTGCGCGCCTATGCCCGCGAAATACGCCGCGGCGCGGGGCTGCCGCTGATGGTCGTCCGCAGGAGCGATGCGGCGCTCGTCGGCGGCGTGACGCTGTCGAATATCCGCCGCGGCGCAGCGTGTTCGGCCACGCTCGGCTACTGGATCGGCGCGCCTTACGTTCGCCAGGGCTATGGCTACGCTGCGGTGCGCGCAATGCGGGCGCACGCCTTCGAACAGCTCGGTCTCAATCGGGTTGAGGCCGCCTGCCAGCCCGGCAACGCCGCCTCGCGGGCGCTTTTGACCCGCGCCGGATTTCAGCGGGAAGGTCTCGCCCGGGACTTTCTTAACATTAACGGGACCTGGCGCGATCACGAGATCTACGCCTGCACAGCCGCCGATCACGCACGGGGAGCGCCGTCCGCCTGACCGTTCTGGCCCTCTGTGTGGTGGATTTGGAATTCGTTACATAATTTGCGGCACGCTCTTAAACGAATTCCAAACCCAAAACCACACTAGAATCATAAACTTGCTAGTGTCTTTGTCGAATCAGAAGTTCGTAGGAAGCAGGTTGAATATTGTGACGAACTTCGGATTCGGGACACTAG
>JBHHVZ010000139.1:0-5152 GCA_046756245.1 Parvularculaceae bacterium
GAGTCGATTCACATCATTCGCGAGGTCGCGGCCGAAAGCGAAAACCCGGTGATGCTTTATTCCATCGGCAAGGACTCATCGGTGATGCTTCATCTGGCGATGAAGGCGTTCTATCCGGCCAAGCCGCCTTTCCCGCTGATGCATGTGGATACGACATGGAAGTTTCGCGAGATGATCGCGTTCCGCGACGAGATGGCGGCGAAGCTTGGTTTTGATCTCATTGTTCATATTAATGCAGAGGGCGTGCGTCAGGGAGTCGGCCCATTTACCCATGGATCGCAGATTCACACCGACATCATGAAGACGCAGGCGCTCAAACAGGCGCTCGATAAATACAAATTCGACGCCGCGTTCGGCGGCGCGCGCCGGGACGAGGAAAAATCGCGCGCCAAGGAGCGCATCTTTTCCTTCCGCTCCGCCCAACACCGCTGGGACCCGAAAAATCAGCGCCCGGAGCTTTGGGACATCTATAATACGCGCATCAACAAGGGCGAAAGCGTTCGCGTCTTTCCCCTGTCGAACTGGACAGAGCTCGATGTCTGGCAATATATCTACAAGGAAGACATACTGATCGTACCGCTCTATTTCGCCAAGGAACGCCCGGTCGTAGAGCGCGACGACGCATTGATCCTGGCCGACGACGACCGCCTTCCGCTGGCGCCGGGCGAAAAACCGGAATTGAAAACCGTCCGCTTTCGCACGCTGGGATGCTATCCGCTGACTGGCGCTGTCGAATCGACCGCCGCCACGCTGCCCGAAATCATTCAGGAAATGCTTCTAGCCAAAACCTCCGAACGTCAGGGCCGCGTCATCGACCATGACCAGACGGCGTCTATGGAGAAGAAGAAGCAGGAGGGCTATTTCTAATGGCGGACTCCTCGGCCCTCATCGAAAAGGACATACTTGGCTACCTGCAGGCCCAGGAGAAGAAGAGCTTCCTGCGCTTCATCACCTGCGGCAGCGTCGACGACGGCAAATCAACCTTGATCGGACGCCTGCTTTACGATTCCAAGCTGATCTATGAAGACCAGCTTTCATCGCTCAAGTCCGACAGCAGGAAACACGGCACCCAGGGTGAAAAGATAGACTTCGCCCTGCTCGTCGACGGACTCGCCGCCGAACGCGAACAGGGCATCACGATTGACGTCGCCTACCGGTTCTTTTCCACCGACAAGCGCAAATTCATCGTCGCTGACACCCCCGGCCATGAGCAGTATACGCGCAACATGGCGACCGGCGCGTCCACGGCGGACCTCGCGGTAATCCTGATCGATGCTCGGAGAGGCGTCCTGACCCAGACCCGCCGGCACAGTTATATCATTTCGCTTCTCGGCATTCGCCAAGTGGTGGTCGCCGTCAACAAGATGGATCTCGTCGATTTCAGCGAGAACGTTTTTGACAAGATCGAAGCGGACTACAGGGCGTTCGCCAGAGATCTTGGCTTTGAAAGCATCATGTGCACGCCCGTTTCGGCGCTTGACGGCGACAATGTCACGACAAAGAGCAAGCGCACGCCCTGGTATCACGGCGCCGCCCTTCTGCCTTATCTCGAAACCATTAACGTCGACGCTGGCCTTGGGCGGAAGCCGTTCCGAATGCCTGTGCAATGGGTCAACCGGCCCAATCACGGTTTTCGCGGATTTTCCGGAACGGTCGCCAGCGGGACGATATGCGCGGGCGATGAAATCGTCGTACTGCCTTCCGCCAAGCGCTCAACGATAAAACGTATCGTCACTGCAGACGGCGACCTCGACGAAGCCGGCTCCGACATGGCGGTCACGCTGACTCTCGCTGATGAGATCGACATCAGCCGCGGCGACATCATTTGTGCGGCGAAATCACCTGCTGAGCAAACCGATCAGTTCGCTGCGCATCTTTTGTGGATGCATGACGACGTTCTGTTTCCTGGAAGGCAATACCTTCTGAAAACAGCCAATCGGATTGTTCCCGCCACGGTCACCGAGCTCAAACACAAGGTCAACGTTAATACGCTCGATCACCAGTCGGGGAAAACGCTCGAGCTTAATGAAGTCGGTTTCTGTAACCTGTCAACCAGCCATCCGATTGCATTCGACCCCTATTCGAAAAACAGGAAGACGGGCGGATTCATACTGATCGATAAGCGAAGCAACAACACGATCGGCGCCGGCATGATCGAGTTTTCGCTGCGTCGCGCCCAGAACATTCACTGGCAGGATCTTGAGATTCACAAGGATGTCCGGGCGACCGCGAAACACCAGCGGCCATGCGTTCTCTGGTTCACCGGCTTGTCTGGATCCGGCAAATCGACCGTCGCCAATCTGGTTGAAAAGCGTTTGCATGATCTCGGCCGGCACACCTATACGCTTGACGGAGACAATGTGCGCCATGGCCTCAACAAGGATCTCGGTTTCACGGACGCAGACCGCGTCGAGAATATTCGCCGCGTCGGCGAAACCGCAAAGTTGATGGTCGACGCCGGCTTGATCGTCTTGGTTTCATTCATATCGCCATTCGCCAGCGAGAGGCGTATGGCGCGCGATCTTTTGGAAGTTGGCGAGTTTATCGAAGTTTATATTTCAACGCCCCTTGAAGTCTGCGAAGCGCGGGACATCAAAGGCCTTTACGCCAAAGCGCGACGCGGGGAAATCAAACATTTCACAGGTATCGATTCGGCGTACGAGGCGCCGCAAAACGCGGAGCTCAATATCGACACGTCGAAGGTTTCGGCAGCCGACGCCGCAAGCAAAATCGTCGCTTATCTCGAACGCAACAATTATTTATATCGGTAAAATAGGCGGTTAGTCGCCCGATAACACGAGCGTCGCGAGCGAAGAGGACGGCAGCTCCACTGCGAATCCATCTTCAAAAACCCGCGAAACACGACCTCTATGGCGACCGTAATCGTCGAAAATTATATCGACGACATCACCTTCGTGAATGTTCGTTTGCGCTATAATTGCAACAGCGTTAGGAGAAATATCGTGCGTCCTACCCTGTTGAAAAGGCCCGTCATTAACCGCCAGAATGCAATTAATGGCGATATTGCTTCGCTCGTTGCGCCGACGTTCGATAGGCAGGGCGCTTTGGCTCACCGCGAACCCCTTTTACAAATTCGCGTATAAGTTACTTAAGCCTTCTTGCACGGGCATGAATGCAGAAATTCGGGTTATTACAAATTTAGTAAGGATTTGATAACGATCAGGCGGCGACAGGAACGCCTTTTTCCTCAAAAAACGCCCGAAGCTCGCCCTTTTCGAACATTTCGCGGACGATATCGCAGCCGCCGACAAATTCGCCCTTCACATAAAGTTGAGGGACCGTCGGCCAATTTGAATATTCTTTTATGTTCTGGCGCAATAAATCTGAGGCAAGGACGTTTTCGGACCCGTAATCAACGCCCAGATAATCCAGAATCTGCACGACCGCCGCCGAAAAGCCGCACTGCGGAAACTGCGGGGTTCCCTTCATGAACAGAATGACAGGGTTCGCGTCGATTTTCGCTTTAATGTCGGCGAATTCGGGATTGTCACTCATGAATGCTCTCCATTGCCACGCCTTAGCTATGCGCCGCAACCCTTCCGGTCAAGAGGCGCAATGGCGTTGAGCTCCGCGATGACTTGGTCAGGCAGGGAACGCCGCGCTGTTGCGACGCTGTCCGCCAGGTGATGCGCTCTAGTCGTCGTCGTGAAGGTGACGTCGATATTTGGATTAGCGAGCGTAAAGCCAAGCGCCGCCTGAACAGGCGTCCAGCCGTCAACATTCTCGAGGCGGCGCGCGCCCACTCCTCGGGCGCGCGCAAGATCGTCCCGACGCCTGACAAGCGCGCGCGTTAGCGACCAGAGATCGGGCAGCGAACGGGGCAGAAAAAAACCTTTACGATAGACGGCCTGCGCCAGCGGCGCGACCGCGGCCACGCCTACGCCTTTCCTGGCGGCGCGCGAAAAAACTGTTGCGTGTTCGCGATAAAAGACATTGTAGACGCCCATAATCACATCCACAGCGCCTTGATCGACAGCGTAATCGAGCGCCTTTCCTTCTCCGCAGACGCCGACCGCGGCGATCATTCCTTCTTGTCGCATCCGGTCAAGCACGGCATGGGCGTCGTCAATCTCGCGCTGATCCGGCCCATGCAAATAAAGCAGGTCGAGGCGTTCGCGCCTGAGGCGCTTCAGACTTGTTTCAACGTCTGCGCGCAAGGCCGATTCCGAAAAATTCTTATAAGGACTCCCGAAGCGGTCGAGCCGCGTGCCGCATTTCGTACTGACGAAAACGTCGTCGGCAGAGACCCCTTCGAGCGCCCGGCCGAGGCGCCGTTCCGCTTCGCCGCCGCAATAAAAGCTTCCCGTATCAAAATGAGTGACGCCCAGATCCAGCGCCTGGCGAACGAGGCGCGCTGCTTTACGCTCCGAAAACCATCCCATGCCCCAGGCGCCGGAACAGCCGAATCCGAGGCGAAGCGAGTTCGAAAACAGGCGCGGTTTCATGCCTCGTGTTTAGTCGTTGTCGCGCGGCGCGCCTAGAGCATGTTCTCCGAAATGCGAGTCGGAGAACATGCTCTAGGTTTTTGTTTTGTCGCGCATTTTATCCGAAAACCGGTTCCCACTTTTCGGAATGCGCTCTAGAGCCGCCGACGGTGATTCGACCCTGGTTAGTTCGCATAGCTGGCCGGCGACGGCGCCGTCGCGCCCATCCTCGGATAGGGGCCGCTTTCAGCAATGAACGCCTGGTATTCGGCGAGTTCTTCTTCGGCCCGCGCATGGTCCCTTAACAGCGCGATGATCGCCGTTTCGATGCGGCCGCGTTCTTCCGAAAGTTCTTTTAATTCGGCGAGATATTCGATCCGCTCCTTATGGGGCGTATCGAGGGAAACCAGCGCCTGTTCGGCATGCGCAATATCGTGCTTTACGGCTTTGAGGTCATTTTGCGCCTGGTAGATCGCTTCCGAGGCTTTGTCGACGGCGGCCTGGAGCGTGTAAAGGTGACGGCCGGCTTCATAGGCGGCGGCGAAATCGTCGCCCTCGGGACCGGTGCACACTCCGTAGTAATGGCTGCCTGCTGCGCCGATACGATAGCCGTTCGACGGATTGCAGTATTGGCGCAGGCCTTCTTCGCGTCCGGCGAGATATTCGGCCATGTCGGGCGCGGCGCCGATTTTCTTGGCGCAGGTCTG
>JBHHVZ010000140.1:0-5082 GCA_046756245.1 Parvularculaceae bacterium
GATGACAGGCTGCGTCAAGCTTGTCCTCGGGCCGGCCTTCGGCCGGACCCGGGGGCCGCTTGACCGTAGCCCCACTACGCTCTGCGCGTCTTTCCTGACCTGTCATCGAATTTACCTCCGTGACGCCCGCGACGGTTTGAGAAATCCGGGCTAGTTGCGGGGGGTGAGCGCTTTGGGCGCATAGGACTCGATCGCCGCGCCGCGGCCGGACAGGCTCGGATTGATCATCATATAGGTGTGAACGTTGAACGGGACCGCCTCTTCAGGCGCTTTTACGCGGACATACCGCCCGTCCCCCTCGAGCCGCCAGCTCTGCGCCTCGTCGTTCAGGTTGGCGACCATGATCTGGTCGAGAATCTGCGAGTGCACGGTGGGGTTCTCGACCGGACAGAAAACTTCGACGCGGCGATTCAGGTTGCGCGGCATCAGGTCAGCCGAAGAGATATAAACCCGCGCCTGCCCGCTCGGCAGCGGCGCGCCGGCGCCGAAGCAGTAAATTCGGGCATGTTCGAGGAATCGCCCGATAATGCTCTTGACCCTGATATTATCGGATAGCCCCGGCGCGCCAGGCCGCAAACAGCAGACGCCGCGTACGACGAGATCGATCTGAACGCCGGCGCTGCTCGCCTCATAGAGTTTGTCGATGACCGCGCCGTCGACCAGCGCATTCATCTTGGCCCAGATCGCCGCCGGCCGGCCGGCTTTGGCGTGGGCGATTTCGTCATCGATAAGGCTTGTGATTTTTTCGCGCGCGTTGATCGGCGCGACGGCGAATTTTTCAAATGCGTCGGGTTCTGCGTAGCCCGTCACATAATTGAACACTTTCGCCGCGTCGCGCCCGATCGCCGGATCGCACGTAAAGAGTGACAGGTCGGTGTAAATGCGCGCTGTAATCGGATGGTAGTTTCCCGTCCCCACATGCACATAAGTGCGCATGGCGCCGCCTTCATGACGCGCCACAAACGACAGCTTCGCATGGGTCTTGTATTCGACGAAGCCGTAAACGACGTTGACGCCGGCGCGCTCGAGCGCGCGGGCCCAGCGGATATTGGCTTCCTCGTCGAAACGCGCCTTCAACTCCACCAGCGCGGTGACGTTCTTGCCGGCCTCGGCCGCCTCGATCAGCGCTTCGACGATGGGCGACTGTTTGGAAGTCCGGTAAAGCGTCTGCTTGATCGCAGCGACGTTGGGATCCGCAGCCGCCTGCTTCAGGAACTGAACGACCACGTCGAAGGATTCATAGGGGTGGTGGACGAGAATATCCTTGGCGCGAATGGCGGAGAAACAATCGCCGCCATGCTCGCGGATGCGCTCGGGAAACCGGGGCTCGAACGGTTCGAACTGCAAATCCGGCCGGTCGGCCGGTATGAGCTCGCAGGTCTGGGCGAGACCCAGAAGCCCGTCGACGACGACCACGTCCTGCGGCGAGGCGCGTAGCTTTTCCCTGAACAGCTCGCGAATGTGGCTCGGCGTCTTGGCGTCGATCTTCAAGCGAATGACGTCGCCGCGCCGGCGGCGCTTGAGCATGGTCTCGAACTCGCGAACGAGATCCTCCGCCTCTTCCTCTATCTCCACGTCAGAGTCGCGCAGGATTCGCATCGCGCCGTTTGCAAGAATCGAAAAACCGGGAAAAACATAATGGATGAATTGCGCGATGACTTTTTCAAGCGCAATGAAGCGCGCCTTGCCGCGACCGTTTTCCCGCCCATAGGACGGCAATCGTATGAAACGCCCGACTTTCACCGGCACCGGCAACAGCGCCGTCAATACCGATCCGTCCGGTTTGGCGAGGCCGAACCAGAGAACGAAGCCAAGATTGGGAATAAACGGAAACGGATGCGCCGGATCGAGCGCCAGCGGCGTCAGCACCGGAAAAATGTTTTTTAAAAATTCTTCTTCAAGCCAGGCCTTTTCGTCGGAAGTCAACTCATCGGCGTCGATGGCTTCAACGCCGACTTTACGCAGCTCCGGCAAGAGTTCACGCCAGCAACGCTGCTGTTCATCCATCAAATGAAGCGCCTTTTCGTTGATGAGGGTGAGCTGTTCCTGCGGCGACAGGCCTTCCTGGCTCAGCACCGTCACGCCTTCGCGCACCTGCCCGCGCAGGCCCGCGACCCGCACCATGAAGAATTCGTCGAGATTGCTGGCCGAGATCGACAGAAACCGCAGGCGCTCCAGGACAGGATGACTCTTATTGAACGCCTCTTCGAGGACGCGCGTGTTGAACGCCAGCCAGGATAATTCGCGATTGATGAAGCGGTCGGACGAATCCGGCGCGATCTCGGCTGCGGCGCCGGCTTGCGCGCCGGCGTTTCTGATAAGGTCCGCGTTGTCGGCGACAGGCTCGTTCAGCCCGTCATCGGCGCTCGCCATTCGCGTGTCTCCTGCAGGCCGCCGTCAGGCTTGCGCCGCCGCAGCCGTTTAGCAGCCCAGACGATAACTTATGGCCTTTAGGGGCCTTCAAAAAGGTTATTGAGGACTTTTCTCGCCTGCGTGATCGACACCGGACGCTTTTCCTCAAGCGCCATGCGGTCGGCGGCGTTAACGAACGCCCGGACTGCAGCGAAGGTGCGCTTGAGGCGCGGCAGGGCGAAGTCGATAACGGCGCCCTCCACCGCAAGCTGACGATCGCGGAAGGCTTTTGAGAGAACGGCGCGCATCAGCGTTTCGTCCGGTTCGGCGAGCGCAGCGCGGGCCATGGCTTCAAGCCGCGTCTCCAGATCCTTGAGCCCGCGGGCCCAGTCGCGCGGCGCGCCCGCTCCGATGAAAACCGCCCGTGCGCCAAGCGCGCGTAAATCCTCCACAAGCTCGAGCAGAATTTTCGGATCCTCGATCCGGTCCACTTCGTCGATCAGGAGAACGACGTCTTTTTCCGACCGGGCCGCGGCGCGCGCCGATTGCGGGGCTGAGAACCGTCCCCCGGCGGCGTCGGCGAGCACATGCGCAAGGTGGGTCTTGCCTGCCCCTTCGTCCCCGCAAATGACAAGCGCAGGATCGCCCGATACGCGCCACGCCATAGCCGTTTGAAAGGCGGCGGCGTTCGCCTCGGTTATAAGATAGTTCGTGCGCGTATAATCGGCGGGTCGTTCCGGCAGCGCCAGCGGCAGTTGTCGGGGCTCGCTAATAGGGTCCATACTCAATTATCGTGCGGGCCGCGATGGGGCGAAAATGGCTTTCCGGCAGGAGAAAAGCAAAGAGCGTATCGGGGAATACGGGCAAGATCGGCTTCTGCCGGACGGACGAAAACAGGGCGTCGCGACCGCAGGATAATTGAGTATGGACCCTAGGGCGTGTCAATCTTCGATTCCGCTCCTTCAGCCGGTTCCGCCGATGCAGGCGCTACGCCGACCGGGTCGGAATAATCAACCGCATCGCCCAAGCGCCCGCGCCGCCGGCGCAGCGAATTGCGCCCGCGCACTTCATTTGCGGTTGCAGGCGTAGCGATCAGCCAGTGTTCGCCGTCTTCTGTCCAAAGCGAGACGCCCTGCTCCTCCATCGCTACGACCAGCTTGCCCGGGTCGCCGAATGCGCGAATCGCCATCTCCGCGCCGCGCCGCGAGAACGCGCTGACCTGGACCGACCCGACCAGCGGCGTCGCGACCAGCGCAGCGCGGATCGTCATCCATTCCTCGATCGATCTGAAAAACGCGCTCGCTTCGAGCACGATCGCCGCCGAATGGTCGATCAGCGTGCGCGCCTTCCAGTCGCTGGCGTATTTTGCAATCGCCGATTCAATCGCCTGCTCCGCAAGGCGCGGAAAATTACCCGACGGCGCGCGGAACCAGACTTCGGCCAACACGTCGCCAACGCGCGCAGCGATTTCCTCCTGCGGGCCGGTCGAGAACGGATCAGACGCGGCCGGCGCCTGATCGAAATCATTCAGGCCCGGCCGGCCGGTTGCGTCGCCAAAATCCGCGTCCGAGAGAACAACGCCGGATTCGCGGTACCCGTTGATGAGAAGCACCCGCAGGCGGTCTTCCTCGTTCGCCTGGCGCAATCGCGCATGAGCGATAATCACCTGGCTCACGGCGTAACGCTGGGCCATTTCGCGCAGGCGATCTTCGTTGAGCGCCAGCGCCTGACGGGCGTTGATCGTCGCGGCATCTTCAAGGTCGCCGAGCGGCGCCGTCATCGGCGTCAACTCATGGCTTAAGGGACGGGTGTTCCATGCGGCCATCCACGGATTGTTTTCTTCCCACAGATAAAGGCCGTTATCGGTTTCGAGCACCGGCAGCACGAGCGCCGTGCGGGTCTGGGCCTCGCTGTAGGGAAGACGCGCGTCTTTCAGCAGACCGCGCACCGCCGCCGGCTTGAAGCGATAAGTGACGAAGGCGCGATAGGTCTTCGAAGAACTTTTTTCATCGTAAACTTCAAAGCCCGATTCAAGCGCCTCAAGATCCTGGTCGCTGAGCGAGATCGGCGCCTTGCCGAATCCGCCGTCAGGGCTATAGAGCTCCGCCATCGCCTCGGCCGGCATGCCCGCCACGAGCTGCGGCAGGAACACCCAGTCTTCTTCAGGAATGAGCCGGCGCAGGAGAATGTCCATGGCGCGGCGCCGTCCCATGCGCTGCGCAGCGGCCTTGGCGGCGGTGGCGCTTTCGGCCTGGGCCTGCACCGGCACCCGCGGTACGACGAATACGTCCTCGCCGACCGCGTTTGCGGCGCCGACCTGCGCCAGCGCCGCCGCCAGAAATACGCCCGCCGCAACGAAAATCTTACGCATAACGATCCCGCTTTCCGCCGCTTGTGCGGCGCCCCTTTTATCTCGCGGCTTTTATAGCCGCCTCCGCCAGCGCATGCACCCCCACCCCGGCGCTTTGGCCTCTCAGGGCGAAACAAGCCGCGTTTGACCGCGTTTCAAGTCGAGATGGGGCCGGCGTCGGTTCTTACTGATTGGGCGCAGGATTGCCGGCATCGACGAATTCGCCGGTCAGGAAAAGGCGCTCGGCCTTCATGTCGAGCGTGCTCGAAAACCCCACCGGCCGGACATTCGTGAAGGTGACGGGAAGCCCGTGGCCGTAATTCATATCCGGCGTGTCGGTGACGGAAAAATGCAGATGCGGCTCGAATCCGTCGCCTGAA
>JBHHVZ010000141.1:0-5015 GCA_046756245.1 Parvularculaceae bacterium
GACGTGATGTTGTCGACTGAACTTGTGGTGCGGCGCTCCTGCGGCGGCTAGAGCGCATTCCGAAAAGTGGGAACCGGGTTTCGGATAAAATGCGCGACAAAACAAAAGCCTAGAGCATGTTCTCCGACTCGCATTTCGGAGAACATGCTCTAGCGTCGTGGATTCGCGACTCTGTCGCCCGGTCGGCGACGCGCCTGTTCAATAGAACTGCGTTCATTCATTTTTTCCGGGAATTTCAGGAACTCGCTGCGGGTCAGCGCGCGTCCGAAGAGATAGCCCTGGCCGAAATCGCATCCTTTATGACGAAGCCATATCGCCTGTTCTTCCGTTTCTATGCCTTCGCCCACAACCCGGATCTCCAGCGCCTGCGCAAGCGACAGGATCGCCGAGGCCATCGCCCGATCTTGATCGTCAGAGGCCAGGTTCGAAACATAGGACCGGTCGATCTTGAGTTTCTCGAAAGGATACCGTTGCAGATAGGCGATCGAGGCCTGACCCGTGCCGAAATCATCGACTGTGAGGCTAACGCCAAGCGCTCTTAGACTTTTTATGATCGCGCGCGATTCCTCCGTGTCTTGCACGAACGCCCGTTCTGTGATTTCAAGTTCGAGATTTGCAGGATCGAGCTCCGCTTCGCTCAGAGCGGTGCTCACTGCTTCCGCATATCCTTCGGACTGAAGTTCGCGCGCGGATATGTTGACGGCGATGGAAAATTCCGGATCATTCCATCATTCCGTATAGAGCTTGGCGGTTGCGCACGCCTCCTTCAGTACGAAGCGGCCGATTTCCGTGATCAAACCGGTTTCCTCGGCGACAGGAATGAACGCCTCAGGGGAAATCGCGCCGCTGTCGGGATCGTCAAGGCGGATCAAGGCTTCCGCCGCGGCGAGTCGCCGGCTTTGAAGGTCTATTACGGGCTGGTATCGAACGGTCAGACCGCCGTCTTCAAGTCCTCGGCGAATGCTGCTCTCCAGCTTGACGCGCGAGCGCGCCTCGGCGTCAAGTTCTGCGGAGAAAAAGCGAACTCTGTCGCCGCCCGCATCCTTGGCCCGCCGCGCCGCCGCGAGCACGTTCAGCAAAATGTCATGGGCGTCGTCGCCGTCTTTCGGGGGCGATGCAGACGCCCAGGCTCGCGGTTGTCGAGACCTGCTCGTCATGCACGTGGAAAGGCTGGCGAATGCTTTCGAGAACTTTCCGCGCGACGACTTCCAGGCGCCGCTCCTCTGACAAGTCGGGAGAGATAATCAGAAATTTCTCGTAACCAATTCGGGTCACCGTGTCAGGAACGTTTACCGCGCGGAGCAATCGATTGGCCGCCTCCTGCAGCACATGATCGCCGGCATGGTGTCCAAGCGTCTCATTGATCCGGCTAAGGCCGTCGAGGCTCACATAAACGGTTCCGAGAGGAGACTGCGTTATTACGGCGCGCTTGATCCCCTGCATCAGTCTCGCCGTAGCCGAGGCGCGGTTTGGCAGGCCTGTCAAATCGTCGGAACTTTCGCGCCGAATGAGCTGTCGCTCATACTCCTTACGCGCTGTGATATCCTCAATCATCATCAGGATGTACGATCGTCCTTCGTTCGCCGCTACGATCCGCGAAAAGGTCGCTTCCGCGTAGAGCACACGTCCGTCGGCCGTCTTGATTTTCATTTCCTCGCGGCGCGGACGGTCTGGTCCGACGCGGGATATCAGGCTTTCAAGCTCTCCCGGCTTCCAATTCAGCCACTGAAGACTGTCAAGCTGCGCGCCGACGGCTTGTTCTTGCGAAAACCCGGTCAGCGCAGCGTACCTTGGATTGACATAGTCGATCACCCCGGCGGAATCTGCGATTAATATGGCGGAAGCATTTTGCTCGACTGCCTGGATAAGTTTTTGCAGCTCGAGTTTCGTCTCTTTGAGTTCCGTAATGTCGGTAATGAATCCTTCGATCGCTTGCAGATTTCCGTTGCCGGAAAAAACGCCTCGTCCCTGTTCCCAGACCCATTTTAACGCGCCGTTCTTTGCAATAATGCGATAGGCCGTGCAAAATGGCCGGTGTTGCTGCAAAGCGTCTTGAACAGTCCGCCAGACGGCGTCCTGATCATCAGGATGAATGACGTCATGACCATAGGTAAGCTTTGCGTTTCCCGTGAGCTCATGCGGTTCGTAACCGCAAAGATCACGACAGCCCTCTGTTATGACATCCATTGTCCAGGCTTTGTCATATTGACAGCGATAGACCATGCCGGGCAAATTGGCGATTAGCGTCTTTAGTGCGCGCTCGCGCAGCGCTTCTTCAGTCTTTTCCGCACTGCCGCTTCGTTTTGCAGACCACGCACAAGCCGTTGCGTGAGAACAAAGATCAAAAGCGCCGTGCATAAAACGAAAGCCCAGCCCTTGACCGTCTGAAGTTGCGCTTGAATCGCGGGATCGGGCAGCGCTCGCGTCAGAAACGCGTCGGAAAACGCAATCCATAAGCCCCCTGCCAGAGCGTAATAGCCGGCGATCTTCAGCGGCGTGAAGTCAGCGTTGCTGAATCTTTGCGGTTTTTCGCGCGGCGTTTCTGTCATCATCGGCGCTCGACGCTGCTTCCTGAATGGCGCGCTGATAGGATGCGTGCGTCTGCGTTGCGTCCATTCCGACTTGGCGAAGACTCTCGCCTGTATTGTTCTTCTTCGGAGTTACGGGTTGGTAAACCGGTCGAGATTCGCCCGCCCCTGTTTGCCGTTTAATGTATTGTTAACCATCCACAGCCGCGATTCGGCAGGATTATCGCTGACGCACGAAAAACCTGGACAGTTTTTGGCTGGCTCTGACAGCGCCGGGCCTTACGACATATAAGGTCTTTTTAAGGGCGGGCTTATCTTATGCGGCTTGAAGAAACGGCGCCGTTACCGCCGCCGGAATCCTTGCAGCAAATGTGTTCGACGCTGCAAACCGCAGAACCGCAGAACCGCAGTCGCGCTATTCGTCGATAGCGCGCGCGCATTCACGTTCAACCAGGCATTTTCTAAAACGCCCCGGTTGGCAGCAATAAGGCGTTGGGTATAGTAAGGTGGTAAGAACTTCCAACCCAAAGCATGATGCATGTTTCTTGAACTGGAAAACGTTCTCAACGCCAACGAACTCGGGCGGTTGCGCCAACTCGCTGCGGAAATCAAATTCGTCGACGGGCGCGTATCCAATCCTGCGGCCTATTCGAAGAACAACACCCAGGCTGATGTTTCCGACGCGCGGTCTCAAGAAGCGTCCAAAATCCTGCTTCAGGCGCTGGCGCGCAATCCGGAGTTTCAGGCTTATGCGATGCCGGACTTCATCGCGCCCCCTCTCGTGTGCAAATATAATCCGTCGATGAATTATGGCCCGCACTCGGACGCCGCTTTCATGACGATTAGCGGCCGGCGTCTGCGCTCGGACCTGTCCTGCACTATTTTTCTCGCCGATCCAGCGACATACGAAGGCGGCGAGTTGACCATTCATCTCATTGACGGAATTTTGCAGTTCAAATGTCAGCCAGGGACGGCCGTCATTTACCCGTCATGGACTATTCACGAAGTGCGACCGGTGACCAAGGGTGAGCGGCTGGTCGCAATTACGTTCATCGAGAGCGTAATCAAGGATCCGCAAAAGCGCGAAATGCTCTGGACGCTGAATGAAGTTTCGGAACTCGAAGGAAACAATATGCACCCGAGCAATCGCACGCGCCTTGAACAGGTGCGTCAGAATTTATTGCGCCTTTGGTCCTGACCTTCCCGGCCCTCATTTCCATCCGCGGACTTGAAAGGTCTGCGCCTTAACCCGCCTCGGCTAAAACTACGCTTGCTTCAGGAGACGCTGTCTGTGCATAGCGCTTCAACCAGGCGAGGCCTTTTGCGATTTCCTGCGCCTGCTCGCGTCGCGCCGTATTGAGAACTTGCGTGCGCAGCGAGGCGCTATAGGCGTGTTCCTGCGCTTTGGCGTAAGTGTTCAGGACAGGCGCATCCGGCAGCCGCCTTAGATAATCCGGATCCGGATCGAGCCCGAAATGCCGGCACGACGCATCAAGCGTTTCGGCCGGCTCAGCCAGAAAACATTCGAAATCGATATCCAAAAGCCGCGCTTTTAGCGCCGGATCGCTTAGCAAGCGTTTCTGCCAGACGCGTTCGGCGGCCCAAGTCAGGGCGGCCAACTCTCCCGGACTGAGCGCATGAAACGGCGAAGGCGGCGGACCTGCTATATTCGTCAGCCGCGTCATCCGTTCCGGCCCCCACGCACGCATATCGAAAATATTGTTGGGCCCGCCCAGAAGCGTCGCAATATGGCTTTCCGCAGACAGGTGAAGCGTAACCGCCCGGGCTTTCGGCGCCAGTCGAAGCAGCGGGCGCGCCAGACGTTGAGCATTGCTTGTCGGCTTGATCGTGACGGCCGAGCTCGCTCGACCGTCGGCCGTCTTGGGGGCGCGACGCCACAGAGCCAGAAAAGCGCTCAAGATCCGATTGAAGGCCTCGGAAGACAACACGGCCTCAGGGCGCCCGAGATGATCGTGCACCCCCGCCAGGTCGCGCAACGGCGTTGGCTCGCGAAGCCCAAACGCGCTGGTTGCTTCGTCGATCATCCGGGACAGAAGCGTCGATCCGCAATGGCTGACGTGAAATAGAAAATGCAATGGCGTGGGAGGGCGTTTGATCGAAGCCTGCCGCTCAACCGCTGCGAATACGCGCTCAAGATCGAACCATGATCCTTCCGTCTGGGGCGTTAAAAGCCGTTCGTCAAGAAAAGCGGCCTTGCGCATGGCCTCCGGCGCGACCCGCACGAAAAGGATCGCCCGCTGCACGAAATCGAGACGAAACGGGTAGAGTTCGGGCGTTTGAAAGAGCGTCTCGAAGGCCCGCTCAATGCCGTTGGGCATGCCCTGAATCTCCTGTTCTCAGCGAATGCGGCGCCGTGACGATTGGCGTTTCCTTGGCGCGCCCTCGACAGAGTAGGCAATGATCCATCAAGGGGCTAGAGCGAGTTCTCGATAATCCGAGTCGGAAAGGGATTCCGATGAGGGGCGA
>JBHHVZ010000142.1:0-4994 GCA_046756245.1 Parvularculaceae bacterium
CACCGCGCCGATCCCGGTGGTCACGCCGCAGCCGATATAGCAGACCTTGTCGAAGGGCGCGTCTTCGCGGATTTTCGCCAGCGCAATTTCCGGCAGCACCGTGTAATTGGCGAAAGTCGACGTGCCCATATAGTGCAGGATCGGCGCGCCCTTGAGCGAAAACCGCGACGTGCCGTCAGGCATCAAACCTTGTCCTTGCGTCGCGCGCACCTTCTGGCAGAGATTGGTTTTCGGATGCAGGCAATATTCGCATTCGCGGCATTCGGGCGTGTAAAGCGGAATGACATGGTCGCCCGGCGCGACGCTTGCGACGCCGGGGCCGGTCTCGACCACGACGCCGGCGCCTTCATGGCCGAGGATCGCCGGAAACGCGCCTTCCGGGTCGGCGCCTGAGCGCGTGAATTCGTCCGTATGACAGATCCCCGTCGCCTTGATTTCGACCAGAACCTCGCCGGCTTTTGGCCCGTCAAGCTGCACGGTTTCGATTTCAAGGGGCTTGCCGGCCTCGAAGGCCACCGCCGCGCGCACGTCCATTGGTCGATCTCCCGTTTGTCCGCCAGTGATCGGACGGCCAGTCTAGTGGAGCGAATTTGACATTTGATCCCCACTTGCAGCCTGCGTTGTATCAACTGTCAAATTCAAAAGCTCCACTAGAATCAAATAATTGCTAGTGATCCTTTTGATTCCGACATTTGCTCTCGGGCTTGGCGCAGCGGGAAGCAAATGCCGGAATCGAACCACTAGCCGTCATTTGTAGGTCGGGAAAACAGGGAGTCAAACCGACGTCAGGAAAAGCGCCCGT
Source organism: Parvularculaceae bacterium (assembly GCA_046756245.1). Classification (GTDB taxonomy): domain Bacteria; phylum Pseudomonadota; class Alphaproteobacteria; order Caulobacterales; family Parvularculaceae. The sequence continues at coordinate 803 of JBHHVZ010000142.1, forward strand.
TCTATTTTCCGACGATGAGCGAGGTGACTGAGCGCCTTTCCGCCGGCCTTGTCGTAGCGCAGAAACGCGTCGGCCGCGCCCTTGCGGTCTCTCTTGTTGATCCGCGTAAGGATCGAAGACCGTCCGAAACCGCCAACGCCGAGATTATAGGCGAGCGACACCATGGCGGAAAATTCATTTTCATTGACGGGAACGGTCAGGCGTTTCTTGACGCCGTCTTCGGTCGCCCGCAGGTCTTCTCGCAAAAGCGCCGCCGCTTGCGTTTCGGTGATCTTCATGCCGGGTCGCGCCGTGCGCGCATGACCGTAGCCAATGAGCCATTGGCCGTTGAGCCGGTAGGCCTCAAGTCGGAGACCTTCGCTTTCCTTGATGATTTGAAGGCCGGCTTCGTTGATGCGCAGACTGGCGTTTTCCGGCAACACGCCACGCATCCTTGCGGTCGCGTGCGGCGCGGCCGAAGGTCCGGAAACGGTTTCGGTTTGCGTCGCCGGCGAGCCGGAGGCCTCTCCCCCATGCTCGTATCGGCTTTGCGCGAGATGGAGAATTATCGCCAGTCCGGCTGCGCATAACACCGCGCCAATGACAAAACGACCAAGATACGCCATCTCGCCGCCCCCTGGCCCGCCGACAACACAAGTGTACGGAGTATATGCCGAAAAGTCCGTTTTTCCCAAATCGGCCGTCGGCCGGGTTGACCGGCTGCACGCGCAAGTTTAGGCCCCCTTCGCCATGCGATTTCCCCCAGCTCTTCACCGCGGCAGGCTTGTCAGGCGCTACAAGCGTTTTCTCGCCGATATGGTTCTCGAGGATGGCGCCGAAATCACCGCCCATTGCGCCAATCCGGGCTCGATGATGGGGGTCGCGCCGGAAGGCGCAACCGTCTGGGTGAGCGCGCATCATGGCAAGGGCCGCAAGCTGCCCTGGTCGTGGGAATTGGTCGAGATCGACGGCGCGCTCGTGGCGATCAACGCCAACAACCCCAACCGCATCGCCTATGAGTCTATCGCCGCCGGGGCGATCCCCGAGCTTTCCGGCTATGCCGAGGTCCGCCGGGAAGTGAAATACGGCCGCGCCAGCCGCATCGATCTGCTGCTCGAAGGCGGGCGGCGGCGCAAGCCCTGCTATGTGGAGGTCAAGAACGTCCACCTCGTGCGCGAGCCGGGTCTGGCGGAGTTTCCGGATTCGGTGACCGCGCGCGGCGCCAAGCATCTTGTGGAGCTGACGGAGCAGGCGAACGACGGCGCGCGGGCGGTGATGCTGTTCATTGTCCAGCGCGGCGACTGCCGGCGGTTCCGTCCCGCCGCCGATCTCGATCCGGCCTATGCGCAAGGCCTCGCTGCGGCGGTCGCCGCCGGAATCGAGGTCCTGTGCTATGATTGCGCGGTGACGACGGAAGAAGTCGTCCTGCGCCGCGCCCTGCCGGTTTTGCTGGACTGAAAAACCGCGCGGCCGCTGGCTGCGCCGTCTGCAGGCGATGGACGCACGGGTTTGTTTCGCCTAAACGAAAACCGGAACCATGCCAAGCAAGACGCCCGAAACCGATCGTGCGAGAAACCATGTCCTACGCCGCCGCCGAAGAAACCGAAGACGTCAAAACCGGCGTCATCAAGCTGCACGGGCCTGAGGACTTCGAAGGCATGCGCAAGGCCGGCCGACTCGCCGCCGAATGCCTCGACATGCTGTGCGCGCATGTGAAATCCGGCGTCGCGACGGAGACCCTGGACCGGCTCGCTTATGAATTCATCATGGACCACAGTGCGACGCCCGCCTGCATCGGCTATCGCGGCTATCGCCACACATTGTGCATCTCTCCCAACCGGGTGATCTGCCACGGCATTCCCGGGCCGAAAGCCTTAAAGGACGGCGATATATTGAATATCGACGTCACCGTCATTCTCGACGGCTGGCACGGCGACACCAGCCGCATGTTTTACGCCGGCGAACCGAAGGTGAAGGCGCGCCGCCTGGTCGAAACCACATTCGAGTGCATGTGGAAGGGGATCGACGCCGTCAGGCCGGGCGGCTCTTTGCGCGATATCGGCCGCGCCATCCAGACGCACGCCGAAGCGGCGGGTTTTTCGGTGGTGCGCGATTTCTGCGGCCACGGATTGGGGCGCGTCTTTCACGATGCGCCGAACATCGTTCACTATGCGGAATACCGCGACAGGTTCACCGGCGTGCACCGCGCGCCGGACACCGAGTTGAAACCCGGCATGTTCTTCACCATCGAACCGATGATCAATGAAGGAAAGCCGGACGTAAAAGTCATGAAGGACGGCTGGACGGCGGTGACCCGCGACAAGTCTCTTTCGGCGCAGTTCGAACATTCCGTCGCCGTCACCGAAGACGGCGTCGAAGTGTTCACCCGCTCGCCCAAGGGCCTCGACAAACCGCCTTATGTTTAAGAAACGGCGCGCATGATGGACGGCGAGAGGGCCCTCACTGGCAAAAAGCCTGCCGGCGACCACGCAGCCGGGCACCGCGAACGGCTGCGCGCGCGGTTCAAGAAATCCGGCGCCGACGGACTGCACGATTACGAACTTCTGGAGCTCATTCTCTTTCGCGCCATTCCCCGCCGCGACGTCAAGCCGCTCGCCAAGGAGCTGATCAAGACCTTTGGCGGTTTCGCCGAGGTTCTGGCGGTGCCGGTCGAAAGGCTCGTCGAAGTGAATGGCGTTTCCGATTCGGTCGCGCAGGAGCTTAAAATCGTTCATGCGGTCGCAGTAAAGCTCACACAGGAGCGCGTTCTGAAACGCCCGGTGATTTCATCCTGGAACGACCTTCTGGCCTATTGCCGGGCGGCGATGGCGGACGAGAAGACCGAGCTCTTTCGCATTCTCTTCCTCGACAAGAAGAACATTCTGATCGCCGACGAAGTGCAACAGCGCGGCACCGTCGATCATACGCCGGTCTATCCGCGCGAAGTCGTCAAGCGTGCGCTGGAGCTCGGCGCTTCGGCGATCATCCTCGTCCATAACCACCCGTCCGGCGATCCGACGCCGTCGCGCGCCGACATCGACATGACCAAGCAGATAGAAGAGGCGGCCCGGGCGCTGTCGATCCGCGTGCACGATCATCTCGTCATCGGCCGCGACAAGCATGCAAGCTTCAAAGCGCTGGGATTGTTGTAACCGATGCCCCTCATCATCACGCTGACGGCGAACCCGGCGCTTGATCTGGCCGGGCAAGCGGCGGAAACTTGGCCGGTTCCCAGACGCCGTTTAAGCAATTCATAAAGAAGGCGGCGCATTTTGTTGAACGATATACGAGTTTTGATGACCAAGCCCCACAAAAACCACATACGCCCCATGCCGGAACGAAAATTTAGAGACCTTGCAATCATTGTCGGCGCGATGAAGGCCGGCACCACGACTCTTCATCATTATCTGAAAGGCCATCCGCAGCTTTGCGCGTGCGCGATAAAAGAGCCGAACTTTTTCGCCGATCCCTTTCGCTGGGAACGGGGCGTTGACTTTTACGAAAGCCTTTTCGAATTCGATCCGGCGCGCCACAAATACGCGTTCGAAGCCTCGACCGATTACGCGAAACTGCCTTATCTCGATTACGTCTTCGATCGATACCGGGCGATACCGGAATATCGCTACAAATTCATCTATATCATGCGAAATCCGCTGGCCCGGATTGAATCGCAAGCCGCCCACGCCAATGCAGCGGGTACAGAAATTCTGTCCTTAAGACCGAGTGTCAATTCCTTTTCCTTTGACGACGACGTCAGCAAAACCGCGCTTCACTTCAGCCGTTACGCCTATCACATTGACGAATATGTCCGGCGGTTCGGACGCGACTCCATCCACATTCTCACGCTTGAAGACCTGACTGCGGATCCTGACGACGCCATCCGCAAGACGTGCCGGTTCCTCGAGATCGACGAAGACTATGATCGTCCGAAAGCGGTGCATGCGAACGTCAAACGTGAAGGCCGCACGCCGCAAATCTGGCGCGCCGCAAGCGACGTCAAGCCGTTCAGGGAATTCGTCCGGTCGATCACGCCGAAAGCCTTTCGCCATGCGCTCTACAAATCCCTGAGCCGGCGCGAATTAAAGGGGCGGTTTACGCTGAACGAGGCTGAAAAGGCGAAAGTCATAGATTTCCTGAGAGACGACCTGACGCGCCTTCGCGACGAATATGGAATCGACGTCCGGCGCCAATGGGGCATTGAGCTTTAGGCGTA
>JBHHVZ010000143.1:0-4920 GCA_046756245.1 Parvularculaceae bacterium
AACTTTTTGAATGTCCAAGAAGACCTCTTGGTCAATAATATTGAAGCTGACGGACAGGCGGTGATCAATTACGAATGGGAAATCGCAACAAGGCAACGTGAAATCGACAGCATCATCGAACAAAATGGCGGCACCATTCCCCGACCTACCGATGTGGTGGAAGAAGCCTATTCCCATCTTGATCCTGAAAAGAACCCCATCAACATGCGTAACAAGGAAATGGAGATTGGGCTTCGAGGGCGATACGAGGAGCTGACCGGAGAAATCTCAGACTTGCGCGAGGCAAGAGCGACGCCCGCCGTCGGCGCCAATGATCAGGCGCGCTCAGTCGTTACCGGCGATGCGCGCACACGACTAATCTGGACGGTCGAAGCCTTCAAAGCCGCGATCTTTCTTATCCTTGGCCGCGCGCGCATCATCAGCTTCGAAGAACGAAAACGCCGCCAAAAATGCGCCGCGCCGTCTGGGCAGGTTTCGGGTAATTTTAAGCGAGTTCATATGGTTGCCATAATTCCCGAAACTTGACGCGGCACAATAACCGAAAAATAGTTCGACATAATAACCGATTTTTGATACAGCACAATAACCGAAATTATGTACGGCACAAAACCGAATCCCCATAGGTGCCGGAAAGCGAGACGAACATGGCGGCGCCATCCGAAAAACTGGCCGGATCGCTCGAAGCGCTCGCGGCTTTGCAGAAAGCCGGCCGGGCCGCGATCCGTTCCAGGGATCTTGCCCGGAGCGACCGGGAACGGCTCCTCAAAAACGGCTTCTTGAAGGAAGTCATGAAGGGCTGGTATATCGCGGCCCGGCCGGATGAGAAGGACGGCGACACGACGGCCTGGTACGCCTCCTATTGGGGCTTTTGCGCCGATTACCTGAGCGAGCGCTTCGGCGACGTCTGGTGTCTTTCGCCGGAACAATCGTTGCTGATCCATGCCGGTGACTGGACCGTGCCGAAACAGCTTCTGGTACGCGCTAGGGGCGGCGGCAACAAGCCGACCGAATTCGCGCACGGGACGTCCGTGATCGATACGAATGCCGCGCCGCCCGATAAGAAAGACCGCGCCGTCTTGGGCGGTCTTCAGCTTTACGCCATCGAGCCGGCGCTCATCGCCGCTTCGCCGAATTTCTTCACATCCTATCCGACCGAGGCGCGGGCGGTGCTCGCCATATTCCGCAATGGTCCCGGCCTGATCGGCCGCCTGCTCGATGGCGGGCATAGCGTTGTCGCCGGGCGGCTTGCCGCCGCCTTCCGGAATATCGGCCGCAATGCGATGGCCGATGAGATCGTCAAGGCGATGCGCGCGGCGGATTTCAGCGTGCGGGAAAAAGACCCGTTCGACCAGGAAATCAAAATCCCCGGCGCAGGTCAGGTCGCTTCGCCTTACGTTCATCGCATGCGCCTGTTATGGCGCGAGATGCGCGAGCATATCCCCGGACGCTTTCCCGCGCCGGGTAAGCGCAACGATATCGAGACCTATCTGAAAGAGGTCGACGATATCTACGCGACGGATGCTTATCACTCGCTATCCATCGAAGGCTATCACGTCGGCGCGGAGCTGATCGAGCGCGTGCGCAGCGGCGAATGGAATCCCGACGCTATCAAGGCGGACCGTGAACATCGCGACGCGCTCGCCGCGCGCGGCTACTGGCAGGCTTTCCAGTCCGTCAAGAAAAGCGTCCGGCGCGTTCTGGAAAACGAGAATTCCGGCACGGTCGCCGGCGAAGATCATGGCGAATGGTATCGCCAGCTCTTTGCGCCGAGCGTAACCGCGGGTCTGCTTAAGCCGTCAGACCTTGCCGGGTATCGCAATGGCCCCGTCTATATCCGCAATTCCATGCATGTCCCGCCCAATTCGGATGCGGTGCTCGACATGATGCCGGTGCTCTTTGAACTGCTCGCCGATGAACGCGAAGCGTCCGTGCGCGTCGTTCTCGGGCATTTCATGTTCGTTTACATTCACCCGTATTTCGACGGGAACGGCCGCATCGGGCGCTTCCTGATGAACGCGATGATGGCGGGCGGCGGCTATCCCTGGACCGTCATTCCTGTCGAGCGCCGCACCGAATATATGGAAGCGCTCGAACAGGCGAGCGTTCACCGCAATATCGCGCCTTTCACAGATTTTCTGGCGAATCTCGTGAAAAACGATTCCGGCGTGTGAAAATCGGTTACAAAACGGCGATACCGGTGAGTTTCGATTTCCACACGACGGGGAATTGTCGCCACGTCTTAACGTCGGCCACCCAATGCTAACATGATCAATGTTAGCATGCGTTTTTCACATTACCGACTTGAGATTCAAGACCTATCGCCTGGGGCGGAGGCGAGCGCTTCAATCTGCGGCCATGGTTAAGCCGCGCCTGGAGCCGTGCCGCCCGCGAGCGTCGCTGCGCAAGCTCGTACTCCAGGCGCTCAAATATGGGCCAATAGACATCTCCATAGCGGTCGATCAGGCGGGCGACGATGTTAATCCCTTCCTCGACCTGGTCGGCCGTGATTTTTCTGCGGGCGGTCATAAAGCGTTACTTGCCGGCGCCGGGCCGATCGACTCCCTGTTGCGATGCGGACCTCTTGGGCCGCGGCCAGACAAGTTGGGCCTTGCCGTCGTTTTCGAAGAGCGCCGCCCAGACGGGTTCGGCGAAGCCCGGATCGTCAAGAAAGACCGAAAAATAAGCTTGCGGGCGTTCGTCCCGCCAGCTTCGGCTCAATAAGCCGGTTGGCGCGAGACGGGCGCGAGAAGTCACGCCGATTTTGACCGGATTGGCCCTTCGCCCGTAACCTCGGCGCGAAACGCCGCGGAAGCTTTCGCCGAATGCGCGCATCGGCCCCGGAATGGCCCTGGCAGGGGTTGCAACGGCCCGCCCTTGCCATCTAAGTGAACGTAACAAATCAGAAAAGGCTGGCGCCTTTCGACAAGCTCAGGCTGAGGAGGGCGCGCCGGCGGCGATAATGGAGACGAGCATGCAAGTTCTGGTCATTGGCGGGGACGGCTTTTGCGGATGGCCGACCGCTCTTCACCTGTCGAATATCGGCTACGATGTGACGATCGTCGACAATCTCTCGCGGCGCAAAATCGACATCGAGCTGGAAGTGGAGTCTCTGACGCCAATTAGACCCCTGTCCCAGCGACTCGCCGCCTGGAACGAGGTCACGAGCAAAAAGATTCGTTTCGAGAATATCGATGTCGCGAAGAATTACGCCCGGCTTCTCAATCTCCTCGAGGAAGTCGAACCGGACGCCATCGTTCATTTCGGCGAACAGCGCGCCGCGCCTTACTCGATGAAATCGTCCTACCACAAGCGGTATACGGTCGATAACAATCTGAACGCCACCAACAACATTCTCGCGGCGATCGTCGAGTCGCGCTGCGATCCGCATCTTGTCCACTTGGGCACGATGGGGGTTTATGGCTACGGCACGGCCGGCATGAAAATTCCGGAAGGATATCTTCCGGTGAAGATCGAAACCGATGACGGGCAGGAAATAACGCAGGAGATTCTTTATCCCGCCAATCCCGGCTCGATCTATCACATGACAAAAACGCAGGATCAGCTTCTGTTTGCATTCTACAACAAGAATGACGGTCTAAAGGTGACCGATCTTCACCAGGGAATCGTCTGGGGCACGCAAACGGAAGAAACGAAGAAAGACGAGCGCCTCATCAACCGTTTCGATTATGACGGCGATTATGGAACGGTGCTGAACCGATTCCTGATGCAGGCCGCCGTCGGCTACCCGCTGACGGTGCATGGCACTGGCGGTCAGACGCGCGCTTTTATTCATATTCAGGATACCGTGCGCTGCATTGAACTCGCCATAGAGACGCCGCCGCAACACGGCGAACGGGTGCGGATCCTCAATCAGATGACTGAAACCCACCGCGTGCGCGATCTCGCGAAACTTGTAGCGGAAAAAACCGGCGCAAAGATCGAATATGTCAAAAACCCTCGCAAGGAGGCGGCTGAAAACGATCTTTACGTGGAAAACCAGCGCCTGCTCGGCCTCGGGCTCGATCCGATCACGCTGGAAGGCGGGCTCCTGGAGGAAGTCACGGAAATCGCGCGCAAATATGCTCAGCGCTGCGATCTTTCAAAAATTCCCTGCGTCTCCTATTGGACGCCCGGCCAGAAAACCGCCGGGGCCAAGGACGCCGCCATGGCCGAAAGCGACAGCCGGAAATAGATCAAAGCTTCGCATTTATGATGCTGTTTTGAACGCTTCTTATTTGGACGCGTCGAAAAATAACAGGTATATAAGACGCCCGTTTTCCAAGCGGTCGCCGAAACCTGGACTCGCAGTGTGCCATAACCACGGACGGAGAAGAAGAAGCCGATTAAAGCGCATCGGCACGCGCATGATTAACTCCCACTCATTCATTTTATGAGTGTCGGAAGTCAAAATGGCGTTGAATTTCTCGTTCGCCGCTTCAACCGTCGTCACTCCTAGCGCGGCGAGATCTTCCGGCTCAAGAAGCGCACGTTCGGTTTGCGTAGCCTTGTGCCGAAAAAAATCCGTCCCTCCCCGGCAATGTTCGGGCAGAGAAAGATAAAGAATTCCAGACCAGTAGCCGGGATCGATATGAACGTTCGCCGCCCCTTCATCGCCCCGCAGGGTAATCCGCGCGCGACCGTGACCAGCATCCGTCTTCGCCTTCAAATTCTCGCCAACCAGGCGTGAGATCTCCTGTTCTAATCCAGGAATTTGTATGCATTGGGAAGAATTGCGCCCCGGATACCCCTTTTTTGTATTTAATTCCGGATAGTCGAGGTTTAACGCCGCCTTCCGGAACCCATGCGGGTCCTCCAGAAAATTGTCGACTATGATCAAAGATGTCGTCATGCCTAAAACTATATCTACTAAACACCTATTCTGCTTTGCCGGACGGATGATTGTCAAAACCAGCAACCCAT
>JBHHVZ010000144.1:0-4676 GCA_046756245.1 Parvularculaceae bacterium
CAATTGGGGTTTCCCGTGCCGCTCGCATTATCTGATTACGGCCAATCGAGTCGTATGGGCGAACGAATGGAGCGATGAACAAATCGCTGAAGGCCGTCGCGTTGACGCTGTTCACAAAGCGGCGTGGGATAAGCAGTCGCCAAAAGCTCCGTCAAACGGTCAGGCGACAGGCTCAAAGCCGCCGAAAGCGCACGGACTGCTCGCCAGGTTGATACGTAAGCTATTCAACAGGCACTAAGCTCAAGCCGGCGGCCAGCCCGAGTTTCGGTTCTGTTACATCTCGCCTTCGGCGCGCAGACAAACCCCGGCTAATAAATCTTCAGCGATCGTCATTAGCGGATTTCAGACGATTTCCGATTGCGCGGCCACGCGTTCGGGATGCTCGAAAGCGTCGGCGAAACTATCGATATCGGCGGACGACATGCCGACCGCCCGCGCTTCATCGCGCCAGCCGGCAACGGCGTTTTCGACGGCGGCGAGAATTTCTTTGGCTTTGTCCGGTGGAATTCGGAAATAAGGCGCGACGGCCATCAACGCCTCCACCGTCGCCTCGGGGCCGGTATCCTCCGAAATCCACGTTTTGAGCTCGCGCAAGCGCTCGGGAAACGGATTGATGTCGAAGGTAGGCGCAAGGCGCCAAAGCCCGCGATCAATGTGAAGGAACCCGTGATTGAGGAGGTGATCGTCGACATTGGTGATCAGGATCGAAAAGGCGATGCGCCGCCATAATTCTTCTGTGTCAGCGGTCGGGTCGACGCCAAACTGACGAAGGGCGTCGACAAGCTCGGTGTAGGCGTGCTCGCCAGGGTCGCCGGGCTCCGCGCCGATCATAGTCGCCGCGGAAATATACATGAGGCGTCGTCCGGCCTGCCGATCAAACCGACGTATTAATGCGACTGGCGCGCCATCGCTGTCGACGAGGCGGGCGTCGGCGACATTGAGGCCGGCCTTGCGGGCGAGGCGCAAAGCAAGCACTTCTCCTCTCGTGACCGCGCGCTCGTCGGTAATGCTTGGGAATTTCGCGAGGGCGAGTGCGGCGTCCTCGTCTCGCACCGTGCATTTCGGCCTTAGCCCGCCAAGGGACGTTCCGCGGCCGCGCAAGTAAGCGAGATCAGCGGCGGTCTCGGTGTTCGATTCGACGGCCTTTGTCGCCGCCAGCAATTGTGCAAGTTCGATGAGGGGCGGGGTTGTGCGGCGGCCCTCTTCAAGTTCGCGTTGAAACTTTCTGTCCTCGTCCATGAAGCGGAGCGCGCCGACGCGCGCGACGTCATCGACAGCGAGAAGGTAGTCGAGCGAATTAAGGGCCTGGGGCTCGAATGGGACGCCGGTGCGTCGCGCTTCCTGTCGTCGTTTTGCATGGTCGCGCTGAATAACGCGCCGTCCCCATCCGTCGGGCTCGGTATCAGCGATCGCGGCGTGAAAGACAGATCCGTCGCGCACTTTTCGGTGAAATTGAGGGCCGCGCACGAGCGGTAGACCGGGTTCTATGGCGAAGCGATGCTCGGCGGCGAGCCAATCTGCGTCGTATTCAAACGCTGCGCTTTCCCGGGCGCCTTGGCTGTCATAATGCAGAACGCCGACCCGGCGCGGCTCTTCGCCGATATGGACGCCGATGGTGCGCTTCAAAGGGGCCTCTCGGATTTCGGGGGGCGGACGCGTTGGGGCAAGCGCTCTGCGTCGAGAAGAAGCCCCTGATCGTCCCTGCGCATGTCGAGGAGATCGCCCAGCGCTTCGCCGACCCCGAGAACGAACAGGGCCATGGCGTACGTTCCCAGCGAGACGCTAGGATCGCCTTTTTCCACCTTGAGATAGGTGCTTTTGGCGACGCCGATGCGTTCGGCCATCATGAGGGTCGTGAGGCTGCGTTTCTTGCGCGCCAACGAAATATCGCCGCCCAGCTTTTTGAGGGCGCGCTTGACTTTCGGCGGCAGCGTGTCTGTGACCGTCGATCTCTTCATAAAGTCTCATATATGCGATCAAAAAGCAATATTAGGTATCATATATAAGACCATAACCGACATGTCAACGGCCGAACCGATGGCCGAAAGCGCCCCGCTTTTCATCGACCCTTGCCGAATTCCGATTTCCGCCAGGCTTCCAGAGCCCATCGACAGCACCAGATAAGAGTTCTCCCCAAAGCATTGTCCCTCTGAGACCGTTCTACGACCGATAGAATCCCTGCATCCTTGCAACATGGCAGCCGTGTGGCTACCCTTAATATGTTCCCAAATAGGGAGCAATTGACTTTGCTCCCCAATTACCTTATATGAGGGGCTCGGTGGATGCGCGTCATCGCCCGAAAGACGTTGAAGGAATATGGCGAGCGCGAACCGGAAGCGGCGACAGCGTTGGGCGCTTGGTACCGCGAGGCGAAAGCAGCGACATGGAAGTCGCCGGCGGATGTGAAGGAGAAGTATCGAAGCGCCAGCGTCCTAAAGAGCGGACGCGTCGTGTTCAACATAGCCGGCAACAAATACCGGCTCGTCGTCCGTATCGATTATGCGTGTGCGATCGTTTTCATACGCTTTGTCGGGACGCACGCGGAATACGACAAAATCGACGCAGAGGAGGTGTGATTATGGGCCACATTCGTCCGATTAGAACGGAAGCTGACTACGACGCCGCGCTTGAGCGGATCGATGCGCTGATGGACGACCCCTCTGCGGTCGATGAACTCGACGTGTTGACGACGCTGGTTGAGGCGTACGAAGACGCGCATTTTCGGATTCCGCCGCCTGACCCTATCGACGCGATTAAATTTCGCATGGAGCAGGCGGGCCTTACCCAATCCGATCTCACGAAATACATCGGCAGCCGTGCGAAGGTGTCGGAGGTGCTCGCCGGCAAGCGCCCCTTGACCTTGAAAATGGTGCGGGCGTTGAGCACGCATCTTGGCATTCCAGCGGACGTCCTCGTCGGAGAGCGAGGCGCTCCGCCTCAGGACGACTTCGCGGATATTGACTGGTCAAAATTTCCGGTCGTGCAAATGGCGAAACTCGGATGGATCAAGAACGCGGCCGACGTGAAAGACCGCGCCGAAGAGATTATGCGCGATCTGATTGCGCGCGCAGGCGGCCCAAAATGCGTGCCTTTCGCTCTTTATCGCAAGAATAATTCAGCGCGCCGGAATGCGCGAATGGACGCCTATGCGCTGCAAGCATGGTGTCTTTACGTGCTCGCGGAAGCGCGCGCGAATCTCCCCAAAAAGGCGTACAAAAAGGGCGCGATCAACGTGAAGTTTCTGCGCGCGGTCGCGCGTCTCAGCGTTTTCGAGGATGGCCCAAAACGGGCGCAAGAATTCCTTCGAGAACACGGCATTGTTCTCGTTTATGCGCGGCATCTTCCGAAGACCTATCTCGACGGCGCGGCTATGCGGACGAAGGAAGGAGTTCCGGTCATCGGCATCACTCTTCGCTACGACCGGATTGATAATTTTTGGTTCTGCCTTCTGCATGAGCTCGTCCACATCGCTCGTCATCTCTCGGATGAGGCCACGTTTTTCGTCGATGATTTGAGCTTGAGCAAAAGCGATCACGATGAAGATTGGGATCTCGAAGAAGAGGCCGATCTCCGCGCGCAGAATGCCCTAATCCCGGAAGCCGATTGGGAGGGCCACGCGGCGCAGCATTCGGCGTCGCCAATGAGCGTGATCTCGCTCGCACAGCAGGTGGGAGTCCATCCCGCGGTCGTTGCGGGCCGAATCCGGAAGGAAAGCGGCAATTATCGTTTGCTGACGCAATTCGTAGGTAATGGAGAAGTCAGACGGCACTTTGAATAGCGCCCGTGGAAAGGGAAACGGGGTCGCATGCGACCCCGTTTCAAACAGATTTCCCGGCGGGAGGCGGCGCCGCCCAAAGGGGAGCCACCCCGGCAGGCCTCCTGCTGTGAGACGTTTTGGATAGCCTGCTCCGGGGATCGATGGCAACGGTTCAAATCGGCGCCCGAGGAGTATGGTAATGGCAGAAGAAGACGACAAGCCGCCCGAGGAGGGCGGAAAGACCCTAGTGATCCGCGCCGAAAAGTCGCAAGTCACCGAAGACGAGGCGATAGCACTTCTGATCGACGCCGGCGAGACCGAAAGCGACATCGAGGTCATCGAAGCCGACAGGGACGAAGATGCGGTCGAGTTCTCCGAGCACGACTGCGTCATCATTCCTCTTGAAGAGGCGACGATGGATGACGACCGGGTTGACCGATTGGTTCTCAAAGCGGCGCAGGCCGCCTGTTCAATCATCGGCGTGTGGGTGCCTGGCGAGAGGCGCGAGACAATTCATCCCGCAATCGCAAGGTACGGGAAGGCGCAGGTTCCTTGGGACGCAGCGAAGTTGAGAGATGTTCTCCACACGGACTGCCCCCCTCCGTATCAGACGGCCGTCTGGGACCCCGAGCAAAGGGCATGACATCAAGCCGAACAGATGCGGATGACGTGTCATGCGGCTGTATTTGTACGTCATCGAGCATGACAAGGGTTTTGCCCCTAACCCGTTCTTCGGAGCTTGCACGCTAGCTGCGTGCAAGCCTCAGATTCGTGAAACCGCAGTCATCGGCGATATCATCGCCGGCTTTGGTTCAAAGCCGTCAGGCCTTTTCGGGCGCGTCACCTATTGGATGCGCGTCGAAGAGATTCTGACTTTCGATACTTATTGGACCGATCCGCGCTTCCGCCTAAAGCGTCC
>JBHHVZ010000145.1:0-4576 GCA_046756245.1 Parvularculaceae bacterium
GTTACATCGCCTTGATTTTTTCGACCGCCTCTTCGGTCGTGTAAAGATCGTTGGCGATGTAGCGAAAATTGATGATCGCGGCGAGGTAGCCGTCGCCTTCGGGAACGCGCGCGGCCGCAGTCGCGTCGCGCACTACCCCGACTTCAAAGCCCTGCTCCAGGAGCTCGTGCAAATGCGCCTGCACGCAGAGATTGGCCGACATGCCCGCCAGCACCACCTTGTCGACGCCGGCCTTGCGCAATTGCAGAACGAGATCGTTGTTTTCCGGCCCATAGACTTTATGCGGCGAGGCCATGACCGTTTCGCCGTCTTCGACGTATTTCTTGTATTGCGGCATGAAATCGGCGCCCGATCCGTCGAAGTCTTTCAAAGACAGCGGGCTTTCCCGGTCGAACATGCCGATCGCGTGCATCAGTTTTTCAAGCGGACCGCCGAATTTCCAACCGTGGTCGGTCGGGTAGTAATAATGCGGCGAGATGAAGACCGGCATATCGGCCTTTTTGGCCGCTTTCGGCAGTTTTTCGATATTTCCGACCGTTCCGTTTTCCGTAACGCTTGCGCCGACGACGCCCCAGGTGACGCCGTCCTCGCTCAAGAAGTCAATCTGCGGATCGGTGATGACAAGCGCCGTATTTCCCGCCGTGATCGTCATCTCGGTTTGCGGCAGCCCCGGCTCGGCCGGGTCTGCGTAAGGGTTTTCCTGTGCAGCCGCTTGCGCCGCAACCAACAGGGCGCACGACGACAGCACGCCCAGACCGGCGTTCAATGTCTGCATTTTCGAGTCCTCCCCAATTCGTTTTCAAATGAAGGGCGCTTCTCCCGTGCGCAACCTCGCCCCGCCCATAGATTACATTGCGCTTGCAACGGCGGTGAGCGCGTTTTCGCTGACGTCGTTCACGTTCCGGTGATTAAGGGCGGGCGGTATATCGCCCGGTCCGGTGCGGTCGCCGATTGATTCGTGCGCTGACTTGTTGATTCAAAAAAGAAAATCGGCAAGAACGACTGTCTTGCAAATGCCAGCCAAGAACGATTGTCTTGCGAATGCAAGCGACGTAAGACGATCCGGAATCGCCGCCTTCCTCACCGCTGCATATGCCTTTTGGATCCGGCAATGAGGAAAACGGCTTTTCGTTCCGTCCCTGCGCCGGCATGACCCGGATCAGGTTCGAAGGGTTCTTCTCAGTCCCTTGGCCCTTGCTCCCTGGCGCGTATTGCTCTCTTTCGAGAGATGCGCGTCGCACGAGCTGTCGTTCAAATAGCGACAGGCGGGACGCCCCTCGGAACGCTCCCATAATGCTCCTGTTGCTTCACAAGGGCAAGAAAATTCGACCGTCAAAGGTGCGGCGGAATCGTCAGTTCCGGTCGAGAATCCCCGGCCAGTTCGATTCCGCGCGCGCGATAAAATCAGGAATGTCTGAAAGCCAGTCTCTCTGTATGCGCCGGTTCACGTTGAGATAAAGTTTTCCTTCGTATACGTACCAAACCTTCGGATCGCCTTTGGCGAGGCTGTCATTAGCGATCGCCCAGGCGCAGTATCCGCCATATTGGGGGCGATAACGGTCAGGGTTCGCTTTGAACGCCGCAAGATTTTCGGCGTTCGCGAACCGCCATTTGACGCCTTTATATTCCGTAACGAAGAGATCGGCGCCCTCAACCGGCGGCGCGCCTTCGGCGAGATCGAAATAGGCGACGACGTCATAACCGTTGACGGCGTATTCCCATGGCGCGCCAAAAAGGCCGCCGTCATTCATGTAGATCTCGGGTGCGCGCGCCAGCGCCGGCGCGATTGCGACGAGCGCCGCCGCGAAGGCTGCAATCAGCGGCCGCAAGAAGAATCCGATGGTCTGCAGGTATTCATGGCGCACGATGCTCTTCTTCCTCACTCGTCCCGTCGCGCGAAGCGATGGCGACGGCCTGTCCGATCGCGGCGCGCATGGCTTTTTTTGAATAGGTCATGGTGAGCATATCAAGAATCTCGCCATTGTCGGCGTCGATCAGAAGCGTGAAGCCGGTGCCGCCCTCAAACCTGTCATATATGTCGGCGAACCCGCGCGCCGCAGCAACGTCGCGATACTCCCTGGGCCGCCCGAAGGTGTAGTTGAATTCGACGAACTCCACCGGGGCAGATTCGAAATCAGGAATGACGCTGGCGAGTTTCGGCTTCAAAATCTTGCACGCCGTACACCAGGCCGACGAAAACGTCGCCGCCACAACTTCCGGTTCGCGCGCGCCCGCCGACGCGCCGTCAGGCGCCGACCCGGCGGTTACCGGCGCGGACCCGGTCAGGAAAAATGCGACGCCGCCGCCGACGACGACCGCCGTGAACAGCAAATCCTTGATACGCTTCATGCTTTACCTCGCTTATGGTCCTAAAATAGCGCGAAAACGGCTTAATCAAAGTGAAACGTCGGTCACGCCTGCGCGAGGGCGGACCGGCGCCGGAACGCCGCCCTGCGCCGCTCGTCTCACGGTTGCGCGCAACCAGGGCGAAGGCCGCATAAAACAGGGCTTTGCTGCTGCAAACATTAAATTTTGAGGGATAGTTATCCGCGTCCCTTTCGGCGGCCTTATGGTGGGGGGATGAATTTTATCGGTCATCACCCTGCGCGCTGCGGGAATCGTCGTGCCGTGCGCAGCGCGGCATGCAATGACGCGCTGCAGACACGGAATCGGGCGCTGCTTGCTCGGCCTCGTCGAGCGAGATCCCGTATCAGCGCCGCACCATCAAAGATACTGCAGCGCTTACGGCGATACGGCGCCCACGTTCCCGCTCCGTTCCGAAATGGACAAAATGGACCCTTTCGCCCGGAACGTCAGGAAATTCGGGGGGTTCAGTTTTTTCGTTTTTCGAAGCGGACCTTTTTTGACGGCGACGCAGGTCTGCCGCAACCGGCAAGCGCCAGTCTTTGGAGTCAAGAAGGCCAAACAGTCTTTATGCGGAATATATAAGCGGAGATTTAGTCCTGAAACGGGTCGCGCATCAGAATAACGTCGTCGCGCTCGGGGCTTGTCGAGACAAGCGCGATCGGCGTTTCGATGAGCTCTTCGATGCGGCGAACATATTTCACGGCTTCAGCCGGCAAATCGGCCCAGGAGCGCGCGCCGGCGGTCGAGCCCGACCAGCCGGACATTTCTTCGTAAACCGGAACCACGGCGGCCTGCGCGTCGGCGCCGGCCGGCAGGTAATCGTAGCGCGCGCCGCCAAGTTCGTAACCGACGCAGACATTCAGGCTTTCGAAACCGTCAAGCACGTCGAGTTTGGTCAGTGCGACGCCGTCGGCGCCGGAAATTTTCAGCGTCTGGCGCACCAGCGCCGCGTCGAACCAGCCGCAGCGCCGCTGGCGGCCGGTGACGGTGCCGAATTCATGGCCGCGCTCGCCGAGCCTGCGTCCGGTGTCGTCATGAAGCTCGGTCGGAAACGGGCCGGCGCCGACCCGCGTCGTATAGGCCTTGACGATGGCGAGCACGTAACCGACCGCATGCGGGCCGAGGCCTGTTCCCGCCGCGGCGTGGCCGGCGACAGTGTTCGACGAGGTCACGTAAGGATAGGTGCCGTGATCGACGTCGAGCAGGACCCCTTGCGCGCCCTCAAAGAGAATCCGTTTGCCGGCGCGATGCGCTTCGTCGAGAAGACGCCATACCGGCCATGCGAAGGGCGTAATGCGCGGCGCAATGTCGAGAAGCCGCGCAGCAAGCGTTTCGCCGTTCGCCTCCTCTTCGCCAAAACCGCGCCGCAGCGCATTGTGATGGACGAGCAGGTTATCGATTTTCGCAGACAAAGTTTCGGGATGAGCGAGATCGATGACGCGCAAGGCGCGCCGCCCTGCGCGGTCTTCATAGGCCGGCCCGATGCCGCGCTTGGTGGTGCCGATCTTGACGCCGGCCGCGGCGCCTTCGCGCATGGCGTCGAGCTCCTGATGGACGGGCAGAATGAGCGTCGCGTTTTCGGCGATCGCCAAGTTCTCCGGCGTAATCCGCACGCCCTGGCCCTCGATTCGGTCGATCTCGTCAGCCAGCGCAAACGGATCGACGACGACGCCCGAACCGATGACTCCCAGCTTGCCAGGGCGCACGACGCCCGACGGCAAAAGCGAGAGCTTGAACACTTCGCCGCCGATGACCAGCGTGTGGCCGGCGTTATGCCCGCCCTGAAAGCGCGCCACTACGTCGGCGCGGGCCGACAGCCAGTCGACGATCTTGCCCTTGCCCTCGTCGCCCCACTGGGCGCCGATGACCGCCACGTCGGCCATGGAAATTCTCCGTTTGTTGCCGGAAACGGGCGCAGATTAGACTTTTGGCCGACGAGGTCAAACGGTTCGGCGCATACGCGACGATCCGCCCTCGTCCGCCGGGCCGAAAGCCGGTATCCTGCCGAAGACGCTGTGTTGGCGGACGATGCATAGAGGGAGACGAAGATGAAGCCGGTTTTAACGGGCCTTGCGGCCGTGTTGGCGGGAACGATGCTGGCGCAGGGAACGGCTCATGCGCAAACCAATAAACCGCCGCCGCCGTGTACGGACGATATTAACCGCGCGTTCGATTTCTGGACCGGCGATTGGGAGGTTTACAATCTAAA
>JBHHVZ010000146.1:0-4478 GCA_046756245.1 Parvularculaceae bacterium
AAAAAGCCCATCAGCGCGCCGGCGGCCTTCAACGCGCCCTTGAGGCGGGCGCGCTCGGCCCCTTTCGCGCGGCCCGCCTCTTCGCGCAGACTATGCAATGCCGCAAACATCTCCGGCGTGTTGAGGTCGTCGTAAAGCGCATCGAGCACGGAAGCCGGGGGTTCGGCGGGCGCGGCTTCGACATCCGCCAGATCGTTCAGCGTACGGTAGAACCGGTCGAGCTGGCGCCGCGAACTTTCCAACAGCGCCTCGGTCCATTCGAGCGGCTGGCGGTAATGGGCCGACAGAAGCGCCCAGCGCAGGACCTCGCCCGGCCATGCCTTCAGCAGATCATGGGCGAGAACGATATTGCCGAGAGACTTCGACATTTTGTCCTTGCCCATGCGCAACAGGCCGTTATGCACCCAGAACCGCGCCAGCGGCGCGCCGCCATGGGCGCAGGCCGACTGGGCGATTTCGTTTTCGTGGTGGGGAAAGCGCAAATCCTGACCGCCGCCGTGAATGTCGATGGTGCGCCCGAGATTTTTCTCGATCATCGCCGAGCATTCGAGATGCCAGCCGGGCCGGCCCCGCCCCCAGGGGCTTTCCCATCCCGGCTCGTTTTCGGCCGAAGGTTTCCACAACACGAAGTCGGCGGGGTTTTTCTTGTAGGGCGCGACCTCGACCCGGGCGCCGGCGATCATTTCGTCATGATCGACCTTTGAAAGCCGTCCGTAATCTGAAAATTCTTCGACCGCGAAAAGAACGTGCCGTTCGGCCGCATAAGCCTTGCCTTCGGCGAGCAGCTTCTCCATGAGCGCGATCATTTCAGGGATATGGCCGGTGGCGGTCGGCTCAATCGTCGGCGGCAGGGCCCCGAGGGCGGTCACGTCTTCGCTGTAGATGCGGGCGAATTTTTCGCTCACCATTGCAATAGATTCGCCGGCCTCTTCTGCGGCCTTGATGATGCGGTCGTCGATATCGGTGACGTTGCGGGCGTAAACGACCGCGTTGTCGCCGTAGTTGTGACGCAACAGCCGAAACAGGAGATCGAATACCACCGCCGCGCGCGCATTGCCGATATGGGCGTAGGAATAGGCCGTCGGCCCGCACACATACATGGTGACGCGCTTGGGGTCGGCAGGCGCGAAGGGGCGTTTTTCGCCCGTCATTGTATCGTAAAGCCTAAGCGTCATTGGTGCGGCCGTTTCGGAAGCATTCGGGCCGCCTTGCTAGCCGCGCGCGCATGGGGGCGCAAGCCGCCGGCCGGCGGCGTCGAACAGTCTATTTACGATGTGCAGTTTTTCCACTGCATTTCAATAACTTACGCGCCTGTAGGGAATCCGGCGGGCGCGCCGGCGGCGACGTGGCGGGCGATCGGGCCTTGGGCTTTCAGCAAAGCGTCTCTATGGTCCCCGCCGTCTGAAGCCGCGCGTTCCTCGCCGGACGACGCAACCGCAAAAACCGCCGCCAATGACCGATTTCGCCGACCGCAACGCCCTTGACGCGCCGATTGAGGAAACCACGCGCTTTGCGCCGAAATTCGGCGCGGACGGGCTTGTTCCCGCCGTCGCCGTCGAGGCCGAAAGCGGGAAGCTTCTCATGCTCGCCTGGATGAACGAGGAAGCGCTTCAAAAAACGCTTCAAACCGGCGAGGCCTGGTACTGGTCGCGCGCGCGCGGGAAGCTGTGGCGCAAGGGCGAAACCTCCGGGAACGGACAAAAGGTGGTCGAGATTCGCACCGATTGCGACCAGGACGCGATCGAACTCGCGGTCGAACAGACCGGCCCGGCCTGCCACACCGGGCGGCGGTCGTGCTTTTACCGCGTCGTGAGGAGCGGCGACGGCGTGACGCTTGTATTCAGAGACTGACGCGGCGGCGTAAGACAGCTATGATGCCGGCGTCGATTGACGCGGCGTAGCGAAAGCGTGGGTTATAAATGTGACTTCACGCGAAACGACACGTTTCCTGCCGCGGCCCGAGGCGGTTGATCGGCGCGTTCGGAAAAAATCCTTGAGCGCCTGGGCGCAGGTGTTGATTTTCGGCGCGATTGGCTGGCCCTGGCTGTTAAGAAGCCTTTCGGGCGGTTCGAAAGCAGAGCGCGCCGCGCTTCTTGTGCGCCTGAAACTTCCTCCCGACGCTTTGCCGCATCTGGGCAGTTGGAAAGCCGACGCCGCTTTTTTGAACTTGATTGCAGATCAAATCTTCCGTTTGAGGCCGCAAATCGTTGTTGAATTCGGCGTTGGCGTTTCGACGTTTGTCGCCGCGCAGGCGCTAAAGCTGGTCGGCCGGGGCCGGCTGTTCAGCTTCGACGAGCATGAAGACTTCGTTCTCCTCACGCGCAAACGGCTCGCCGACTACGGTCTCGAACCGGAGCTCCGCCCGGCGCCGCTCACGCGCACGCCTCACGACTGGCCAGGCCGATGGTACGATCACGGACCGTTGCCCGAGCGAATCGACATGCTGATTGTCGACGGCCCGCACTGGGCGGTGCATCCGTTCGTGCGCGGCGCGGCTGACCGTCTTTTCGACAGGATTTCGCTCGGGGGCATCGTTCTTCTCGACGATGCGGCCCGGCCGGGCGAGCGCGTCATCGCGCATCGCTGGAAAAAGCGCTGGCCGGATTTCGCGTTCGAATTCCTGGACAGCGGAACGAAAGGAACGTTGATCGGCCGGCGGACCGCCGCACAGCAGTCGATGCGCGATTGAATTCAGACCGCAGGCGGATCGGCTACGGGACCGCCGCGCCATTGGGGCGCCGGCGCATTTCCGACGGCGACGTCGAAAGCGGCCTTCGCCAGAAGGCGGGTCGAATCGAGCGTCGGCAACGGCGACGTCTCGGGCGTCACCAGCAACGGAATTTCGGTGCAGACAAGCGCGGCGCCGTCGCATCCGTCCGACGCCAGGCGGGCGATGATTTCTGCAAAAGTCGCGCGCGACCTGTCCGTGAAACGGCCTTCCACAAGCTCGTCGAAAATAATCCAGTCGATGACGGCGCGATCCTCCGGCGCCGGCGCGGCGCAGTCGACGCCTCTTGCGCCGAGCGCGCGCGGATAGACCGGACCGTTCATGGTGAATTTCGTGCCGAGCACGCCGACGCGCCGCATGCCCCGCCGAACCGCTTCGGCTGCAACCACGTCGGCGATGTTGAGTCCCGGAAGCGGCAACTCGGGGCCGGTCATTTCAAGCACGATATGGGCGGTGTTGTCGGGACAGACGAAAAATTCGGCGCCGGCGGCCGCAAGCCGTTCGATGGATGTCGCCAAAATCTCCCGAATCTCGGCGTAATTCCCGTTCTCCCACGCCGCCATGCTGCGCCCAAGCGCCATGCAGTCGACGGTGACGTCGGGATGCAGGTGCGGCCCGATTTTTTCGAACCCCTCGCGGCAAAACGTCAGAAAGCATAACGCCGCGCCTTCGGCGCTATGGGCGAGCACGCCCAGATGTTTATGATTTTGCATCGAAACCGGCCCTCTTTTTGTCAGCGGCCAAGAATACAGGCTTGTACGAAAGCTGCCTCGCGCCGCGCCTGTCCCCGGCCCCGCGCCGGTCGAAACAACAGCGCTTTCGGCGCGTTCGGGGACGCCGAGTCTGATTCAAAATTCGATGAAATCGAATTTTGAAGCGCCTGGCCGGCCCGGCAATAAGCTTTGTATGGGATCTCCGATCATCAGCGAGAGCCTGGTGTCAGAATCAGCGCATTTCGGCATATGCCTGTTATCCAAAAATGGGAAAATGCAACAATATTGACTTTGTATTCATGTATTAATACATGAATACAACCCGTCGCTTGGGGTCTCTTGTTCTTTTCTGCCTTTTCGCAACGGCTTGCCTCATCGCAACGGCCTGCCTTTTGGCGACGGCGCTACCCCATCGCGACGGCGCGGCGCCGGGCGCCGTGCTTGGCGCGATCGAGCCGCCAGGCGTAGATTGCGGTTATCGCCCAGGCGGCGTGAAACGTCATCACTACAGCGAAGACGGCTTCGCCGGCGATCGGGCCCACGTCCATCCGCCGCCAGAACTGATGCAGCGTCGCGATCGGCGTCGGGTGAATGATGATCTTTCCGAAATAGGCGAGCGCCTGAAAACCGAGAATCCACATGTAATTGCGCCTCAAGCGCCGCCCGAATGCGCGCACGAAGCTGATATGATGCTGGGGCGCGAGGTAATCATCAGCGAGCACCGTCTGCCAGCCGGTCCTGTCGTGATAACTCTCGCGCGTTAAAAGCGGCGCGTAGAAATGCGTCTCCATCCACCGGCAGCGCGCCCGCCAGACGTTGAAATAGCGATAGCGCCGCGCTTCGAGATAGAGAAAGACGGCGATCAGGAATCCCACCAGCAACAGCGGTAGCGCCGACGCCGAAGGCGATGCGTAGCTGATCGACAGTGCAATGCCGAGGGTGACCACCGACCAGTTGGTGGTGGCGTCGAGGCGCGTGCGCCAGACCGTCGAGCGATAGACCTCGCCGCGATAAAGGTGGGCGAGCGCGCCGATCTC
>JBHHVZ010000147.1:0-4463 GCA_046756245.1 Parvularculaceae bacterium
AACAAAAACCTAGAGCATGTTCTCCGACTCGCATTTCGGAGAACATGCTCTAGTTCAGTTTGCCGCGTACGCTAAAAACAGATTTATCAGGAAGCAGATGATTTGATCAGTCGACGGGCCAGTTGTCGATCAGTCGCGTGCGGCCGAGCATGGCGGCGGCGAAAACCCGAGACGGCGCAGCGATCGGTCCGGGGCCCTGCGGCGCCAGATCTTCGGCGGCGCGAACTTCAAGATAATCGATTGAAGGAAAGCCGGCTGCGGTCAGGGCCGCACGCCCTTCTGCAATGACGATGTCGACGCGCGCGCCGCGCGCAAGTTTTGCAGCCATGTCGGCGATGACGACATTAAGCTTTCCTGCGACAGCGCGTTCATCATCGCTCAAATACGCATTGCGCGACGACATCGCCAGACCGTCTTCTTCACGCGCGATTTCACCGCCGATAATGTCGACGTCGATATCGAGATCGCGCGCCATCCGTCTTATGATGAGCAGTTGCTGGTAATCTTTCTCGCCGAACACCGCCAGATCGGGCCGGCACTGGTTCAAAAGCTTACAGACGACAGTCGCCACGCCGCCAAAGAAATGCGGGCGCGAAGCGCCGCACAGCCCGTTCGACAGGTCTGCGACGGCGACGCTCGTTTGATAACCGGGCGGATACATTTCCTCCGCGCTCGGGATGTAGGCGAGGTGGCAACCGAGCGCGCGCAACAGAGCCAGATCGCGTTTCTCGTCGCGCGGATAGGTGTCGAGATCCTCGCCAGGGGAAAACTGCTTTGGATTGACGAAAATGCTCGTCACCGTGCGATCGGCGATTGCAAGCGACTTGCGCACCAGCGAAAGATGCCCCTCATGAAGCGCGCCCATGGTCGGAACGAATCCGACTTTGAGCCCGTCTCCCCGCCAGGCGTCGACGCGGGCGCGCAGCGCCTGAACGCTGCGCACGACGCCGGTTTCAGCCTCGCCGCAGGGGGCGGAATCGGCGCCTGCTTCGCTTCCTACTGGCGTCATGGCGTAAAGACCGCTATTCCGGTGGCGTCCAATCAGTCGGAGAGCCTAATGCGCCAACAGAAGGGTCAGCGCAAGTTGTCGCCCGCCATTTGCGGATCTCTATACCGGATTTTGGGCGGCTTGGCCGCCGCGCTCGCCCTTTCGGCGTGCAGCGCGCTTGGCGGCGGCGACGAGCCCGATCTGACCGGCGACAGCATCGAAGAGCTTAACTGGGCCTACGCCAGCCGGGCGTCCGAACTGGAAACGGAAGTTGCACGGCTGAAAGCTGAAAACGCCCGGCTGAAAACCCGCGTCATGGAGCTTGAACGTCTGGCGGATGCCGAAACCGGCGCCGAACTGACAGCGTTACGGGAGGGCGAACCATCCGGCCTGACCGGCGCCGCGCCGGCCGAATCCGCAGACGGCGCGACGCTCAGCGTACCTGCGCCGACGCCGCGACGGCCAGCGACTGTCGTCGCCAGGGCGGATGACGCGCCGCTTTCGAGCCAGTCCGTTCCGGTAGAATCGGCGCCGCGGCTGGTGCAGCCCGCCTTCGCATCGACCGATACCGTGTTCGAGAGCGAGGCGGACGGAGACGATATTGAAATGGCGAGCGTTCTCTACGGCGTACACCTGGCCTCGTATCGCCGGATGCGCGACGCGCGGGCGGGCTGGAGCAAGCTTCAGCGTGAAAATCCCGATGAACTCGGGCTGCTGGAACCCCGGATAAAAGACGTGACGCTTCCCGAAAAGGGCGATTTCATTCGCTTGATCGGCGGCGGCTTCGCCAGCGAGGAAAAGGCGCAGGCGTTATGCGAGCGACTGAAACAGCGCGGCGTTTTTTGTACGGTCACCAGTTTTGACGGCGAGCCGCTGACTTTGGCCGAAGCCAACTGATCATCGCGATTCGATTTCGTAAATCCGTCGGGTGAAAACCTCGCCCTCGAATTCCGCAGCGCCTTCATAACGAAGCTCGAGTACGCCTTCCGGCAGAAAGGTGAGCCCGAGCGGCAGCGAAACCCTGCGCGCGGGCGCGTCAAGATAGCCGGCGACATTGTTTCGTTCGGCGAGAACCTGCGGGCCGTTTTCATCGCCATGAGCCGGGCGCATGATTGCGACAACGCGCCCGTACGCCGAGAAGGTCCCTTTCGGTTCGATTGTCGTCGACAACTCCAGCAAGCCGTCTGCATCGCGTAGGAGTCGCGTTTTGCTGATCGAGGCGCGCGCCGCGCCCCTGCCGCCGCGCAGAATGACCGGGGCCGAGACGCCGAGGCCGATGTCGAGCTCAAGCCCGCCCTGGCTGGCCTTGCGGATGGGCGTGCGCGCCGCCGCAGCCTCGACGAGAAGGTGCGAGCGTCGTTCGCCTTTGGGCGGCCTTACGCCCTCGCGCAGTTTGACCGTAATTTCGGCCTGCGCGCCGGGCTCAAGCCTGAATTGCGCGGGCGCGACCTCGAGATACGGCGCGGCGCTGAGATATGTGCGGCTTTCCGGTTTGGCGACCGCATAGCCGGTTTCGGTGGCGGTGAGATCGATCCAGGAAACCCGACCTTCAAGAATCCGGCGCGATGGATTTGAAACCGTGAAATGCGCCTCCGGCGTTTCCTCGCTGACGACCTGGCGCAGCGGCGTCAACAGAAATTCCGCCCGCGCCGTATGAGAAAATCCCGCTGAGACGAAGATCGCCGCGCCTACAGCCGCCGCCAGTCGCCTCGTTTCCGCCAAGAATCGCTTCATGCTTAACTTTACCCTGAAGCTGGTTTCCCTCAGGTAAGCGAACAGGGTGAACGTCGCTGTCCATTTCGCAGCGAATCCTAAAGAGCGTGCAGTGTCGACGCAGGTCATCGTTCTCGGCAATGAAAAAGGCGGATCCGGCAAATCGACGGCCGCAATGCATCTCGTCGTGGCGCTCTTGAAGAGCGGCTGGCGGGTCGGCGCGATCGATCTCGATCTGCGCCAAAAAAGCCTCACGCGCTATATCGAGAACAGGCGCAAGTTTTCGGAACAAAACGGAAAAACGCTCAGCTTTCCCATCCTGCCCGAAGTCAGTCCAAGCTCTCTGGACAGCCGCGAGGCGGCGCGCGCGCAGGAGACGGAGAGTTTCCGCACGGCGCTCGAATCGCTTGCGGACTGCGATTTCGCAGTGATCGACTGCCCGGGCGCCGACACCCATTTGTCGCGGCGCGCTCACGTCCATGCTGACACGATCGTGACGCCACTCAACGACAGCTTCGTCGACTTCGACGTACTGGCGCGGCTCGATCCGAAGAGCGGCGCGGTGGTGGGGCCAAGCTTTTACAGCGAAATGGTCTGGAACGCCCGCAAGGCGCGTGCGTTGTCGGGCGTGTCCGGCGGCATCGACTGGGTGGTGATGCGCAACCGCCTGGCGGCGACGCGGGCGCGCAACAAGGCCGAAATGGGAAAGCGGCTTGAGGATCTGGCGAGCCGTATCGGCTTCCGGCTGGCGCGCGGCTTCGGCGACCGTGTGATCTATCGCGAGCTCTTTACCATGGGGCTGACGCTTCTCGATCTCGGCGGGCGCGGCGCGCCATTGCGCCTCTCGACCATGAGCCATGTCACGGCTCGGCTTGAAATTCGCTCACTGGTGGCGGCGCTGAATTTGCGACCGGGCGGGGCCGACGAGGACGGCGATCCGCCGCCGAAACGTACCCCGAAAGACGCCGGCAGGCAGGCGGCGTAAGCTATCTTCCGGGCTTTGCTTCGGGCATTCTGCGAAGCGTCCGCGGCGTCCGGATCTGACGCCGGGCCGACTTTGCGCCTTGAGAGGGCCGCTGCATGTCCTTGGGAGTCGTCGCACTTTTTTTCGCCGCCGCGGCCGCTGTCTGGATTCTGGCGCGCGCTGCTGGAGGCGCGCCGGCGGGCGGCGACGGCCGTAATGTCGCTATCCTCAAAGGCGTCATCTGGCTCGGGCTCGCGGCGGCGCTGTTTGCGGTCCGGCTCTGGCCGCTGGCGTTCATGATTTTGATTGCAGCCGGCGGAGTCACCGCCATCGAAATCTGGCGCGACCGCGCGATCAAATCGGGCGAGGACGCGGGAGCGGGAGCCCAACCTCCGGCGCCGCGCGTGCTCATGGACGCGGAAGAAGCCGCCGCCGTGCTCGGCGTCGGGCTTGATGCGTCGCCGGCCGAAATCCGCGCGGCTCATAAGAAACTTATCAGCCAGCTGCATCCCGACAAAGGCGGCAGCGATTATCTTGCGGCGAAGATCAATGACGCACGCGACGCGTTGCTGCAAGGTCTGGAGCAAGCCGACGTTAAAAACCGAAACGGATGAGCCGCTGACAGATTATGGTCGCGCGTCGCGATGCAGCCGAGCGGATTGATAAATCCCCGTCTATTCGGGAAGAACCGGCGGATGACGCGCCGCTATGGCATGCGGCGGCGGCGGACGATGTCATCGCCGCGTTCCGCACCGACAAAACCAATGGGCTAAACGAGGAGGAAGCGCGCCGGCGGAT
>JBHHVZ010000148.1:0-4395 GCA_046756245.1 Parvularculaceae bacterium
ACTTTCACGCCTTTCGACGATTCAGCGAAAAATTCCTCGATAGGCGCATATCCGCAAGCGGAATATAACGGAACGCCGGCGAGCGTGGCGGCGAGTTCGGCCCGGCGAAAGCCCGCTTCGCGCGCAGCGTTTTCGCAAGCGTCAAGGATCGCCCGTCCGACGCTTTTTCGCGCGTGGTCAGGATCGGTGTACATGGCGCGCACCCGCGCGGCGTCTTTTTTCGGATCGAGAAACGCCGCATCGCGGCCGACCGTATGATCGCCGCCGAACAGCGTGGCGCGCCGGCTCCAGCCGCCGCAACCAATGATCAAACCGCCCTCCTCCACGACGAAATAGGCGGCGTCTTCGATAAGCTGCGTGTCGAGACCCATGAATTCGACCGAGGCCTCGATTTCCGGGGGACTCAGAAACGGTTTCTGCAGTTCCTTGATCGATCGATCCATGACTTGTCGGATCGCCCCCAGATCGTCGCATACCGCCAACCTGACTCGCAGCGAACGTCTTTTTGTCATGGGTTGTTTTTCTCCCGGCGCGACTGGGTCCTGAACGTCTCTTTCGATGATGGCGGACACAGGACGTACAATCGATTGTTTCCACTTGTTGCAAGTTTACAACATCTCGCCATAGACACGTGACGGAAACTATCCAGTTGTTTTATTTGTCTTTTTTCAATCCCGCCAACAAAGACCAAAGTTTGCGCGCCTTTCGATTAATCTGCTGAAAATGAAGCAAATTCGCGCAATGTCTGCCAATATCCCGGCCTATCGTGGTTAACGATTCTGTCGCAATCAAGGATAGGGAGGGAACATCAAGTGAGGAAAACGGCTTTGAGATGCGCAACCGCAAGCGCCGCGATTCTTGCGGCGCTCGGGTTTTCGGCGGCCCCCGCCTACGCCCAGGACGAAGGTCAACTCGTAGACGAAGATGTTGACGTCATTATTACGGTTGGCACGCGCCGCGGCGCGCGTTCGGCATCGAACACGCCGGCGCCGATCGACGTCATTAATTCCGATGAAGTTCTCAATCAGGGCGACACCGACCTTCAGAATGTTCTTCGCACGTCGGTTCCTTCCTACAACGTCAACACCCAGCCGATTTCCGACGCGGCGACGCTCATTCGCCCGGCGAACCTGCGGGGCCTCGCGCCGGACTCCACTTTGGTGCTGGTCAATAACAAGCGCCGCCACCGCGCGGCCGTTATTACATTCCTTGGCGGCGGCCTTTCCAACGGTTCGCAGGGGCCGGACATTTCCGTCATCCCGGCGTTGGCGCTCAAACAGGTTGAGGTGCTGCGCGACGGCGCGTCCTCGCAATACGGTTCCGACGCCATCGCCGGCGTGATCAATTTCGTTTTACGCGACGCGCCGGACGGCGCCACGTTCGAAGCCGAATGGGGCCAGACCTATGACGGCGACGGCGAACAATACAGCGTTTCAGGGAATATCGGCTTGCCGATTCCGGTCGGCGAAGGCGGTTTTCTCAACTTGACCGCCGAGTTCGGCGAAACCAACGCGACCAGCCGCTCCGTCCAGCGCGCCGACGCGGCCGCGCTGATTGCAGCCGGCAACACCGACGTCGCCAGCGTCAATGTCAACACCATTACGGATGAGGTCGTCCAGATTTGGGGTCAGCCCAATGTCAATGACGACTTTACATTTTTCGGCAACGCCGCCATTCCGTTTTCGGAGCATTTGGAGCTTTACGCTTTCGGCAACTACGCCGAGCGTCAGGTCGAAGGCGGCTTTTTCTTCCGTAACCCGACCAACCGCGGCGGCGTCTTTGCGGGACCGCTCGTCGATCCCCTCACCGGCCTTGCCGATCCGAACGGCGTGCCGTCGGTGCTGGTTGGCGACCTGTCCGTCGACACAGCGGGCGATTGCATTGCGGGCATTCCATTGACGCAGGGCGGCGGGCTTATTCCGGATCCGACTTTTCTCGCGTCTATCCAGAACGATCCGAACTGCTTCTCGTTCGTCGAGCTTTTTCCCGGCGGCTTCACGCCGCGATTCGGCGGCGACCTTGAAGACAAGTCGATTATCGCCGGTTTTCGCGGCGAGGTTCCGTTCATGGGCGGCCCGCTGAATTACGATTTCAGCTTCACCTACGGCCGGAACGATATCAACTTCTTCATCAACAACACGGTCAACGCCAGCCTCGGGCCGAACACGCCGACCTCGTTCAGGCCCGGCGGCTATATTCAGGAAGATAAGAACTTCAACGTCGATCTTTCCTATGGCGTCCCGAACGATATGTTCGCTTCCGACATCAATCTCGCTGTCGGCTTCGAACATCGCGAGGAAGAGTTCACGATTCTCGCCGGCGATCCGGATTCTTTCGCGATCGGTCCGCTTTCCGCGCCGTCGTCGGCGTTTCCCGCCGGCCAGGGCTTCTCGTCGAGCTCGAACGGCTTCGGCGGCTTCACGGCCGCAAGCGCCGGCGCCACGTCGCAGAAGAACTATGCGATCTATTTCGAAACCGAGACGGATATCACCGACCGGTTCATTCTTCAGGGCGCAGTCCGCTATGAGGATTTCTATGATTCCTTCGGCGATACGGTGCGCTACAAGATCGGCGGGCTTTACGAGCTGACTCCCGACATCACGCTGCGCTCGACCTGGAGCACGGGCTTCCACGCTCCGACTGCAGGTCAGGCGAACGTCACCAACATCACGACCCAGTTCAGCGCTGGCCAATTGCAGGATCAGGGCACGATTCCGCTCTCAAGCGCGGCTGGCCAGTTCATCGCCGACCGGCTTGAGCTCGCCACCGGGGTGCGCCCGACGCTCGGTCCGGAAACGTCCAAGAACTTCACGGCCGGCGTCGGCTTCAGTCTTGGCGACATCGATTTCACGGTCGATTATTTCCGGATCACGGTCGACAACCGGATCGCGATTTCCGACCCGCAGGATTTCCTCGGAGAGCTGCTGGCGGTCGCCACCGACAACGGCGTCGTCATTCCGCCTAACTCGACGACGAGTCAGGTGCTCAACCTGCTTGACGGCGCCGGCGTTTTGAACGCGGCCGACTTCGCCGGCTCGGAGGATCTGACGAGCTTCGGCTTCTTCACCAATTCCTTCGACACCCGCACGCAGGGGATCGACGTGGTGGCGAATACGAGCTTCGAACTTTACCCGGGCTCGAACACGACCGCCGCGCTCGCCTTCAACTGGACCGATACGGAAGTGACGGATCGGGGGCTTAACTCTGCTGCGCCGCTTTCTTTCGGCACGGGCAAGCAGATCGAGGATTCGACGCCGGCGACGCGGGGCAATCTCACGATCAATCATTATGTGGGCGATGTCCGCGGGCTCGTCCGGGTGAATTACTACGGCAAGTTTTTCGAGTGCCACCTCGACGCCATCAACAATGCGGCGCCGCCGACGGTGCCGTGCGACCTGCCTCATTTCGGCAGCGCGCAGTTCCCGATCGATCTCGAGCTTGGCGTCAAAGTCATGGACCGGGTCGAACTGATCGCCGGCGCGCAGAACGCGTTCGATTCCTTCCCGGACCGCCTGAGCGCGACAAACGCCGGTATTGCAGGCGCCAAATTCCCGCCTGTGGCGCCGGCCGGTTTTTCCGGCGGATTTTACTATTTCCGGATCAGGGCCGACCTTTAATAACCGGAATTCTATCGACCAAAGAGAAAAGGGCGCTGCGGCGCCCTTTTTTCGTCCGCACGCCTGATTAATGGCGGGCGCGGACTTTCAACGCCGTCATGATTGTTGCGACCTCGGCGCGGGTCTCTTCAAGCGGGCGGTCTGTCGACACCACATAATCAGCGCAGGCGCGCTTTTCAGCGTCAGACAGTTGCCGGGCGAGGAGGGCTTCGAATTTTTCCGCCGTCATCCCGGGGCGCGAAAGCACGCGCACGCGCTGCACGTCGGGCGGCGCGCTGACGACGACGGTTGCGTCGAATTGGTTTTCATAGCCGCGCTCAAAAAGAAGCGGAATGTCGAGAACGGCGATTCCGACGCCGCGCACGGCGGCGTCTTCAAGAAACGCCTTGCGGTCGGCTGCGACCAGCGGATGAACGATCATCTCAAGCGCCGTCAGAGCGTCCGGATTGTTCATTACAAGCGTGGAAAGCTTTTCGCGGTCGACCGCGCCGTCGACGACCGCCTCCGGAAATGCTTCGCCGAGCGCTGCCGCACCGGCGCCGCCCGGCGCGTAAAGCCGGTGGACGGCGTCGTCGGCACTCCAGGTTTCCGCG
The DNA here is from genome assembly GCA_046756245.1 of Parvularculaceae bacterium. Classification (GTDB taxonomy): domain Bacteria; phylum Pseudomonadota; class Alphaproteobacteria; order Caulobacterales; family Parvularculaceae. The sequence continues at coordinate 4,211 of JBHHVZ010000148.1, forward strand.
CCGAGTTCGCCGAACATCTTCGAAACGGTGCTTTTTCCCATCCCGATGGAGCCGGTGAGTCCGACGACGATCATCACAGCGCCCGCGCTTTCAATGCGCCGACAACGATGCGGCGCAATTCCGCATCGACTTCGGCGCGCTTTCCAAGCCACGCCAGATAGCCGGGAATCGCCTGATGCATGAGC
>JBHHVZ010000149.1:0-3982 GCA_046756245.1 Parvularculaceae bacterium
AGGGGAGAGGTGAAGTTCCGTGTGCACCACATGAGTCAACATTTCCGCAAGTTGGCATTACTCCGCAGCGAACAGTTTCTCGATAAAGAGCGCCACGGCTTCGGTCATGGCGTCGCGGTTCGATTTCTTGCGGAAGCCGTGGCCTTCGTCTTTCGCCGCCATATACCAGGCCTCGCCGCCGTTTGCGCGCACTGCTGCGAGAATCTGATCGGCTTCCGACGCCGGCACGCGCGGATCGTTCAAGCCCTGAATGATGAACAGCGGCTTGGAGATTTTGTCCGCATTGTTCAGGGGCGAGATCTTTTCCAGAAATGCGCGCATTTCCGGATCGCGTTCGTCGCCATATTCCGGCCGGCGCAAATCGCGGCGATAGTCGGCGGTGTTTTCGAGGAACGTCACGAAATTCGAAATGCCGACAATGTCGACAGCGCCCGCCAGCCGGTCATTGAAATGAACCATTGAGGCGAGCACCATATAACCGCCGTAAGAGCCGCCATAGACCATGATGCGGCCGGAATCGAGATCGTCCTGCGTCCCGATCCAGTCGAGCAGCGCGCCGATATCCTTGACCGAGTCCTCGCGCTTGATGCCGTTATCGAGCATCACATAGGTCTTGCCGAATCCGGACGAGCCGCGAACGTTCGGCACGACGATGGCGGCGCCGAGCTCATTCGCCCAGAATTGATAGGTCGATGAGAAGAACGGCCGCGCCTGTCCTTCCGGCCCGCCGTGAATCGACACGATGACCGGATGCGGGCCTTCGCCTTCCGGCTTGTAGATGAAGGCGGGAATGCGCCGAAGTTCTCCGTTGACTTCGTCGAAAGTCGGATAATCGAAAAACTCAGGCGTTACGAAAGACGCCGGGTCGAGCCCGCCGACCTCGCTTTCCGTCCAGCGCTTCAGTTCGCCGCGCCGGCGGCCGAGCGTCCAGGTGTAAACGTCGCCAGGCGAGTCGGCGGCGTTCAGCGTAAAGCCCGCCGTCGATCCGTCGGCGCTGTAATCGAGGCCGTAAATGACGCCCGGCGGCAGGTCCGGCGCCGCCATGGCGCGGTCGTCGCGCGTCCGGCGGAAATATAGCCGCGACCGGCCCGCTTCATTGGTGATGAAAGCGTAGGATTTTCCGTCCGGCGCGACTTCGACGTCATTAACGTCCCAGTCGATGTCCGCCGTCAAAACTTTCTTCTCGCCGGTGGCGATTTCATAGCGAATAAGGTTGAGGAACTCGCCCGCTTCGTCATTGGTGAAATAGATGTAGCGCCCGTCATGTGAATATTCGGCGTCGCCATAGGCGATCTTCTCATCGGACGGATTGACGCGTGCGAGACCTCCGTTGGCGATGTCAAGAAGATAGATCTCGCTTTCGGTAATCGAAATGTAATGGAAGAGAAGCAGAAATTTCCCGTCCGGCGACCAGCCGGCGGGCGACCACCAGCCCTCGCCGGTGAAAACGATGCGCCGTTCTTCCGGCGCGGCGGCGGGAGCGACGACGATGCCGCGGGTTGCGCCTTCAAGCGTTTTGTACCAGGCGATCTGCGCGCCGTCATGCGACCAGGAAGGCGAACCTTGCCGCCCCTCCCCGTCGGAAATCATTTCGGCCGCGCCTGTTTTGCGATCAAACAGATAGACTTGGTAATTCTCATCGCCGCCATTGTCGCGCGTGAAGACAAATTTGTCGGCGTCGGCCGGCGAGGCGGCGATTCCGCCGACCGGTTCGCGATAAAACGTGATCTGACGGCGCGCGCCCATGGGTTCGCCGACAAAGTGAATCTGGGTGGTTTCGGCGAAGCGCGTAGCGATAAAGATCCCCTCGCCATCGGCCGCAAAATCCGCAAGCCCGGCCGAGCGGGTATTTTGGTATTGACGCAGTCTTTCCCTTAGACCCGGCGGCGTCTCCGGCACGTTTTCGAGAACAAGATTGCCTTTTTCGATGCGGTCCCCCGCGAGCGCCTGAGCGCCCTGACCGGCAAGCAGAATGGACGCAAGAACCAAGCAGATGCGCCGGATTTTCATGACGTCGCCTCCCGATTTGCAGTTTTGGGCGCTGAGCTTAGCGGCATTGGCGAAAATGCCCAAATCTGTACCGAGCCCCGGACTGCGTTCGACAATTGACTTTCGCAGACGGGCGCTCGACGATTCCAGCCAGGTCATTCAAACAACACTGGAAGCCGGGCGATGATCGAAACTTATCGCGGCCTCGTCTATCCGCGCCAACTCGATCACATGGGGCACATGAACGTGCAATATTATACGGCGCGCTTCGATGCGGCGACGTGGCACCTGTTCTCAGCGCTGGGTCTTACGCTCGACTATATCAACGAAACGAATACCGGCATGGCGGCGCTCGAACAGACGACGCATTACAAGGCGGAAGTGATGTCGGGCGCGCTTTTGGTGATCCGCTCCGGCGTGCTCGAAGTCAGGAACAAAACCGTACGGTACATCCACCAGATGTATGATGCGGAAAAAGACTCTCTCGCCGCCACGAGCGAACTTGTCGCCGCGCATCTCGACCGCAAGGCGCGGAAGGCGATCCCGCTGCCCGCCTTTGTCGCCGAGAAGGCCGAAGCGCTGATGGTCGAAACGTCAGACGCATGACCCCGCTTGATTTCGATTCCACCCGCCCGCCCTCGCCGCATATCACCGATGCGCATGAGGCGTGGCGCAAGAGCGTTCGCACCTTCACCGAGCGCGAGATCGCGCCGCACATCAACGAATGGGACGAGGCGGGCGGCTTTCCGCGCGCGTTGCATAAAAAAGCGGCCGACATTGGTCTCATCGGACTTGGCTATCCGGAGCGCTATGGCGGCGTATCGGACGGCGTTGACGTCTTTCATTCGATCATCGCGTCGGAAGAACTGGCGCGCGCCGGTTCCGGCGGGCTTATCGCCGGACTGATGACACAGGGCATCGGTTTGCCGCCGGTGATCGCACTCGGTTCGGAGGAATTGAAGCGCCGCATCGCGCCGCCGGTGCTCGCCGGCGAGAAAATCATCGCGCTCTGCGTCACCGAACCATCGGGAGGCTCCGACGTCGCCAATCTGAAGACAAGAGCGAAACGCGACGGCGGCGACTATGTCGTCAACGGAGAGAAGACGTTGATCACGTCAGGCTGCCGCGCCGATTATCTGACCGTTGCGGCTCGGACCGGCGGGGCCGGCGCCGGCGGACTCTCATTTCTCCTGATTGAGGCCGACCGGCCGGGCATTACTCGCACGCGACTCGAAAAGATGGGCTGGTGGATGTCGGACACCGCCTCAATCCATTTCGACGACGTGCGCGTGCCCGCGGAGAATTTGATCGGTCAGGAGAATGCGGGCTTCGCCGGCATCGTGGCGAACTTCAACATGGAGCGTATGTCGATGGCGGCGCAGGCGATTGCATTCTCGCGCGTGTGCATTGAGGACGCGGCGAACTGGGCGCGCGAACGCGAGACGTTCGGCAAGCCGCTCGCGAAACATCAGGCGATCCGCCACAAATTCGCGGAAATGGTCCGTATGACGAATGCGTCGACCGTCTATCTCGATAATTGCGCCTGGCGGGTGAAAAACGGCGAGTCGCCGGTCGGCGATCTCGCCCTTCTCAAGGTGCAGGCGACGCGGACGATGGAGTTCTGCGCGCGCGAGGCGATGCAGATTCTGGGCGGCGCCGGATTCGTTCGGGGCTGCCGGGTCGAGCGCATTTACCGTGAAGTGCGGGTAATGGCGATCGGCGGCGGTTCGGAAGAGATCATGAACGACCTCGCCGCAAGGCAGTTCGGCCTGTGAGACGTATCGTACGATAAATTTGAATCTCTCGACTCCACCCCCTTCGACCCGCGCCTTAGGGCGCGGGCCACTTCCCCCGCAAGCGGGGGAAGAATCACCGTGCTGCGAATGCAAGTCTGTTCCTCCCCTGTTTTAACGGGGGAGGTGTCGACCCCGGCCTTGAGCCTACGAGATTCACACATCTCGGGCGCGGCTCCAGCCGTGTTGGAGGGCCCTGA
>JBHHVZ010000150.1:0-3971 GCA_046756245.1 Parvularculaceae bacterium
GGGTGGAGCCGGATACCGGCCCTTCAGCAAGCGCCGGCGCGCCCGGCTGGCGGCTCGATCCCGGCGGCGATCTCAACGGCTTCTTCGAATGCCTGGAGGCCGAGGGCGCGACGCTCGTTTCCGCCCATCGCGGCGGGCCGGCGCCGGGCTATCCCGAAAACGCGCTCCAGACTTTCGCGGCGACGCTCGCCGAAGTTCCGGCGGTTCTTGAAGTCGACGTGGCGACTTCGGCGGACGGCGTGCTCTATCTCATGCATGACGACACGCTCGAGCGCACAACGACGGGCGAAGGCGCGAGCGATGCGCTTTCCTGGGCGAAGATCGAAAAATTACTGCTGGTTGATAACGAAGGAACGCCCACCGCCTTCGCCCCGACCCGGTTCGACGACGCGCTCGCCTGGGCCAAGGACCGCACGATCCTGCAAGTCGATTTCAAGAAGACGACGCGCTTCGAAGACGTCGTCGCCGAAATACGCCGTCAGCATGCGGAGCGGAATGTCATCTATATCGCCTACTCGCTCGCCCAGGCTGAAAGGCTCCACGCGCTCGCGCCGGATGCAATGATCTCGCTTTCTCTCGACTCAATGTCGGACCTCAACCGCGCCGTCGCCGGCGGCGTGCCGGCCGACCATATTGTCGCCTTCACCGGAACGGACATCCCCCGGCCGCATCTGTTCGAGATTCTGAACGGCCGCGACGTCGAGGTCATTTTCGGAACTTTGGGCGGAACGGATTCGGTCGACAATTTTATCGTCGAGACCGGCGAGGAAGGCCATTACGCCGAAATCGCCGGGCTCGGCGTCGACATTCTGGCGACCGACCGGCCGGGCGCCGCCCAGGCGGCGCTGGTGGCCGCCGGTCGCGGCGCAAGCGACGGCCTGTGCGGCGTTGCGCGTATTGGCGGTTGAGCCGGCGTTCGGCGCCGCCCACGTCGCGGCGAATCGTTTCGAAAGCGGAATCGTCTTTTGCCTGAGCGTACTATGGTCCGTTTGACGTAATGCCTGTCCTACTATATATAACTATTTTGTTATTTAAAATTTCAGCTATATGCAGATCCCGCACGACGCCCTTTCCGCCAAATTCGCCGCTCTCGCCGACCCGACGCGGCGGGCGATCCTGGCGCGCCTGGCGACCGGCGAGGCGACAGTCATGGAGCTCGCCGAACCGTTCGACATCAGTCAGCCGGCAGTGTCTCGCCATTTGAAGGTGCTTGAAAGCGCCGGCCTCATTTCCCGTTCACGCGACGCCCAGCGACGGCCGGCGCGGCTGGAGCCCGCCGCCCTCAAGGCCGTCGACGACTGGCTCGAACGCTATCGCCGGCTGAGGGAGGCCCGTCTCGACCGTCTCGCCGATTATCTGAGCGAGGTCCGGGCTGACGCCGCCGCGCGCCAAAAGGGGGAGGAAAACGATGGCTGAAAAACCGACTGTAACCGTAAAAGTTACGCGCCGGTTCGATTCTTCGCCGGAAGCCGTGTTCGACGCCTGGCTCGATCCGTCCGCCGTCGGCGAGTGGCTGTTCCACACCCCCGACGGCGCGATGAAAAAGATTGAGATCGACGCGCGCGTCGGCGGCAGGTTCGAGATTTCCGAACAGCGGGGCGACGATTTCGACCGTCATGTCGGCGAATATCTCGTTATTGAACGGCCGCGAAAGCTTGTCTTCACCTTCGCCTATATCGGGCCGAAGAAGCCGGACGCCGAGGAAACGCGCGTCACGGTCGAAATCGATCCCGCCGAGAAGGGTTGTCTGCTGACCCTGACCCATGAAGGCGTCCTGGTCGATTGGGGAGAAGAGACCCGCGGCGGCTGGACGATGATCCTCGACGGTTTGGCGACGACGCTTGTCGGTTGATCGGTTTTTACTGTTCGTATAGAAATTAATTCCTGGGGGAAAGTACATGCCTGAAGACGATTCCGCGTTCGATCTTGAAATCGCCCGCACGCTTGACGCGCCGCGCGCGCTTGTCTGGAAGGCGTGGACAACGAAAGAACTCATTGAAAAGTGGTGGTGTCCGAAACCGTGGAAGGCTGAATTCACCGCTTTCGACCCGCGCCCCGGCGGCGCTTTTAACTCAGCGATGCGCGGGCCCGAGGGCGAAGAACATGCCTATGAAGGCTCGTTTCTCGAAGTCGCGCCGATGGAGCGCATCGTGTTCACAGAAATGCTCGGCGCTTACTGGCGGCCGCTGGCGAACCCTTTCCTTGGTTTCACCGCCATCATCACCATGGAAGACGCGGGCGCGGGTTGCCGCTATACTGCGTTCGTCCGCCACAAAAGCGCCGACGACGCGAAAACACACGCGGAGATGGGTTTTCACGACGGCTGGGCGGCGGCGATCGCCCAGCTCGGTGACGTCGTGTCCGGCCTCGCGCGCGGATAGCAACTGGGGAGAACATCATGCAACTCAACGCCTATCTCAGCTTCAATGGAAATTGCGAGGAAGCTTTCCGCTATTATGAAAAACATCTCGGCGGGAAAATCGAAGGGATGTTTCCCTTCGAGGGCTCGCCGATGGAGGGCGACATGCCGCCCGACTGGAAGAAAAAGATTATGCACGCCTCGCTGCGCATCGGAGACGAGGTGCTGATGGGCGCCGATCCGCCGCCGGCGCATTACAGCAAGCCGCAAGGCGTTTCGGTCAGCATCTCGGTGAAGGACCCGGCTGAAGCCGAGCGCATTTTCGCGGCGCTCGCCGACGGCGGCGAGGTGGCGATGCCGATCGCGGAAACCTTTTGGGCGCAGCGCTTCGGCATGGTCACGGACCGGTTCGGCGCGCCCTGGATGGTGAATTGCGAAAAGCCGGTCTGACAAGGCCAGCGCTGCAGATAATTGAGGTGTTTCATGACTTATGTCGATGTCTTTGTAATTCCCGTGCCGGAGAAAAATCTCGACGCTTACAAGGAGATGTCCGCGCTTTCCGCCAAAGTCTGGATCGATCACGGCGCGCTCGCCTATCGCGAGACCGTCGCCGACGACGTTCCCGAGGGCAAGACCACCGACTTCTTCCGCGCCGTCAAGCGCGAGGACGGAGAAACGGTCGTTGTCGGCTACGCCGTCTACGCGTCGCGCCAGGATCGCGACGAAATCATGAAAAAAGTGATGGCCGATCCGCGCCTCAAGGAGCATATGAGCGGCGCGTCGATGCCCTTCGACGGAAAGCGCATGTTCTGGGGCGGGTTCAAATCGATCGTGGAGCTTTAGAGCCTTTTCATCGCCGCCCGCTTCGCCCAGTCTTTGCGACATGAAACGGACCATCGCCCTTTATGCTCTGGCGCTCGCCGGCGTCGCCTGGGGCGTATATTCAGTGCTCGGAAAAACAGAGGCTGAACCGGCGACGGCGACGGCGCGAAATTTTATCCTCTCCGTTCCGTTTGCGGCGCTTCTGTTTTTGACGCCGCGGGCGTCTTTTCACGCCGAGCCTGAAGGCGTCGCGCTCGCTGTCGCTTCGGGCGCGCTGGCTTCCGGGCTTGGCTATGTCATCTGGTACGCCGCGCTTCGGGGCCTCACCAATATGGCCGCCGCGGTGGTGCAGCTCGCCGTCCCCGTCGTCGCAGCGGCGGGCGGCGTCCTCTTTTTGGAAGAAGCCGTGACGGCGCGCCTCGCCGTCGCTTCGGCGCTCATTCTGGGCGGCGTTTTCGTCACCATAAGGGCGAGTCTTCGAAGGCCGTCGCCGCGGACCGCCTGACCGCGCCGGCTTCGATCAGGTGTTCATCGATTCGAAAAATTCGCCGTTGGTCCGGGTCTGTTTGAGCTTGTCGAGCAGGAACTCGATGGCGTCGGTGGTGCCCATCGGCGCCAGAATGCGCCTGAGCACGAAGACTTTTTGAAGCTCGATCTTCGATACGATAAGATCTTCTTTGCGGGTTCCGGACTTGGCGATGTCGATCGCCGGGAAAGTCCGCTTGTCGGCGACCTTGCGGTCAAGCACGATCTCGGAATTGCCGGTGCCCTTGAACTCCTCGAAGATGAC
>JBHHVZ010000151.1:0-3879 GCA_046756245.1 Parvularculaceae bacterium
AACACGCCGGCATGACGGTGACCGCGCTCGCCGGCGTCACCTATAACCCCGTCCTCGACATCTGGCGGATCGGCGAGGATACGCAGGTCAATTACATGCTGACGGCGGTGAAGCCGCGCCCGTAACTGCAAGCGTTATCGTAAGCAACCCGCTATTCCTGCGGGTCTTTTTCGGCGTCAGCTTATAATTCCATTTATGACGCAAATGTAATTTTTTGCCCGACAATGCTATGCCACTTTCATCATAGCATTGACGTCTTAAAAATTTCTATTGTTTTGTGGAACGTCAACGGCGCTGAAGCGCATCAATCAATGAGGGGTTGAAAAACACAATGACTGCAATCTTCCGAATTGTGCTGATTTTGGCGATTTCCACCGTACTGTCCGGCCCGACGCGCATATGGGCGCAACAAAATGATGAAATGGGCAGTTATTCACCGCAATTCTCAGGCGCCGAATTCAAAGAACGTGTCCGCTATCTCGCCTCCGACGACCTTACGGGCCGGGCGCCGGGAACTGAAGGCGGACGGCTGGCGGCGGCGTATGTTGCGAAAGAATTCGAGCGCATCGGCCTCGAACCGCGCGCCGGTGCGAAGAACTTCTTCCAAAACGTTCCTCTAGTTGGTTCGACCGTTTCGCCCGACAGCGCGCGCCTGACGGTCAGCGCCGAAGCCGCAGACGGCTTTCTCGTCATCGAACATGAGAACATCGCTTTTCGCACCCAGCTTATTGATTGCGAAGCCTGCACGTTATCGGGCGAGCTTGTCTTCGGCGGATACGGCGTCGATGCGAGGCAATATGGCTGGAACGACTACGGCGACGTTTCACTTGCGGGAAAAATCGTGCTGCTGCTGCGCGGACTCCCCGAAACCGCCGAAGCGCTGCTCCCCGGCGGCGGCTACAGCTATTACGAAGACGACGACGTAAAAATCGAACAGGCGCGCCAGCGTGGCGCCGCAGGCGTAATTTTCCTGACTGCGTCAGACCAGGAATCCAATTTCTCCAATACCGCCTCAGCGTGGCGGCAGGAATTTGTTCAGCCGGATTGGCTGCGGGGTCGTGCCTTATCCGTTATCGCATGGTTTTCGCCCGATGCGACCGCGCGGATTTTGGACGCCGCCGGCGCGCCTCTTGACGCCCTTGGCGCTGAAGCCGGGCAGGCCACGTTCGTCGTCCGTCCGCTCGGCGCATCTCTGCACGGGAGTTTTACGCAGTCGGTGCGGCGGTTTTTTTCGCCAAATATTGTCGGCGTCGTTCCGGGCGCAGCGCCTGAAACCGGAACCGTTGTCGTCACCGCCCATTGGGATCACCTGGGCGTCGGCGCGCCCGATGAAGACGGCGACGCCATCTATAACGGCGCGAAGGACAATGCGTCAGGCGTCGGGGGATTGATCGCCATAGCCGAAGCAGCGAAAGCAGCGGGCGCGCAGCGAAATGTCGTCTTCGTCGCCACGACGGCGGAAGAAGCAGACTATGGGCAAATCGGCGCGCGCTATTATATCGAACATCCCGCCTTTACCATCGCCGAGACGGTCGTCAACTTGAATTTCGACGGCGTCGACGTCATCTGGCCGACGCATAATTTCATGGTCATGCCGCCGAACGGAACGTCGGCGGGGCCGACAATGGCCGCGCTCGCTAGGCCGCTTGATAAGACCCTCACGGAACAATCCTGGTTGCCGAGCCTTAATTTCAGCTTCGATACGACGGAATTTATGGCGCAGGGTGTGCCGGGCGTAACCTTGTGGGGCGGTTCGAGATTTCGCCTCGAAAATTTCACTGCTGAAGCTATGCGCGAACGCTACGCCCGGTTAGGCGGAAAGATTCATACGCCCCAGGACGAATATTCCAAGGACTGGAGCGAAAAGGCGATTGAAGAGCATCTCGAACTCTATTGGGCGGCCCTTTCCTATTGGGCCAATGGCGGCACGGCCCCGGTTATCGATCCGAAAGGCCCGCTGGCGCCGCTCCTCGCGGCGGGCGACCCGCCCTATCGCGCGCTGGCGGAGAAAATCGTCGAGCGCATGGACCTTAAGCCGGGCGAGAAGGTGCTGATGCTGTGTCATCCGACCCTGTTTCAGGAAATCATTCCGCATTTGCGCTACGCCGTGATGCGCGCTGGCGGCATCAATCTGGGTTGCCTACAGGATTTGCCGCAGCCTTTCCCGCGCTATTGGCGGCGTGGTCCCGTCCTACGCGGCTTTACGGAAAGCCGCGACGCTATGGCCCGCATGGCGCGCGCCGCCGACGCCTTCATCGCCCTGCCCGGAACCTGGCCGAACCAGTCCGCTTATCTGGGCGTTCAGGATATTTTAAAGAGCGGCCGGGGGCGGATCGTACATTTTCACTGGCTCGGCGGTTATTCACTTTTAAGAGAACAGTTGCCGGCGACGCCGCGAATGGACCGCGCTTACGCGATCGCCGTTCTTGAAACGGATTACAACGCCCTCGCCGACCGGCAGAGGAGATTCGTCGACGCCGCACGTAAGGGCGAAATCAGAGTGACCAATCCCGCCGGCACGGATGTCCGCTTCCGTCTCGGCAAACGCCGTCCCGTTAATATCCAGGACGGCGACGCTTCGGCGGCGCGAGCGGGCCAAGCGAGGATATTGATCGACCGCGAGATCGAACTGCCCGCCGGCGCGGTGCGGTTCGCTCCAATCGAAAATTCGGTCGAAGGCGTGGTCGTGTTTCCGGACTCCTACTGGAACAACGAATTCGTGCGCGCGCCACGACTGACCTTCCGACAAGGCGAAGTCGTCGAGGTTTCAGCCGCGGAAAACGTCGCGGCTCTGGAAGCCGAACTTGAACAAGGCGGCGAGGCGGCCCGACGCTTGCGTGGCTTTGCGCTCGGTTTCAACCCCCATCTCGCCGCCCCTGAAGACGAGTCTTGGATTCCCTATTACGGATACGGCGCCGGCGTCGTGCGCCTGTCCCTCGGCGAAAACGGCGAGCTCGGCGGCAAGACCAAAGGCGATTATGTCCGCTGGAATTTTTTCATCGACGCAACGGTCGAGATCGACGGCGTTACTTGGGTCGAAAATGGACAACTCATCAATATGCCGCCGGCCAATAGGCTATGACGCCAGCATCAATTATATGCTGACGGCGGTGAAACCGGGCGATCGCTAACCGCGCCGCGCCGCCTTGGCGATCGGGCCGAGCGTCGCCCAGTGGGATTTGATGACGGCTTTCGTCGTCTCATAGCCGGACGCCACGGCGGTGTCGTATTTTTTCCAGTCGCGCAGCGCGACGCCGGGAACTTCGGGCGCGATCATGATGTCGGCGGGATGCACCTGGCGGGTGAACTCGTGGCGCGCCGTCGCCGCGCGCATCAGAAGGCTGACGATGGGCGGCGCCTCGCGCAAGCCGTGCTTGCGAACCCAGGTTATGAAACCGGGCGGATCCGTAAAGTCGGCGGGATCGAGCGTGCCCTCCCGCGCAACATCGATGCCGATCGTCAGGCCGCGATGCACCGTCGACATCAGGTCCGTCGGGAAATTGTTGATCACGGCGCCGTCCACGAGGATCGATTCGTCGTCGACCACCGGCGGCAGAATGCCCGGCAGGGAAATCGACGCCCGCAGCGCTTCGCGCAAAAGGCCGCGACGGTGCACGCGCGCTATCCCCTCCGTCAGTTCAGAGGAGACGCAAAAAAACGGCGTCAGGAGATCCTCGATGCGCGCATCGCCGAAATGTCGGATCAGGCGTTCTTCGACGCGTCTGCCGCGGGTCAGCGCCACCACTGGCAGGATATGATCGCCCAGCGGATTGGAATCGACGAACGCCTTGCGGATTCGGCGTTCGATTTCTTCGTCCGGCCATCCCATGGCGACGCAGGCGGCGATGATGCCGCCCATGCTGGCCCCGCAGATGAAAT
>JBHHVZ010000152.1:0-3831 GCA_046756245.1 Parvularculaceae bacterium
ATGCGCGACAAAACAAAAACCTAGAGCATGTTCTCCGACTCGCATTTCGGGGAACATGCTCTAGACTGTCATTTACTGCAGCGCGTAACCGCGTTTTTTCTTAAGTTTGCCGCCCGTTCTCCGTTGAGCTAGGTTGCCGGCGGGTTGCAGGCGTAATGTCTTTGATCATCAGACTTATTCAAAGCAGGCGAATGAGGAAATCATGCGACTGGCATCGCTAATCTATATCTTATGCGCGCTCGTTATTAGCGCCGTGGCGGCTCATGCCGAGACCACTGTTCCGGAATACGACGCGGCGGCGTTTCATAAGACGACGAATTATTCGATCGCGGATTCGACCCGCGCTTTTTCGCCCGACGGCGACAAGCTGCTCATCACGAGCGACGCCACAGGCGTTTTCAATGCATACGCGCTCGACATCAAGAGCGGCGAGCAGACAGCCCTAACGCATTCGGCAACCAACGCGACAATCGCCATAAGCTATTTCCCGAATGACTCGCGGTTTCTTTACACAGCCGATCAGGGCGGAAACGAACTCAATCATGTTTATGTGGCTGCGCCGGTCAGCGAACCGCAGGATCTTACGCCTGGCGAAAACGTCAAGGCCGGGTTTATTGGCTGGATCAATGACGGCGAAGCTTTCATTCTCCAGACCAACGAGCGCGACTCCAAGGTCTTCGATCTCTATCGGTATGACGCGGATGATTATTCCCGGGAAATGATTTTCCAAAACGATTTGGCGCTCGGCGGCGTTACTGTCAGCCGCGATGGCGCCTACGCGGCCGGGGTCAAGTCGCGAACGTCCGCCGACAACAATCTTTTTCTTATCTCGCTTGCGACGGACGACGAGCCGCAGCTTATCACTGAACACGAAGGAAACATTTCCTACACGGTTTACGACTTCACGCCCGAAAGCGACAAACTCGTTTTCGGAACTGACGAGGTTGGCGAATTCACCCAAGCCTGGACTTATAATCTGGCGAGCGGGGACAAGCAAACTCTGATCGCAGAAGACTGGGATGTGTCCTACGTGGTTTATTCGCCGTCGGGCCGGTATCGGGTGAGCGCAATTAATGAAGACGCATCCACGACGGTGACGATCTATGACCGCAAGAGAAAGCGGACGATCAGCCTCCCGAAAGGACTGCCGCCCGGCGACCTTCGCAATGTGCGCTTTTCACCGGAAGAGAAAACATTGGCTTTTCTGATAAACGCCGACATTTCGCCGTCAAACGTTTTTACGGTCGATTTGCGGCGCAAGCGTTTCAACCAATTGACGCAGGCTTTAAACGAAGCGATCGATCCCGATCACCTCGCGCCGAGCGAAGTCGTGCGGTACGGAAGTTTCGACGGGCTGAAAATTCCGGGCGTTCTGTATAAGCCGCTTGGAGCGAGCGCCGACAATCCTGCCCCGGCGCTTGTCTGGGTTCATGGCGGACCCGGCGGGCAGAGCCGGGTCGGCTATTCGGCCACCATCCAGCATCTGGTCAATCAGGGCTATGCCGTTTTGGCGGCGAACAATCGCGGGTCAAGCGGCTATGGGAAGACATTCTTCCACATGGACGACAAGAAGCACGGCGACGTCGACCTCAAGGATATCGTCTACGCCCGCGCCTATCTCGAAGGACTTGACTGGGTCGACGGCAATCGCGTCGGAATAATAGGCGGCAGCTATGGCGGCTTCATGGTGATGGCGGCGCTCGCCTTCGAGCCGGAAGCGTTCGATGTCGGCATCGATATCTTCGGCGTCACGAATTGGGTCAGGACATTGAAATCAATTCCGCCATGGTGGGAATCGTTCCGCGAATATCTTTACGACGAAATGGGCGACCCGGCGACCGACGAGGAACGACACCGGGCGATTTCGCCGCTGTTCCACGCCGAAAACATCGTCAAGCCGGTATTGGTCATTCAGGGCGCCAACGATCCGCGCGTATTGCAGGTCGAAAGCGATGAGATGGTCGCCGCGATCGAGGCTAACGGAGTGGCGGTGGAATACATTCTGTTCCCCGATGAGGGGCACGGCTTCCGCAAGCGTGAAAATCGCATCACGGCTTCCCAGGCGTTTGTCGATTTCCTCGATAAATATCTTCTCGGCGACGGGCCGGACGCCAGCTCCGCCGCGGGCGAATAGAAGCGCAGGATTGAAGCGGAAGTCATTTCAGGCCGGCGACGTCAATTCGTCGCCGGCTCTACTTGCGTCTCGGCCCCAGGTTTGCTCGATCTGAGCCCCTGCTCCTATGTTCGGCTACCTATTCCGGATTCTATAATTGTATTCATGTATTAATACATAAATACGTTTAAACAGTCATGTCCGGTGCAACTGTGGAGGATTAGACGACGCTCCAGGGCTCAGGCCAGCGCGTCTGCGTGCCGGCGCAGATGGTCTTCGATGAAGGTGGCGATGAAATAGTAGGAATGGTCGTAGCCGTCCTGCATGCGCAAGGTGAGCGCCTGTCCCGCACGAGCGCAGGCTTTGGCGAATATTTCCGGCTTCAACTGTTCTTTGAGAAACTGATCGGCGCCGCCCTGATCGATCAGAATGTGCGCGGGCGTCGGCCCCCGCGCAGCCAAAAGCGCGGTCGCGTCATAATCGATCCACGCCGTTTCATTTGCGCCGAGATAGCGCGCAAACGCCTTGCGTCCCCACGGAATCTGCGACGGCGCGACGATTGGCGCGAAGGCCGAACAGGTCTTGAACTTTTCCGGGTTCTTGAGATGCAGCGTCAGCGCGCCGTGCCCGCCCATGGAATGGCCGAAGACGCCCACGCGCGCCGGGTCGGCGGGAAATTCGCGCGCAATCAGCGTCGGCAATTCCTCGCTGACATAGGAATACATGCGGTAGTGTTTGGCCCAGGGCGCCTCTGTGGCGTCGAGATAAAAGCCTGCGCCCTTGCCCAAATCATATTCGTCCGCGGCGTCGGGAACGTCGTCGCCCCGCGGGCTCGTGTCGGGCGCGACGATGACGAGCCCAAGCTCGGCGGCGATGCGCTGCGCGCCGGCCTTCGTAATGAAATTTTCCTCCGTACAGGTCAGGCCCGACAGCCAGAAGAGCGCCGGATAAGGCCCGGCCCCGTGCGCTTCCGCCGGCGGCGTATAGACGGCGAAGCGCATTTCGCACCGGCAAGCCTCGGAGTCGTGCGCATGCACCGACTGAACGCCGCCGAAGGATTTGAATTCAGAAACTGTTTTCATCGGGTTTAATAAACCACCACGCTGCGGATGCTTTCGCCCTTGTGCATCAGGTCGAAAGCGTCGTTGATGCGCTCGAGCGGCATGGTGTGGGTGATGAGGTCGTCGATATGGATGCGGCCTTCCATATACATGTCGACGATTTTGGGAACGTCGGTGCGCCCGCGCGCGCCGCCGAAGGCCGTCCCGCGCCAGACCCGGCCCGTAACGAGCTGGAACGGCCGGGTCGAGATTTCCTGCCCGGCCCCGGCGACGCCGATGATGACGCTTTCCCCCCAGCCCTTGTGGCAGCATTCGAGGGCGGCGCGCATCGTCGTCACATTGCCGATGCACTCGAACGTGTAATCCGCCCCGCCGCCGGTCAGTTCGACCAGATGGCCGACAAGATCGCCGTCGATATCCTTCGGATTGACAAAGTCGGTCAGGCCGAATTTTTCGGCGAGCGCGCGCTTGGCGGGGTTGAGATCAACGCCGACAATCTGGCGCGCGCCGATCATTTTCAGTCCCTGAATGACATTGAGCCCGATGCCGCCGAGCCCGAAGACGACGCAGCGCGTATTCGGCTCGACCTTCGCCGTGAATAGCACCGCGCCGATCCCGGTGGTCACGCCGCAGCCGATATAGCAGACCTTGTCGAAG
>JBHHVZ010000153.1:0-3540 GCA_046756245.1 Parvularculaceae bacterium
AAATTCCGTGCCCCAAAGATCGAATCCAGCAGAATCTTCAAATAATGACTCGCGGTCGGGTCGCAGTGGAGATAAAGCGACCCCGTTTTCTTCAGCACGCGGTGCAGTTCGATGAGGCGGACCGCCATCATGGCGAGATAGGCCATCATGTCGTTCTCGCCGAGAAATTTGCGCATCGATTCGAGAAGCAGCGCGGCGTCGGTGTTCTTCCCGTGGAGGACCTGCCAATAGGCGTCCTCGGCGATTTCGGTCCAATGCCAGGTGTCGTCGAAGGCTTCGATCTGCGCCGGGCTTTCCTTGCCCTCCAGCGAGCGGAAAAGGACGTTGTAGGTGGCGTTCGAATTGAACGGCGGGTCGAGATAGACGAGATCGACGCTCTCGTCCGCGATGTGCTCGCGCAGGATGCCGAGATTGTCGCCGTAATAGAGCCTGTTGGTCATTCCCGCGCCGCGCTGAACTGCTTCTGATCCCTGCAAGGATGGCGCGCATCGGGCGTTCAAATCAACCGGCGATGAGAGTCGGTGCATACTCAAGGCCGTTCGCTGTCATCCCGGACGGCGAAGCCGATCCGGGATCCATGCCTGAGCGCCGCCGCTTGCGACAGCCTCGCCGCTGATCGAGCGGATGCGCTCAGGGCTGGATTCCGGGTTCGGCGCTGGCGCGCCGCCCCGGAATGACACGGAAGATCATGGGAAATAATCAATGCCGATTGGTTCTCTATAAGCCGGAAAACTAACGCGGCTTACCGACAGGCTGGCAATTCGCCTTCAGCCATAGCGCAAAGTCCTGCTCGCTCGCTTCGCCGGCGGCGAGGTCCAGCGTAATCGCCGCCGCTTCCGCCTCGTCGGCGTCAAGCGCATGACCGTTCAGGCCGAGAAAAACATAGGCGCACAAAAAAGCCGTGCGTTTGTTGCCGTCCACAAAAGGATGGTTCTTCGCAAGACCATAAGCAAGCGCCGCCGCCAGTTCGAAGTTAGACGGTTCGCCATAGGCGGCGAGGTTCTGCGGGCGAGCGAGCGCGCTTTCGAGCATGCCGTCGTCGCGCACGCCCTCCGCCCCGCCGTGATCGCGCAAGCTACGCGCATGGGCCGCCAACGCGATCTCGCGCGTTATCCATCTAAACTCCATAATGGAGGTCTCCTATTTGGAGAGAGCCCGCAGCGTATTGCGATAGCGTTTCGCGCCTTTTTCGATCCACTTCAGCGCGTCGTCGAGTTCGGCGTCGAAGGCGGAGACCTCATAACCTTTCGGCGTTTTCACGACCTGTAGTTCGTCGCCGATCTGAACGCCCAGTTCGGCCAGCATTTCCTTGCTCAAAACGACGCAGGCGGAGTTGCCGATCGGGCGCACCTTGAGAACGTCGGCGCGCGCCGCCGCCTTGGCGCCGTATTTGGCGGGCGCTTCAGAAAAGCCCTTGTTTTTATCGGTCATTTTCGTTCTCGCATGTTATAACGGAAGTTATAATTATAATAGTCGTTATAACACGTCAAGCCCCCAGGATTTGGAGGCATTCATTTTTCACTGTCATTCCGGACGCGGCGCGCGCCGCGATCCGGAATCCATGCCTGAGCCTATCTTTGCGATCGACGGCGCGGGTGTAGCAAAACGAAGCGTTCAGGAATGGATCCCGGGTTCCGCGCGATGCACGGCCCCGGGATGACAGAAAAAGCTGAACCCCTAAAACCGCCGCCTCCGGCGCGCTTTCTCGACCGTCTCCCATACGCGCAGCGCGTTGGCGCCGAGGATTTTTTCGATCGCCCCCTCGTCATAGCCGCGGGCGAGAAGCCCGTCGACGAGCGCCGGATAGCTCGATGCGTCCTTGAGGCCCTCGGGGAGCGAATCCCCCACGCCGTCATAGTCCGAACCGATTCCCACATGATCGACGCCGGCGAGTTCGACGGCGCGGTCGATATGATCAAGCACGTCTTCAAGGCTTGCATAAGGATAGGGATGCGTTTCGCGCCATTCATTGTTGAAGGCGTCGCGTTCTTCGTCCGTCATCGCCCTGCCAAGTTTTTCTTCTTCGGCCTCGCGCGCCTCGTTGCGCGGTTTCGAATAGACATTGGCCTCTTCGGTCAGGAAGGCCGAGCCGTAATTGATCATCACGACGCCGCCATTCGCGCCGATTTTCTCGATAAGGTCGTCGGGCAGATTTCTATGCCAGCCCGGCGTGAAGTGACGCAGCGAAGAATGCGACGCGATCACCGGCGCGCGAGCGACCGATAAAACATCCTCGATCGCCGCGTCGGTGACGTGGCTCACATCGACCATGATCCCGATATCGTTCATGGCGCGCACGAGTTCGAAGCCGAACGGCGACAGGCCGTCCCATTTTTCGTTCTCGTCATAGGAGGAATCGGCGATGTGGTTCGCCTTGGAATGCGCCAGCGTGATGTAGCGCACGCCGCGGTCGTAGAAATGCTTGAGATTGGCGAGATCGCCTTCGATCGGGGCGCCGTTCTCCATGCCGAGCGGCATGGCGATCTTTCCTTCGGCGTGGATGCGGCGCACGTCCTTCGGCGAGGTCGCGATTTCGAACTTGTCGGGGTGCTGCGCGGCGACGCCTTCCATCAGGCCGATCAGAATGTCTGCGCGCGCTTTCGATCCGCCCTTTTCCTCGTAATCGGCCGCGACATAGATCGACATGAAGGGCGCGTCGAGCCCGCCTGCTTTCGCCCGCGCATAGTCAAAGTCAGCGATTTTTTCGCCGGCGGCGATGTCGGCGCCGTCTTCTGCGATCGTCGAAGGCGCGTCCACATGGCCGTCGACGATAATGAATCGATGCGCCAGATCGACAGCACGCGCCGATGGTTCGGCAAACGCCAGCGTCGGCGCGAGGGCGAGCAGCGAGACGGCGAGAAGTTTTTTCATGCGGTTCGGTCCTGTTGTGTCGACGGAATGGTTGACGGCCTACGCGCTCATCGCCGCCGGATCGAGACGCGCGACCGCATCGGCGCCGGCGGTGACGGCGTCGGTCAGACCGGCGGCTTCAGTTAGATAGTTTTCCGCGAAAAACCGCGCGACGGCGATCTTGCCTTCGAGCCACGTCTTGTCGGCCTCCGGCTCGCTCATGGCCAGAGCCGCGTAAACGGCGCCGCGCGTCAGGTAATGGCCGCCTGCGACATTTCCGAACTGTTTAAGATAGGCGGCCGCGCCTGCAAGCAGGTCTTCAGGATTTTTTCCGGCCGACTGCAGTAGCCAGTCGGTCGAGGCCGATAACGCATTAGCCGCCTCTTCCAGCCGCACGCCGATAGCTTTGAGTTCAGGACGCTTGCCGGCCTTGACGATGACCGCCTGCTCGCGAACATGGTTGATGAAAGCGCGCGCCGCAGCCCCGCCATCGCCCTGCAGCTTGCGCCCGACCAGGTCGATCGCTTGAATGCCGTTGGTTCCCTCGTAAATGGCGGCGATGCGCGCATCGCGCATATATTGCGCCGCGCCGGTTTCTTCCACATAGCCCATGCCGCCATGCACCTGCACGCCAAGCGAAGCGGTTTCAATGGCGCGGTCGGTCGACCACGCCTTCGAAATCGGCGTCAG
>JBHHVZ010000154.1:0-3490 GCA_046756245.1 Parvularculaceae bacterium
TCGAACCGCAGAATTGCATCGCCGACGTTCGCGACGACCGGGTCGAGATCATCGGTCCGATGCAGATGCCCGGCAGCGCCAACCGGCTGGTCGCGAAGATTTTGGGCCGCGACCGGCTCGACGTACATGTGCTGCCGACGCGGCTTGGGGGCGGTTTCGGCCGGCGGCTGACCAGCGATTATGCAGCCGAAGCCGCCTTCGTCAGCCGCGCCGTCGGCCGCCCGGTCAAGGTGCAATGGACCCGCGAGGACGATTTGCGCCACGATTTCTTTCGTCCTTCCGGCATGCACCAGTTGCGCGCCGCCTTCGACGCCGACGGAAAGTTGACGGCGTGGACGCACCGGCTGGCGAGCGCGTCGAAATTCTACCGCCGCGAAAACGTACCCGAAGAGGATTATTGGCAGGCGGAGCTTTACACCGACGACTTCCCGGCCGGTCTTGTCGACAATCTGCGCCTCGAATATTTCTCGGCCCGGTCCGGCGCGCCGCGCGGCTCGTGGCGGGCGCCGGCGCACACCGCAAACGCTTTCGTCGTGCAGAGCTTTCTCGACGAGATAGCCCATCAGCGCGGCGAGGATCCATTGGCGCTGCGCCTCAGGCTTCTGGGCGAGCCCCGCGAACTGCCTTACGAAAATCACGGGGGCCCCGTGTTCAATCCCGGCCGGCTCGCCGGCGTTTTGAAGCTTGCAGCCGAAAAGGCCGGCTATGGCGCGCCGATGCCGGAGGGAACGGGCCGCGGAATCGCCGGGCATTTCACGTTCGGCGGTTACGTCGCCGAGGTTGTCGACGTTGTAGTCGGCGCCGACGGATCGCTTCGCGTTCCGCGCGTCGTCGCCGCCGTCGACATCGGC
Source organism: Parvularculaceae bacterium (assembly GCA_046756245.1). Lineage (GTDB taxonomy): Bacteria > Pseudomonadota > Alphaproteobacteria > Caulobacterales > Parvularculaceae. The sequence continues at coordinate 852 of JBHHVZ010000154.1, forward strand.
GCGGTCGTCAATCCGAACGGCGCCGCCGCGCAATTGGAGTCCGGCGTCAATGACGGCCTGTCGACAGCGCTGCGGCTCGCGATCAATGTCGAGGGCGGGCGCGTAGTCGAAGGCAATTTCGACACGTATCAATTGATGCGCATCGCCGACGCGCCGCCCGTCGTCGAAACCCACATCGCCGACAGCGGAGACCCGCCCGCCGGCATGGGCGAGATGGGCATTCCGCCGCTCGCCCCGGCGCTCGCCAACGCGATTTTCCAGGCGACCGGCAGGCGCATCCGCGAATTGCCGATCGCCGACCAGCTCAGGGCGTAAGCCGGCGCCGGGCGCGCCGTTTCCCGCCGCGGGCGTGTTCGCTGCGACTTCGGCGAATAGGGTCCGTTTTGAAAAACGAAAAAACGGAAGCCCGCTGATTCCCTTGCCTGCAGCGTCAAAGGGTCCATTTTGTCCATTTCGGAACGTTGCGGGAACGCGTGTCATTCCTGTTTCCGCTCTTGTCATTCCGGGGCGAGCGAAGCTTGAACCCGGAATCCAGTCCTGAACATCGCCGCTGGCGGCGCTGTCAGCAAACTGGATTCCGGGTCCGGCCTTACGGCCGTCCCGGAATGACAAGGCCAACTGTCGGCTGACAGCGGCGCAGCACAGGGGATGATGGTGAAGGAGCGTCATCCCCCCAATATAAGCCCGCCCGGATAGGGTCGGATAACTGTCCCCGATTTTCCCGTGATGGGCGAAGTTGGATGAGGGGCGATCGACGGCGCCGCTCCATAAGAAATGCGCGCGTCGTCGTATCCCGTTTCTTCTGCCGGCTTTTCGCTTTCCCAGTCCTTTTCGTGCGGCCCATTGCGTGCGCTGCGCTTTGTGACGCCGCGCTTCGTGCCGCTGCGCTGGGCCGCTGCTTCTGCGCGCCCTCCGGCGGCCTCTTGACGCGGGTGGCAAAGTATTTTATATTTTAAAGTAGTTTGAATCTGGAGGCGAAAATGACGACGGACAATTCTGCATCCGGGGCGGCAGGCGGTTCCGCCGCCCCACCGGCTTCCGGGCCGGCTTCCGACCTCGCCCCCGATCTGGCCGAGGACCTCGCCTATGTGCGCGCGCTCGCGGAGGAAGGGCGCGACGCGCCGCTCGTCGGCGGGCTCTTTTACGCGATCTGGGGCGGGCTGTGCGCGCTCGCCGCGTTTACGGTCTATCTCGACGGCGTCGGCGCGATCGATCTCGGCGGTTTCGCCGGCTGGGCGCCGTGGGTCGGCGCGATGACGCTCGGCTGGGCCGCTTCGCTCGCCATCGGCCGGCGCGCGCATAGAAAGCCGGGGGCTGCGACCGTCGGCAACCGCATGGCGTTTTCAGTCTGGTTCGCGGTCGGCGTGTTTCTGACCGCCTTCTGGTTCACGCTGATGGCGGTGCACGACAACTATGTCGATGCGGGCTTGAAGCCCTACTTCATCTTCGGCCTGATGTTTCCCGTTGCGTTCGGACTTTACGGCGTCGCCTTTTATGCCACCGCGGTTGCGGCGCGGCTTTCCTGGCTGAAGATCGTCGCTGTCGCCGCGCTCGCTTTTTCGATGGCGTCGCTGTTTTTTCTGTCGAGCGTGCACCAATATCTGGTGGCGGCGGCGGGTTCGTTTTTCTGCGCCTTCCTGCCCGGCGTCATTCTGATGCGCCGCGAACCCTCCGAGATCGTGTGACCCATGTCGGACGACGCAACTCCGTCAGGCTTCGATTATCGCGAGATCGACGACGTTATCCACGGGCGGGTAAGGCTCGCCGTAATGGCGTTCCTGTCCGGCGCGGGCGCGGCCGATTTCCTCGAGTTGCGCGAGAAACTTGGCGTCACCGACGGCAATCTGTCGGTGCATATAAGAAAGCTCGAAGACGCCGGCTATGTGGCGGTCGAAAAGCGCTTCCGCAATCGCCGGCCGCAAACGCTCTGCAGGCTGACCGACAAGGGGCGCGACGCCTGGATCGCCTATATCGCCCGCATGGAGGATCTGCTTCGCCCCAAAGCGGCGGAGTGAGACGCCTTCCCCTCAGGCCGGCTTGAATGTGAGCGCGACGCCATTATTGCAGTAGCGCAGGCCCGTCGGGGCCGGGCCGTCCTTAAACAGATGCCCCTGATGACCGCCGCAGCGCGCGCAGTGATATTCGGTGCGTGGAACGATCAGCTTGAAATCTTTCCTGAAGCCCAGCGCATTCGGCAGCGCGTCGAAAAAGGACGGCCAGCCGGTGCCGGATTCGTATTTGCGCCCGGAGGAAAAAAGCTCGTAGCCGCAGCCCGCGCAGGCGTAAACGCCGTCGCGATGTTCGTCGTTAAGCAGGCTCGTTCCGCGCCGTTCGGTGGCTTCCCTGCGCAACACCGCGAAGGCTTCGGGCGAAAGGCGCTCTTTCCATTCGGCCTCGCTTAACCGCCACTTGTCGTATTCGGGAATGGTTTTGGGGTCGGGATCGCCCATCGCCTCCGCCTCGTCATTCGTCGCGGTGTCCGCCTCCGCGCAGGCCGCTGCGCCCGTCGCAAGAAGGCTCGCCAAAAACCACCGTCTGCTTGTCATGCCGCAACTCTCTGTCCGGGAAAGATAAGACCGCCGGGGCCTAGGGTCTGTTGAGCATCAGCGGGAATTGATGACGGCGGCGCAAGCAAAGAT
>JBHHVZ010000155.1:0-3485 GCA_046756245.1 Parvularculaceae bacterium
GGTCGAAGGGGGTGGGGCGAACGCCGCGCCGCTTGGGCGCTCGTTAAAGCCCGGTCGTCAAAAATTAACTGCAAACTCTTCTTTTTGAGGCAAATTCGATTATTTCCCGGAGGGGGCGGGCGGTCTTGCGCTACCCTGAGAGACGAATGAACGCTTGGCGGGGTTCTGAACGAGCGAAGGAATAAGGCGGTTCATGGCGAGAAATCCGTATCTTGTGCTGGGACTGGCTCCGACGGCGAGCGACGCCGACATTCGGGCCGCCTTCCGCAAGCTCGCCAAGCAGCATCACCCCGACCGCAATCCCGGCGACAAGAAGGCCGAGGAGAAGTTCAAGGAAGTCTCGGCCGCCTTCGACATCATCGGCGATCCCGAACAGCGCAAGCGCTTCGACCGCGGCGAGATCGACGAGGACGGCCGCGACCGCGGCCCCGCCTTCCGCGCCTGGAGCCAGCGGGCCGGCGCCCGGCCGCGCCCCGGCGCATCTTACGGACCGGGCGGCGGCCCCGATGCCGGCGCTTCCTTCGAAGACCTTGGCGACATCTTCGCCGATCTTTTCGGCTCGCGGCGCGGCGGGGCGATGCGCGGCCGCGACCTGCGCTACCGGCTCGAAGTGGATTTTCTCGATGCGGTCAGGGGCGTGAAAAAGCGCGTCACCATGCCCGACGGCCGCACGCTCGATCTGGCGATACCGGCCGGTCTCGAAGACGGCCAGACTCTGCGTCTTCGCGGGCAGGGCGAACCGGGAACCGGCGGGGCCGCCGCCGGCGACGTTTATGTGGAGATCAGGGTCAAGCCGCATCCGGTGTTCGAAAGGAAGGGCGACGATATTCATATGGAGGCGCCGATTTCGCTGCACGAAGCCGTGCTCGGCGGAAAGATTACGGTCCCGACGATCGCCGGCGACGTTTCCGTCGCGGCGCCCAAGGGGTCGAGTTCGGGCGCGGTTTTGCGGCTCAAGGGCCGCGGCGTTCCCTCCGCGCGCGGCGGCAAGCCGGGCGATCAGTATGTGAAGCTCAAGATCGTCCTGCCTGAAGGCGGCGACCCCGAGCTTGAGGAATTCGTCAAAAACTGGAAGGCCGGCGCAAAGCAGGCTCCGCGCAAGAAATACGCTGGCGTCTGATCCGTCTCGCGCCTATGCTGGCGGGGGAGATAAGCGAATGAAGTCAACAGGTTGACCGGAACGTGAAGATCCCGCCGGACAAGCGCAAACGCCTTGCCGCGTTTCTTGGATCGCTGCCGGGCACGACCGCGGCGAAGCTTTTCGCCGCGTTGGAGCGCGATCGGCTGACCGGCGGCGACAGCCTTCCTCATGACGCGCTGATTGCGGACCTTCGTCGTCAGCTTCTGGATCGCGGCGCCGGGTTGCCGCCGCGCCAGCCCGATGCGCGCCGGATCTTCTTCACGCCGTTCGAAGACCTGATCGTCGCCGTGCGGCGCGGGCGTAAAAGACGCGGCCGCATCAGCCGGTCGTCTTTTGCGCCGATCTGGTCCGTGCTGACAAGCGATCCGGCCTGCGCTGACGCGGCGCGCGCAGCGCAGGCGCTTGATGCGTGCCTCGCAGGCGAAGCCGGCGACCGGCGCACGCTCGAGGCGGCGCTCTTCGAAACGTCCGCATCCGGAATGAAGCGCCTGCTCGGGCACGCAGAATCCGACGCCGCCTTCCGCGCCGATCTCACAGAGCGGCTCGGCGGCGAGCCGGCCTTCGCCGATTTCGCGGAAATCGCCGGTCTCGTCGAAGGCGTCGAACATCTGCAGCAGTTACAGGCGCTGGCGCCCAGGCCCGCCAACGGCCTCAGCGCGGAAGAGCTGTTCGACATCCGTAAATTGTTTGTCGCTGTCCATGCCGATGCGTCGGACATGGCGCCGTATCTGTTGCTGGCGCTCATCGGCAGAATGGACGCGCCCTGGGCCGCGCTCGGCTTTTATTATCGGCTGAAGAGCGCCGGCGACGAGGCGCTGGCGGCGGCCGGCGACATCGTTGAGATCATCCCGCGGACCCTGTTCAGCGATCTCGAAGATCTGGCGCGCGGGCTGTCGCGCGACGTCGATCGTAATCTCGACGCGCAATCCGCGCAGGTAAGCGTCGCCTATTTCTCCGAATTCGCAGGCGGGCTCGAACGCGAAGCGCAAAAGGCCGGCGACAATGTCGCGGTCAACAGGATCGAAGCGTGCCGCGACGTCGCCGGCGAAGCGCTGGCCCGGTTTCTCGAACAGGCGCTCGCCGCCCTTCGCCGCGGGCTGCCGGCGCGCCACGCCGGCGGTTCCAGCCGATTAATGGCTTTGAGGCCCGATATCGACCGCCCGCCCTCGCATCGATTGATGGCGAATGCGCGCGCGGCGGCCGAATTGCTGGTCGGCGCCGACGATCTGGCGCGGCGGCTTGGGCGCGATCTCTCCGCCGGTCCCGTCAAGCGCGAGGCGGTCGAACAGGCGCGCGCCTACGCCCAGGACCTCGTCAAGGAAATCCGCGCCGCCGAAGGCGCCGACCGGCAGGCCGCGCGCCGCCTGATGGAGTGCGCGCTTCAGATCGCCGCGCCGCTGCTATCCGACGATGAGATGGCGCTCTTGCGCGACCGAGCGCTCGCCGCCGCGCACGCATATTAGACGCCTCTGAATAATGCCTCCCGTAGCAAAGCAATCCGCTTTTTCCCGCCTGCGCCTTGACATTGCGCCGTTTAGTATATAACTAACCAGTCAGTTACTTAGAGTATCGGGAGGCGCGCATGGCCGTCGCCCGCGGCGGACGCCGCGAAAAAAACCGCGAAACCAAAAGCGCCGACAATGTCGAGAACGCGGAGCCGAAATGGCGCCGCCGCGCCGATAAGCGTCCCGACGAAATTCTCGATGCGGCGCTCGAAGAATTCACCGAACGCGGATTCGACGCGACCCGGGTTGAAGACATCGCCGGCCGCGCGGCGATTTCGAAAGCCGGCGTCTATCTCTATTTCGACCGCAAGGAAGATATCCTGCGCGCCCTCATCGAGCGCGAGATCGCGCCGATCGCGCGAAAAGTTCGCGCGCTCGCCGAAGAAGGCGCCGACGATCCGGAAGGAACGCTCGGCGCGATCATCGCCGGCGTCACGGCGGTGGTCACGAATCCGCGGGTTTTCGCCGTGCCGCGCATTGTCCTTTCCGTTTCAGGACGGTTTCCGGAGATCGGCGCCTACTACCGCGAGCATGTCGTCGAAGAGGCCCTTGCCGCCATGGAGGCGCTTCACAAAGCCGGCGTCGAGCGCGGGCTTTTCCGCGATCTCGATTCCGAAGTCGTCGCGCGCTCGGCTCTCGGGTCAACGCTTCTTTATGCCTTGTGGTTGCATGTTTTAGGCGGCGCGCCGGATGAACTGGAACCGACCGAGCGCGCCAAAGCGCAGCTCGATCTCCTGATGCGGGGTCTTGCGGCGGAGGACGTATGAGGATTTGCCGACGAAGCCTCGCCGCCTGTCTCGCTCTTGCGCTCGCCGCCTGCGGCGGCGCAGAAGACGGCG
>JBHHVZ010000156.1:0-3398 GCA_046756245.1 Parvularculaceae bacterium
ACCGGACGTCTCGTCGCGGAATATCTCGCCCGGCGGCGCGGCGGCGAACCCGATCTGAAATGGGCGATGGCCGGACGCGACGAAGGAAAGCTCGCCGGCGTGAGAGACGAAATCGGCGCGGCGCCTGAAACGCCGCTCCTCTTCGCCGACGCCGGCGAGCCGCAATCGCTTGACGACATGGCTGTGTGTTCGAGGCTCATTCTGTCAACGGTCGGTCCCTATCAACGCTATGGGTTTGCGCTTGTCGAAGCATGCGCCAATTCGGGAACGGATTATGTCGATCTCTGCGGCGAACCCGCCTGGATGCGCGAAATGATCGACGCGCATGAGACAACAGCGAAAGGCGCCGGCGCCCGCATCGTTTTTTCCTGCGGCTTCGACTCGGTTCCCTTCGATCTCGGCGTCTTGTATCTGCAAAACGAGGCGAAGCGGCGTTTCGGCGTCCCTTGCGCCGAAATAAAGGCGCGCGTGCGGAAAATGAAGGGATCGTTGTCCGGCGGCACGGTGGCGAGCCTTAAAGCGACGATTGCGGCCTGCAAAGACCCATCCGTCGCCGAACTTCTGGACAGTCCCTTCGCGCTGACGCCGGGATTTGAGGGGCCGGCGCAGCCGCCGGGCGAGGCGCCGCTCTTCGACGACAGCCTCAACGTCTGGCTTGCGCCTTTCATCATGGCGCCGATCAACACCAAGAATATTCATCGTTCGAACATGCTGCTCGGCCACGCCTATGGCGCAAACTTCCGATACAGCGAAATGCTCGTCGCCGGCCCCGGCGAGCGCGGCGAAAAAATTGCGGCCGCCATCGCCTCCGGCGACGCCCTCGCCCACGACGACGCCCCAAAACCGGGCGAAGGTCCGAGTACGGAGGAACGCGAGGCCGGACATTACGACATCCTGTTCATCGGCGAAATGGCGGATGGCCGGATCATTCGCGCCAGCGTCGCCGGCGACGCCGATCCGGGTTACGGCTCGACCTCGAAGATGATCGCCGAAAGCGCCCTTTGTCTCCTCAGCGATAGCTCAGATACGCCTGGCGGGGTCTGGACGCCCGCCTCCGCCCTGGGAGAGGCGCTGACAGCGCGGCTCGAACGAAATGCGGGACTGACTTTCCGGATCGAATAGGCCTTTCGCGAGGCGCCGAGCCGTGTTGTGCAATTCGCTTCGGCGATAGAACAAGGTCGCCGCAACCCGCGCTCCGCCAAAGGCAATTTCCAACGAATATCAGTTGGTTACAGCGCTTCGGATGGGCCGCCGAAGGCAGTGCAGCCATCCCTCCGCAACCGCTCAAGGTGGGCGAACGACAACGAATTTACCTAGCTCTCATCATAACATAAGGATTCCTTGACTCTTGAGTATTCCTCAATACCATGTTTCCCGCCAAGAGTTGGCAAGGGAGGGGACTATGCACAGAAGCTTAATCGCACGCGTTGGACGCCACGGCGGAAGCGCGCCGGCCGGCGCCGCCTTGCGGACGGCTCTGCTGTCCGGAGCTGCATTAGCGGGACTTTTCAGCGGTTCGGGCGTCCTCGCCCAGGAGGGCGCCGGCGTCGATACGATCATCGTCACGGCGCAGAAGCGCGAGCAAAGCCTGCAGGACGTCCCGATTCCGATCACCGTGATGGATGCGGACAAACTCCGCGACGAACGTATCTTCCGCATGGATGAAGTCGCCGACCAGGTTCCCGGTTTCACCGCGACATTGTTCAGCGTCGGCCAGCCGGGCCTGACCATGCGCGGAATCGGATCGAGCGAGGACGGCGCAGGGGGCGACAATTCCGTCGCGGTCTTTCTCGACGGCGTTTACATGGCGCGCGGCTCCTCGCAGGTTTTCGACCTCTTCGATCTCGAACGCATCGAAGTGCTGCGCGGCCCGCAAGGAACGCTCTACGGCAAAAACGTTGTCGGCGGCGCCATCAATGTCGTATCGCGGCGCCCCGGTCCGGATACGCGCGCGCATATCGAGGGAACGATCGGAAACCTCAACCGGATCGATATCCGTGGTTTCGCGAATACGGCCATCACCGACAATATTTTCGGCAAGGTCTCGTTTTCGTCGCGCGACCGCGACGGGCATACGTTCAATGCGACGACCGGCAACCTGAACATGGACGAGAACACGCAAAGCGTGCGCCTTCAGTTGCTGTTCGTCCCGAGCGACAAGATCGAATTCGAATTGAGCGGCGATTATTCGCGCGACCGTCTTACCGGCGACCAGCGCATACCGGGCGGGGGCATCGCCGGCCCGATCGCCGACGCCGGCGGCGGCGGCCTCGCCAATCCGCGAGTCTCATTAGGCGATGTCGACGGCTTTTCGCGCCGCGATCTCTGGGGCGTTCACGGAACGCTGAACTGGGAGACCGGTCTCGGCGATGTCACCTCTATCACGGCCTATCGCGAAACGGACTTCGACTGGCTGACCGATCCGCTCGGTCTGACGCCGGCCTTGTTCTTCATCGAGGGAACCGACGGCGTTGAAGAAACTTCGAAGCAGTTCTCGCAGGAAATCCGCCTTGCCTCGCCATCGGACCGGCGGCTGACCTGGGTCGGCGGCCTCTATTATCTGAACGAAGATGCAGACCGCGTGGAAACGATCGATCCCGTGGTCGTCACGCCGACGTTTACGTTTTCTTCGCTGAACATTTTCGATCAGGCGAACATCACCAACAGCTATGCAGTGTTTGGTGAAGCGACGCTCGCCTTGACCGACCGGCTGAACGTCACCGGCGGCGCCCGCTACACTTACGAGAAAAAGAAATACGATTTCGAAGCCGGCGGCTTTATCGCGCCCTTCGGCGTCGGAAGTACAATCTCGGAGCTGTTCATCATTTCGGAAGAAGAGACGTGGGATGCAGCGACATGGAAGGGCGCAATCGATTATCGCCTCTCGGATGACCTGATGGTCTTCGCCAGCGTCACGCGCGGCTTCAAATCCGGCGGTTTTCAGGGACAGCCGGGAACCGAAGTCTCCGCCATGACGCCGTTCAATCCGGAATTCGCCATCGACTATGAGGTCGGCGTCAAGTCTCAATTGTTCGGCGACCGTCTGCGGCTCAACGTGAACGCTTTTTATATCGACTATACGGATCTTCAGATCACTGAACTCGTTGCGACGCCGACAAACCCTGTCGGCAATCTCATCACGACCAACGCCGGCGAAGCGGAAATCAAGGGCGTCGAACTCGAATGGGACGCCATTCTCGGCGGCGGATTCAGATTTTCCGGCACGTACGGTTATCTCGACACTGAAATCGAGGAATTCGGACGGGACACCAGCGTGATCGGCCTGCCGCTCGCCGGCGCGCCAAAGCACTCCTACAGCCTCAACGCGGAATATCGCCGCGACCTGCCGGGCGACAACGCCATGTCCTTGCGCTGGACCTACAAGAATGTCAGCGAGT
>JBHHVZ010000157.1:0-3368 GCA_046756245.1 Parvularculaceae bacterium
CGTTTACGGGGGAGGTGTCGAGCGGAGCGAGACGGAGGGGGTGAGGCGGCCGATTCAATCCGCCCGCAAAATGCTTTAGGCTAACGCAAGAACTCGGTAACGTTGTGAACATTCAATGCGCCGACTGATTATCACCGCACTGTTTTGGCTCGCCGCGCCGAATGCCGTAGCGGCTGAGGAGGCCGACGTTCCACCGGCGATCGCCGACGCGTTCGAGCGCGTCGTGGCCGGCGATTACGAAGCCGCGCGGACGATGATCGCGCCGCTGGTTGAGGCCGGCGATCCAGACGCCCAGCACCTTCTCGGCTATCTCCAAGAAAACGGCCTCGGCGGCCCGAAAGACCTCGAGCAGGCGATTGCGCTTTATGCAAAAGCGGCCGCCGCCGGGCAGGCGGACGCGCAGTTCGCACTCGGAGACCTGGCGCTCTCCGGCAAGGGCGTCAAACGCGATCTTGAGCGCGCCGCCGACTGGTTCGAGCTTGCCGCAAAGCAGGGCCACGCGCGCGCGCAACTGCGCCTCGGCGTCATGTATGCGCAAGGGCTGAGCGTCGAACAGGATAAGAAACGCGCCCTTTCCTTGTTCGAAAAGGCCGCCGAAAGCGGCGAACCCGACGCGCAATACAGTCTCGGCGTCGCATATCTTACGGGAGAAAATCGCAAGCAGGACTACAGGAAAGCCGCCGAATGGTTTCAGCGCGCCGCCGAACAGGGCCATCCGGATGCGCAATACAATCTTGCGCTGCTTTACGATTCCGATCTTCTCGGCGATCCCGATCCTCAGCAGACGGTCTATTGGATGACGGCGGCCGCGCAGGCCGGCTTGCCGCAGGCTTACGTGGCGCTCGGCCTTCTGATGCATGAAGGCCGCGGCGCCGTGCAGTCGGACGCCGCCGCCGTCGACTGGTTCGAAAAGGCGGCGAAGGCGGGCGAGCCGCAGGGCGAATACCTTTACGCCATAGCGCTGGCTGAAGGCGTCGGGCGCGATCGCGATGCGCGCGCCGCCCTCGACTGGCTCGAGCGCGCGCTCAAAACGCCCAAAGCGTTCGAGCCAGAAACCCTTGAGAACGCGAAAAGCCTGCGCGACGCTCTCGCCGGGGAGCTCGAGGCCGGCGGCGCGCTCAGACCCTGACCGGTCGCGTTCCGCTGTGGAACAAAGATTCCCGTTTCGTTCCGACTCTCCTATGCTCGGCGCATGAGCGGAGTGATTCGCATCCTCGGACTCGATCCCGGCTCGGCGGCGACCGGTTGGGGCGTCGTCGACCGCGACAGCGCGCGGCTTTCCTATGTCGCCTCCGGCGTCGTGCGGCCGCCGCGCAGGGAAAGCCGGGCCGGGCGGCTCGCCTTCATCTTCGAGGCGCTGCAGGCGGTCATCGCCGAACGCCGGCCTGACGAGGCCGCCATCGAAGAGACCTTCGTCAACGCCAGCCCGCGCGACGCGCTGGTTCTCGGTCAGGCGCGCGGCGTGGCGCTCTTGGCGCCGGCGCTCTCGAACCTGCCGGTCGCCGAATACGCCGCCAATACGGTGAAGAAGGCGGTGGTCGGGCGCGGTCACGCGCAAAAGGAGCAAGTCGCCGCCATGGTGAAAGTGCTGCTGCCGAAATGCGGCGCGCTCGCATCGGACGAGGCCGACGCGCTCGCCGTCGCGGTGTGCCATGCGCATCACATGGACGCGCGCAAGCTGGAGGCGGCGTCATGATCGGCCGGCTCAAGGGAATGATCGCTGCAGTCGGCGAAGAAACCGCGCTCATCGACGTCGCCGGCGTCGGCTACGAAGTTTGCGCCGCGCCGCGCACGTTGCAACGTCTTGCAGTGGGCGACGCGGCGACGCTCGCCATTGAAACGCATGTGCGCGAAGATCTCATCCGCCTTTACGCTTTCGAGAGCGAAACCGAACGACAGTGCTTTCGGCTGCTGCAGGGCGTGCAGGGGGTGGGCGCGCGTCATGCGCTCAGCGTTTTGCAGGTGCTCGCGCCCGACGATCTTTATGACGCGGTCGCCGCCGAAGACGCGGCGGCGGTCGCGCGCGCCCACGGCGTCGGCAAGAAGCTCGCCCAGCGCATCGTCGCCGAACTTTCCTCGAAAGTCGGCGCGCTCGCCGGCGGCGGGGCCGGGTTCGCCGTTGCGGCGCGCCAGGCCGCTTCCGCCGGGCGTGAGGGCGAGGGCTCGATCCGCGCCGATGCGGCGGCGGCGCTTTGTCATCTCGGCTATGAAGGGGTCGAGGCGCGCCGCGCGGTGGCCGGCGCAGCCGCCGCGCTCGGCGCGGAAGCGAGCGTCGAGGCGCTCATCAAGGGCGCATTGAAGGAGCTCGCGTCGGCGTGAATAATGTATACGGAGCAAAAGAAATTAAGATTGCAGACAAGCACGACGTTGTTCCCTCGCCCCGGCCCCTCTCCCGCCAGCGGGAGAGGGGGGCGGATGCGGTTTGCGGAGGCGGCAATGCCTGACGATGCGTCCAATCCTGAAGACCGCCTCGTTGACGCGGCGCTGAAGCGCGAAGACGCCGATATTGCGCTGAGGCCGAAGCGGCTCGCCGATTTCGTCGGGCAGGCGCAGGCGAAGGATAACCTGCGCGTCTTTGTCGAGGCGGCGCGATCCCGCAGCGAAGCGCTCGACCATGTGCTCTTTCACGGGCCCCCCGGCCTCGGCAAGACGACGCTTGCGCATATCGTCGCCAACGAGCTCGGCGTGAATTTTCGCGCGACGTCCGGGCCGGTGATTACGCGGCCGGGCGATCTGGCGGCGCTCCTCACCAACCTCGAAGCCGGCGACGTTCTTTTCATTGACGAAATTCACCGCCTCAACCCCGCCGTCGAGGAAGTGCTCTATCCGGCGATGGAGGATTTCGCGCTCGATCTGATGATCGGCGAAGGGCCGTCGGCGCGCTCGGTCAGGATCGACCTGCCGCGCTTTACGCTCATCGGCGCAACGACGCGCTCGGGCCTCTTGGCGAAACCTTTACTCGACCGTTTCGGCATTCCGGTGCGGCTCGATTTCTACAGCCATGCCGATTTGCAGGCGATCGTTTTGCGCGGGGCCGACCGGCTCGGCGCGGCGATTTCCGACGACGGCGCCGGCGAGATCGCGCGGCGCGCGCGCGGCACGCCGCGGGTCGCCGGCCGGCTTCTGCGCCGGGTGCGCGATGTGGCGACGGTCGAAGGCGCGGGGCTGATCGACCGCACGGTCGCCGACCGCGCGTTGAAACGCCTCGACATTGACGGGCTCGGACTCGATCCGCTCGACCGGCGCTATCTTCGTCTGATTGCGGAGCATTTCGGCGGCGGCCCCGTGGGCGTCGAAACGCTCGCCGCGTCTCTCGCCGAAGCCCGCGACGCGGTCGAGGACGTGGTCGAGCCCTTCCTCCTGCAATG
>JBHHVZ010000158.1:0-3361 GCA_046756245.1 Parvularculaceae bacterium
GGATAAACGGGAGGGGCCGCCGGTCAATGACTGAACACCAGATTGAGCAGCCGCCGGCGGGCGGCGCGCATGAAACTGACGCAATTATCATCGGCGCGGGTCCGGTGGGGCTTTTCGCCGTATTCGAATTGGGGCTTCTGGGAATCAAGGCGCATCTCGTCGACATCCTCGATCATCCGGGCGGTCAATGCGCCGAGCTTTATCCCGAAAAGCCGATCCTCGACATTCCCGGCATCCGTTCGATCGCTGCTGCAGATCTCGTGGACAGACTCGTGGAGCAGATTTCGCCCTTTGCGCCGGTCTTTCACCTGAACGAAATGGCGGTCTCGCTCGATAAGACCGACGGCGGCGAGTGGCGCATCGCCACCGATCTCGACACGACGATCACGGCGCCGGTCGTTGTCATCGCAGCGGGCGGCGGATCGTTCCAGCCGAAGAAGCCGCCGATTCCCGGCGTTGAAGACTATGAAGGCAAATCGGTCTACTACGCCGTGCGCAAGCGCGAGATTTTCGAGGGCAAGAACCTGCTGATCGCCGGCGGCGGCGACTCGGCGCTCGACTGGACGCTCAACCTCCAGCCGGTCGTCAAGAAGCTTACGCTTCTCCATCGACGCGACAAGTTTCGCGGCGCGCCCGACAGCGTTGCAAAAATGCGCGCGCTGGTCGACGCCGGCAAGGTCGGTCTCCACATCGCCCAGATCAAGCGCCTGAAAGGCGAGAATGGACAAATCTCGGCGGCCAGCGTCGAAACCAAGGCGGGCGAAAACTATGACATCGCGTGCGACACGATGCTCGCTTTTTTCGGGCTCACCATGAAGCTCGGGCCGATTGCGGACTTCGGACTTAATATTACGGAAAACCGCATAGAGGTCGACACGGAGAAGTTTGAAACCTCCGTGCCCGGCATATTCGCCATCGGCGACATGGCGTCGTATCCCGGCAAGCTGAAACTGATCCTTTCAGGCTTTCATGAGTCGGCGCTGATGGCCCATGGCGCGTTTCATTATGTCTTCCCGGACAAGAAGCTGAAATTCCAGCACACGACGGCTTCCAAAAGTCTGCAGGAACGGGTCGGCGGCGGTTAACGGCGCTTCTTCAGAGCGTTTTTGACGGCGGCGAATCCGGTCTGTTTTGCGAATGCGTAAACCCGCCAGCCGACGACGCCGAATATGAGCCCGAGTCCGATGCGCACGACGTCAACCGGCCAGTCCGTCGTGAAGCTGTCCACTGGCGCGCGTGGATGCAGCATATAGATGAAATAGCTCGACTCGGCGACGAGCGACAAGAACCCTGCACTGAATCGGGGTGCCGGCAGCCGCGCCGCCCAGATCAGAACCATCGCGCCCGCCGCCGCGATCAGGATGCGTGAATAGTCTCCCGCGTAAAACAGCGGCGGGCTGATAACGACGATGGCGCTGGCGATGAGCCGGCGCGGCGTCGTGTCGGCGAAGACGATGACGGCGCCCGCCGCGAACAGCCACAGCACCCAGGATATTTCCTCACCGCCGAGCCCGGCCCGCGCGCCGTAAGCGCCGAAACCGTCGATAAGACGCAGCGCCAGCGCGAAACCGAAAAACGCCAGCGCGTAATCGAACGGCCGTCGCGCGGCGAATTTGCGGACGGCCGGAACGGCCGCCGGCGCCGCCATCAGAACGATCGACTGAACGAGCGCTTCGATGAACCAGACGCCGAACGGCTGCCTCGCGCCGCCATGGCCGATCAGATTGCCAACAAGACCGATATCGAGCCAGGAAAGCGCGCCTTTCGCCGCTTGATAGCCGATCAGAATGAGCCAGTAAGGCGCAAGAATGTTGACGGCGATGTGTCCCGCTAGCACCGAAAACCGACCCTCCACGGCCTGCCGCCATTGAAAGCGCGCGAAATTCGCGCCCGCCATCAGGAGCAGCAGCGCCGCCCCGCCGCGAAAGAACGACAGCCCGGCGTGATTCATGACGACGAAAAGGATCGCGCAGACGCGCAGCAGTACGCCGCTTTCCACCCAGACGATGTGATCGCGACGTACGGGCGCAGCCGCCGCCAGCGCGTGAATGGTCATGGTCTCCCATTTATCCGGCAGCGCGCCGACAACGTCCTCGACGCCGAGAGAAATCTGCACGTAGCTCATGGAGTCGCCCTCGAGCGACAGGAAGCTGCTTTGCTCCGTAACCGTCTTTTCCGGAAAATGCTCTGAAAAAAGGGCGAGCAGCGCCTTTTCCGTTTCCGCGACCGTCGGCGCGCGCCTTCGCTTACGCGGGCGGTCGGCGGGCTCGTCCGTCTCCTTGACCAGGCGCAGGATGGCGTCGTAATCTGGCTTGCCGGACGGGAGCCGCGGCAGGGTTTCAAGACGCCGGCAAGCAATGCGCGCTTCAGGGAGGCCGTAGCGTTCGGCGAGCCGGCGCGGAAGGTTCGAGTCGAGACCGTTCTCCGATACGACGAACAGGCGCGCGTCGTCCGACAGGGCGACGGCGGCGACGCCGTCCTGAGCGAGCGCGGCCTCGACGTCGTCAAGGTTGAGCCGAAGGCCGAAGAGTTTCGCGAACCGGGCCTTTCGGCCGATTAAGTAATGAAAACCTTCCGCATCGCGGCGGGCGATATCGCCGGTGTGCAGAACCGAGATTTCACGCGGCTTCGACAGATCGGCTCGTCCATGTGCATAGCCGAGCATGACGTTTGGTCCTGAAAAATGGATTTCCCCTTCCCCGTCCGCTCCCGACGCTGCGCCGTCATCCGCAACGAGGTCGATGGCGCCGCCGGCGACGGGTTTGCCGATGCTGGCGGGACGCCGGCGCGCGTCGGCGGCGCAAAGATAGGTCATCCGCGCCGTCGCTTCGGTCTGCCCGTACATGACGTAGAATTCCTTGCCGCGCTCGATCGCCCATTCTGCGTAGGTTCTAACGAGCGCGGGCGACAGCCGGCCGCCGGCCTGCGTGACATAGCGCAGCGCCGGAAGGCGCGCCGCGCGAAAGCCGATCCGTTCGAGAATTTCGAAACTGTAGGGCACGCCGGCGAAACTCGTCGCCGCCAACGCATCGAGTTTTTCAAGAAAGCCCGCCTCGCTCAATCCGTGCAGACCGGCGACGAGCGATGCTCCGCGAGCAAGATGCGAATTCACCACTGAAAGGCCGTAACAGTAATGCGCCGGCAGCGTCAGCAGCGCTCGCTCGCTTTCGTCGAGCCGGAGATAATCGGCGATCACGTGCGCGTTCGCATCGAGGCCGTCATAGGAAAGCCGCACGGCCTTCGTTGCGCCGGTCGATCCCGACGTGAAGAGAACGAGCGCAAGATCCTCACGCGGCGGCGGACCCGGCGTTTTTTCTTCGAGCGACCAGGCGCCGTTCTTTTTCGCATAGATGAAATCGGG
>JBHHVZ010000159.1:0-3338 GCA_046756245.1 Parvularculaceae bacterium
AAAACAAAAACCTGGAACATGTTCTCCGACTCGCATTTCGGAGAACATGCTCTAGCCCGGATTTTTCAAACCGAAAGAGCGTCCGTCATCCCGTACGCAGCGCGTCATATCATGCCGCGCTGCGTACGGGATGACGGGTAAATGTGAGGGTTTGAGAAATCCGGGCTAAATGGTCCGGCCTGACACAGGCTTGAAACCGGCTTCTCTAGAAATCATCCCCTTCGCCGAGAATGCGCCCGCCGGTCGTCTGTTCCGGGATCTTGTCGCCGCATTCGAGATAGCCTTGCCGCCATCCCGACCGGTATGCGCGATCATTATCGAACAGATATTCGTCACGCAGCCGCTTGGTTGAAAAACTCTTGCCTTCCTCGAGCGCAGTAGAACACCCGTCGCCATAGCCGACCTGAAAGCTCGGCTCTTCGCGCAAGCTTCGCACGTCCGCGTCAGTGGCGCAGCCGGCGGCTGAAACGATCGCCGCAGCGGCGAAAAATCTGGCGTGAAAACCCACCTGAAACCCCTTCCGGAAGCCTGATTTTGCGACATTAGCAAAGCTTGCCGCGGAGGTCTCGTAAAACCGCTCGTTCAAGCGAAATCCCTCGTTAACGGTGTTCCGGTTACAACGGAACAACCTGAATCAGGGGGAATAATGACGGCATGGCCACAGTGGAAGCCACATCGGAAATTCTGGAAGAAGACGTCGACCGGCCGACCGAAACGTCCGCAAATCCGAACTCGGTCCGCGTGACTCTGATCCGTCGTCTGGCCGATATCGTGGTGCTGCCGGCCGGCCGAATCTCCGCCAATGAGCGCTCTCTGGCCGCCGACATTATTTTGCAGGTGCTCGGCGGCGTCGACATGAAGTTGCGCGCCGATGTGGCGGCGCGCGTCGCCCATGTGCCCGAATGCCCGCCGGCTCTGTTGCGCGCGCTGCTGCTGGACGAACCCGAAGTCGCCGAACCGATCCTGCGCGGCGCAGAGTCGCTGCCCGAAGCGCTGTTGATCGAGACTGCGCGCGAAGGCCGCAAGAAGCATCGGGACATGGTCGTGCGTCGACACGACCTGTCGACCTCCATCGCCGACGTTATTGTCGAAAAGAACGAAGCGTATATCTGCAAGCTTATTCTTCGTTTGGAGGATCTGACGCTGTCGCCGTATGCGGTCGACATTCTGGTCAGCCGCAGTACGGCGGACGAAGAGCTGCAAAATCTTCTGTTGCGCCGGCGGGAGCTGGAGCCGGCGCACGGCTTCATGATGTTCTGGTGGGTGGACGCAGATAGGCGCAAGCGGATTCTCACCCGTTTCGCGCTCGATCGCAGCGTTATTCAGGACGCGTTGAACGATCTCTATCTGCGCGTTTTCCGTCCCGAAGAGCCCCCCGATCCGGTGGTGAAGGAAATCCTCATTCTCGCTGAGCGCCGCCACCGGCCGCGCGGCGTCAACGGAGAAGCAGTTTCGATGGATGTCGTAAAAAGGACGCTGGCCATCGCTTACGGCAATCCGGCCCGTGAAATCGTCGACGCCGTCGCCATGATCGCCGGCGTGTCGGTCGAGCTTGCAGCGCGAATTCTGCGCGATCCCGGCGGCGAGCCTTACGCCATTATGTGCAAGAGCCTCGGCGTTCCGCGCAAGGAGTTTTACGAGTTCCTGACCAACGCCGACATATCCGGGGCGGAGCCCGAAATCGTCAAGCAGTTCAATGAAGAACGATACGAAGAACTGCTCGCCATATTTGATTCCATGGCGCGGGATTTCGCGCGCGCAGTATTGCGTTACTGGGACTGGGACGGCAATCCAAGGATTGCTCATATCACTCATCTTCTGGGAATGGACGACAACGATCTCGAATAACGCCTGCTTTAATTTCGCTTTAATCGCTTCATGCCATACAGGTCATGCGTCGGTTGCGGTCTTGCGTATTAAGGTTGCTTCCGGCGCGTTTTCGCGCTGCAGCTATTGATGCAATTTTAAATAAATTTTCAGCCCGCCTCTGGCTTCGTTTTAAGATCATGCCTTCACCATCAGCGTACAGGTTTGAAACCTGACGGATATTCCTTGGAGGGCGTATGCTGCCGTCTATGCGCGTGATCGTATTCGCGTCACAGAAGGGCGGATCAGGCAAGACGACGCTGTCGGGCCATATCGCCGTCGAGGCCGAGCGCCAGGGCGCCGGTCCCGTGGCGCTAATCGATACGGACCCGCAGGGCTCGCTGGCGAAATGGTGGAACGCGCGCAAGGATCCCGCGCCCGCCTTCATCCAGTCGGTCTTTTCGAATATTTTCTATGACCTCGACAGCGCCCGCAACGAGGGCTTCCGCCTGGTCGTCATCGATACCCCGCCGGCGGTGACCCGGGCGATTTCTGAAGTCGTCGGCTTCGCCGATCTTGTCGTTGCGCCGACCCGGCCGAGCCCGCACGACATGCGCGCCGTCGGCCCGACCGTCGACATTGTCGAAGGCCGCGGCAAGCCGCTCGTCTTCGTCGTCAACGCCGCCACGCCGCGCGCGCGGATTACGTCCGAAGCGGCGATCGCGCTTTCTCAGCACGGCACGGTCGCACCGCAGATCATTCATCATCGGGTCGACTTTGCAGCGAGCATGATCGACGGCCGGACCGTCATGGAAATCGATCCGGTCTGCAAGTCGGCTCAGGAAATCAGTTCATTGTGGCGTTATCTCCACGAACGCCTGCAGCGCGCTGACGGCTCCTATCGCAGCGAAGAGGCGACAGCGACTTCAATAAATGCCGGAGGAGGGACGCGCGTTTTCGGGCGCCGCGCCGTCGCCGCCCAATAGGGCCTTTTAATCAACGAGATAACAAGAACAGCGCGAAGAAAGCTCATGAGTGAAGACCGCTATGCGCATCTTACCGCCGGTTTACTCGCGAGGAAGGGGGACGCCGAGCCGGCGCTCGAACCGTTCGCGCACGCGCGCGTCGCCGAATCGGCCCGCCGCATGACGCCGGGCTCCGTTCATAAGCTCGAACGCAGCCAGAGCGATCTGAGACATCCCGACCACCATCACACGTCCCACCATGCGCGCCAGCCCGACGTTGCGCCGCACGCCCCCGCGCCGCCGCCGCGCGCGCCGGCCAGGCCCGAAGTCGCCATGTCGCGGCAGGAATTCCTGAAACGCCGCGCCGCGGTCACGTTCCGCATGCCGACCCACGACTTTCTGCGCCTGAAGCTGGCGTCGGCGGAATTGGACGTTTCCTGTCAGAACATCGTCCTGGCGGCTCTGGAGGCCTTTCTCGACGCCAACGGGGTCGAGCGGCTCGACGAATGCAATTGCCTGCGCGAGGCCGCCCGCCTCACGGGCGCGGCGCAGGCCGCCAAGCGCTAG
>JBHHVZ010000160.1:0-3324 GCA_046756245.1 Parvularculaceae bacterium
GCTGATATCGCCCAATCCGCGATTGTCCAGAAAATCGCCGAGCGTTTCCGGCAGATTTACGACACCGTCGCCGTCCAGAAACAGATTGAAGGAATGGTCGTAACGGGCGTATTTCGCCTTCACATTAAGACCCCAGCCATCGCCGAGATCCTTGTCGAGCACCGCAGCGATAGATCCGCCCTGGGTTTCGACGCCGTCTTCTATCGGAGACTCAAAAACCCCGTCCGGCGTCGCAAATCTTAACTGGCCGGCTTCGGCCGTATTCGCTGTGAAGACGACCTTGCCGTCATTGCCGCGCACACGCTCGCGTGAATCGCCGTCGAGCGGCAATGGAAGGAAAAACTGCACGCGATCGTCGATCGCCTGGCCGTAAAGCGTGAATGAACCCGATCCGTCCGCGAATTCCCGCTTCAGATTGCCGCGCAATTGAAAGCCTTCCGTATCCAGTCCGGAATCGAGAGGCCCTTCGTCTTCACGATAATAACCGGATACAGCATAAAATGTATTCGTATCCGGACCGCCGAGCGGACCGCTCGAGTAAATGTCGCCGCGAAACCGCCCGCGGTTCGACCATTCGATCTGCGCCGTTCCTTCGTTTTCCGGCCCTCCGGTCTTGCTGATATAGTTGATGATGCCGGCGACAGACCCAGGCCCAAACAGGTTTGAAACGCCGCCGGTCACATATTCGAGACGGTCAATGCCCAAATCGTTGCGATAGTAAACGTCGAAGGCGGAAGAATTCAGGCCGAACGTCGTAAAGGCGGGAATGCCGTCATATTCGAGCGGTGTGAATTGAAACTGCCCTCCGGAAGGCAAGCCGCGCACAAAGAAGTTTGTTGCAACCTCGCCGCCGCCGCCTTCCGCGCTGACGCCCGGAAGCTGGGTGAGAATGTCGGCCTGGCTGTTCGACGTAAATTTTCTGATTTCGACTTCGTCGAATTGGTTGACCGATTGCGGCGTATTGAATTCACTACGCGCAGCGCTCGTCCCGGTGACGATTATAACGTCATCAGTCTGTTGCGCGGACTCGTCCTCATCGGCTTCTTGTTGCGCTAGCGCGCCCGCCGGAATCAAAAGAGCCGCCACCCCTAACAGAAGAAGAGTTCGAACACCGTTCGTTTTCATAGTTCCCTCCCGTGAACGCGGCTTCCGCCGCTTTTAAATCGAGCGCAGCTGCTTTTGCGAGATTGCAGAGCGCGAATTTACTATACGCTTTTTAACCCATAAATCAACTTATTGTAAGTTTTATTTTCCACTATAAACAGTTTGCATTATTTTTCAATAGCTTATACGACTCCCCTCCCTCCCCCCAGACTGCCGACGAGCTTGAAATCATTCAATCCCGGAGATGGCGCAACGCCGATCAATGGCGATTAATGCAGGTTCGCACCAACCGGCGCCGCGCCTTGAACCGGCGATCGAGGGTACCTCCCGCCTCAGCGGCTATTTCAAAAACAGCGTTCGGCTCGTTCCTATATCGCCTGGACGCGCCTTGGCGCATTATTGTGGAGTGTCTTCATGCTTGGCTTTTCCGTTATCGCCGGTGATGTTGCGACTTTCTTGTGATCTTCAAGATTGGCCTCTATTTCCCTCTTGGGACAGTTAAAACGCTCAACAAGTCGTTTATCGGACATGACACAAATCAACAGCAATTCCTGGCACCCTCCGCTTGCGCGCTTTACGGCCGTTATCGGTCAAATCTCATTGACGTCCCCGACGCATGTTCTCGAGCAAATCGCCTTAGCGATCGACAATAACCAATCGTCTGACCTGTTCGTTTTCCCGGAATATGCGACATGTGCAGACAGTTTGAAATTCTCGGACCTTCCGTACCTCAATGACGATCCAGCATTACTGCAGGCGGCTCAAAACTGGGCCCGATGTAGCGCTCCATGTTCGGAAGTTTTCAGGCTGAGCGAAAAGTTCGGTAAAGCCGTTGTTTTTGGGTGCCTGGACCAGGTTGGCGCGGCGTTAAAAAGCAGATGTTACTTCCACGACCCGATAACAAAAACGACATTGCATTATGATAAGACGCATGTGCATTGGACTGAAGGCTTTATACAAGCTGGCGACGAAATATCGGCGTTCGACACTAGGTTTGGCCGAATTGGATGCCTTATTTGCTTCGATATGGCCTTTTCCGAGGCCGCCCGCGTTGTCGGCGTAAAGGGAGCGGATATCTTGTGCGCAATTTCGGCGGTTCCGAAAGAGTTCGACTGGCGTTATGTACACCGACGTTTGGCAGGCGCCGCTATTAACAATCAATATTACGTTCTCGGCGCACAATTAGGTTATACGCCAAAGGCGCCGATGGGCGGACACTCCGCCGCGTTCGCGCCGGACGGCGCAATAATCGAACATTTAGATGATACGCGAAGCGGTACGATCAGCGTCGATATTTGTCACGACGCGATCCGTGCTTGGCGTCAGCAAGAAAACATGCAGCCGCACCGTCGCCCTTCTCTTTATGCGCCGCTTTGCGCACCGCTCGGCGCCGCATCGAACCAGCATCATTCATGACGGAGGCCGCCCTGTATCCGGCATAGCAGCTTTGACGAGGATAGATTGGATTGAAACGGATCGGATCATCATGATGGCTTTCGACCGTTTCCTCCGTCTGCGGTGAGACCGGCGCGTTCCGTGAGAAGTGCGATGTCGTTGAACGCGCGCCCGGCGGCGGTGAATATCCGCTTGGGACGATTTCAGCAGGACCAACGGCGGGACGTTGGCGATGCCGGCGCATGTTGCCGCAGCAGAAGACGAAGCGGCCACGGATGGACCGGCGATCCCGTGAGCAATGTCGGGCGGCGCGCGGGAGAGATGCGCGGGTTTCCGAAAATTGACCGGTTAACGGCGGCATTTCGGCGCCCGCTTTTCTTCGCTGCATCACCCTTTTATGCGCGCCACAACAGGGCGATCGGCGCTGCGATGAGTCTGTCCCCGAACGGTAGAACCGGTTCCCCATCATGTAGCAGAATGCCGAGCTTCAACTTTCTGCCGAGACTGTCGCGAACACGCGTGAGGCCGCGAAAGTCTTCCGATTTCGCAGTCGCCGACGCTTTCACTTCGATGCCGACGATCTCGCCTTGCGATCGTTCAAGAACGAAGCCCACCTCGACTTTGTCTTTGTGCAGATAATGCGCAATCTCGATCGGGCTGTCGGTGAGCCTCGTACCCGTCAGCGCCGTCCTGACCCGGACCGCTGCATGACGCTTCAGAGGATGGGAAAGATCGATCGGCTCCATTGATTCCACCAGCTCCTGCGCTCGTGGGCGGCTAATCGGAAATCAGCGTCCGTCCAATCCGGCATGGCAATACGTCTAG
>JBHHVZ010000161.1:0-3253 GCA_046756245.1 Parvularculaceae bacterium
CACGACAGTGCGCACGCCGATGGGCGACAGCTTGGTTCCGCTGCCGGCGCTCGACGAAAACGGCGCGCCGATCATGGGAACAAGCGATGGTACCTTCAGGCGGTTCGCCAATGACGGCCGGCTTCCTTCGGCCCTGCAACCGGGAACCGGCGCTTTCGGCGGCGCATTCGGGCTCTTCGGCACGCGCATTTTCGAAGAACGCTCGTTCCTCGGCCGCGGTGCAATTCATCTGGGCGGGCTTTACGAGATCCGGCCGGGCGACGACGGCGCCGACCCCGGCGATCGCAGGACGGCTTTTGCAACGGTCGTCAAGCCGATTATCGGCGACCAGCTTTCCGTCGATTTTTCCTACGTCGCGATGCATCAGGAGACCGACTCCTATGACGGCCTCTTCGCCGTTCCGAACGGCATGGGCGGCTTTGTGGCCATGCCGCGCCCGCCGTTCGCGGGCGGCCTGACGCAGTTCGCCGCCGGCAGCTTCATCTGGAGCCCCAACCCGCTGTTCCAGGCGACGCTGAGCGGCCTTTACCGCATCGACCAGCCCCGGCTTGGACCGTCGCCGGAATACGTCATCCGGTTCGGCATCACCAATACTTTCGCGACAAGCTTTTTCCAGTGAGGGAGAATTGACATGAAAACCGTCGCAAAAATTCTGTCTGTATTAACTGGAAGCATCGTTTTGGCGGGGACCGCCGCGGCCTCCGACATCTGGCGCTGGCCTGACGGCCGTGCGGTTCTGGTCGTTCAGCCGAACGAGCAAGTCGATCTTTCGTCGCTGAAAAGCGGCGTCAAAGGCCAGGCGACAAACACGCGCTTCAATACAAATGAAGGCATGTATCTCGCCAACGAGATTTACCTGTCGGGTACGGAGTTTTTCCTCCGGGCCAGCGAGAGGGGCCTGCCGATCGGCGACGATCCGCAGCTTTCCTACATCACCAATGTCGAGGCTTACTGGTATTCGCGGTATAATCTGATGGCGCTGTCGGCGCATTCGCGCGCAGGGATTGGAGTCGTTCACGGTCCCTATGTAGATATGCGTGCAAACGAGGCGACCAGGCTTAACGAATTCGGACGTAATCGCGGCGAGCTTCCGATGTCGAACAAGGACGTCATGCTCACCCAGGTCGCCGCATCCTACCTTAGCCGCACCGGCCTGCCCCGGGTTTTCGACAGCGCCGTTCCGCTGATGCTGGAATTCGCTTCGGCCGACCCGCGCCTTGGCCGCGACGTCGACATCGAAAACGACGACAGCGGCCGCGCGGCCTATCTCAACGATTTCGACCATCTGTGGTGGTCGCACGACGCCATGGACAAGACCATCGACATGGGCGGCGTCGGCCAGACCATGCTCAAGAAAGTGCTGTGGGCGAAATTCTTCCTGCGCCGCAATCATACTGACGATGATTTCCCCGGTCGGGTTTTTCTCGGCAACAACGCCGCCGACGGCTTCCGCGGATCGATGCTGACCCTGCAGGCGGTGTCGACCATGCTGATGGCGAAGGCGTCGCTGTTCGCCGACCCCTCAGAGTCGGAACGCGGATTCATTTTCGGAGACGGCGCGCCCAAGCTGACCGGGATCAATCCGATCGCCTACAGGCCGAAAAACGGCTTGCGCTATTTGCCGCACGAAATCCGGCCGGAGCTCATTTACATGGGCGACCTGCCGGTCCGTCATCAGGACTTCTCCATCAAGGACTCTGCCAGCAATCTCTGGGATCAGGCGTCCTGGCTGTGGGCGACGACAGAGTTCTTTCACTTCGCCAATCCGCGCGTGAGAGACAACGCCGACCAGGTGTTCGGCTATCAGACGCCCGTGGACGGCAGCATCATGGAGCAGAAATACGCGCTCCTCGCCCAGGGCATAGCGAACACGGTGCTCGACAATATGCAGGTCATGCATATGTCGAACGGCGTGCTGGTTTCCGAATGGACGCCGGACGGCGGGACGCAGTCGAGCGTCGACACCGGCGATCTGTCGCTCGCCATGGTCGCGCTCGCCGCCTATGCCGACTATATGGATCTCGAACCTGAACGGCGGGAAAAAGCGTTAAGCCTCCTTCGTCAGCAAGCGGATTTCCTGCTCAAAGTCGCCAACGGCGACGGATCTTTCGCCCAACGCTACGACGCCGCATCAGGCGCTGCGGCGGGAGAACGCGACGCCACAAGCCAGGCGTTCGCGATCCGGGGCATGCTCGCCGCCTACAACGCGACCGATGACGGCCGCTACCTTGAGGCGGCGCGCCGGACGAGCCAAACCTGGAACCGCGATTTCTGGGATGAGGCGGCGTGGATTTATCGCAACAAGCCCGGCGATGATCATGTCGTCTACACGCCGAAAGACGTGGCCGCGACGCTCGCCGCGCTGCGTGAGATGATCCTCATCGATAAGGACGCAGCGCTTCTTGACCGCTTCAAGCGGTTCTTCGTCCAGGCGGTCGACGCCAGCGGCCTGATGCAGTCGGAAGACATCTTCACCGGCGAGGATATTGATCGCATACGCGCCGGCGATCTCGACAGCGACGACGACGGCGTTCCCTTCATCAGCGGCGCAGGCGGACGTCACGGGGTCGACACGGTGTTCGCGTCGCGCGTCGAGTTCAACATTACTGCCGGCCACGGCGCTTCACAGCCCGCAGCAGCGCCGCTTGTCTCTCGGACCGGCGCGGAGGTTTACGCCAACAACTGCGCCGTCTGTCACGGCGATGCGGGCGGCGGCAATGAAGGACCGAGGCTCGTGGACAATCCATACGTCCAGCTCACCGGCGCAGCCGGCGTCAAACAGACCGTCGCCAACGGCCGCGTCAGCGTCGGCATGCCGGCATGGAGCGGCGTTCTGACCGATGAACAGATTGACGCGGTCGTCGGCTATATCCGCAGCCTTGACGGCGTACAGGAATAGCAAACGCAGACAGCGGGAGGGCCGCGTTTCGTGCGCGGCCCTTCTTGGAATACCGCCTCTCGAGCGCTCGATGAATTTCCGAAATTCGATGGTAGCGGGGGCGAGACTTGAACTCGCGACCTCAGGGTTATGAAGCCTCTCGGGACCTAAGAAAATCAATGTGTTAAGTCGCGAATGTCAAATCCATGTCAAAGTCAGCGATTTAGCGCGCGGTGGATGGAGATAGATACTCCTGCCGCCAAGCTGTATTGATTGCACTCAAGGACCAAATCGGGAGCCGGATTCAAAAACCGGCCCCAAGCCGGTTCATCTCAGCTCGACGGCGGTTGAACGGCTCAAAAAGATCAAAAAGCT
>JBHHVZ010000162.1:0-3182 GCA_046756245.1 Parvularculaceae bacterium
GCGATCAATCTTACGCGGCGTTGCAATCTGGCCTGCGCGCACTGTTATCTGGATGCGGAGACGCTGAAACGGAGCGCGCCGGACGAGCTGACGACTGAGGAGGTTTGCGCGCTGCTCGATGCGGTCGTCGAGCGCAGCGACGAAACCATGATCGTTCTGACCGGCGGCGAGCCGCTTGTCCGGCCTGACATCGAAACCATCATCAGTCACGGCGCCGGCCTCGGACTCGCCACTGTCGTCGGGACTAACGGAACCCTGCTGACCGACAGGCGCGTCCTGTCATTGAAAAAAGCCGGCGCGCTCGGCGTCGGCATCAGTCTCGATTCGCTTGACGCTGAAATCCATGATGATTTCAGAGGCAAGCCGGGCTCCTGGCGGCGGACTATGAACGGAATCGACGCCTGCCGCCGACATGATTTGTCGTTCCAGATTCATTTCACGATCACGGAACGCACAGTCGATGAAATCGACGCCGTTATCGACTTTTCGAAGAGCGCCGGAGCGCGTGTTCTTAACGTCTTTTTCCTGATCTGCACCGGGCGCGCTGAGTCCGTCACCGATCTTACGCCGGAACGCTATGAAGAAGCGCTTCAGCATCTGGTCGAAGCGCAGGAGCTTAACCCCGATCTTATTATCCGACCACGATGCGCCCCGCATGTAAAACGCATCGCTCATCAACTTGCGCCGGACAGTCCGATGAACCGCATCAGCGGGCGCCAGGGCGACGGCTGCATTGCCGCAACGCATTATTGCCGCGTCACGCCGAACGGCGGCGTGACTGCATGTCCCTATATCGCTGAGGAAGTCGGGAATATTCGTATCCGAGCTTTCTTCGATATCTGGGACAACGCGCCGGAATTCGTCGCGCTGCGTGAGCCGAAACTGGAGGGCGCGTGCGGGGCTTGCGAATACCGGAGGCTCTGCGGCGGCTGTCGGGCGCGCCCGCTGGCGGCCGGAGAAGGCCTGATGGGCGCCGATCGTCTGTGCGGGTATGCGCCGCGCGGCGACGAGACGATTGAACCGTTGGCCGAATTCGATCTGGCGGAAATCGCCTGGTCCTCCGACGCCGCCACGCGCCTGTCGCATGTGCCGTCTTTCCTCCGCGGGCTGGTGCGCCGCCGCGCAGAAGCTTATGTCGCCAGCCTCAGCGAATCGGAGGTGACGACCCGCCATCTGTCGGAATTGACCGCGCGCCGCTTCGGCGCCGGCGGTCCGCGCCATCCGGGAGCGACCGAATGACCGAGATCGACGTACTCGTTGTCGGGGGCGGCGTCTCCGGTCTCGCCACCGCCTGGTGTCTCGCCCGCCGAGGAATTTCCGTCGAGGTGTGGGACCGGGAAAATCGGCCGGGCGGCAAAATTTCCAGCGCGCGCCAGGACGGCTATGTCACCGAGCGGGCGGCTTCCATGGTGATGAACTTCAGTCCCCAGATCACGCGTTTTCTCAGTGAATCAGGCGTCGCCAGACATAAAGTGGTCTGCGCATCGGCGGCGAAACGTTACCTCATCCGTGACGGTCGACTGGAATCGGTTCCTACGACGCTCGGCGCGGCGCTTCTCAAAGCGCCGTTCAGTCGCCGGGGACGCGCGCGGTTGATGCTCGAACCGTTCATTCCGAAGGGCGGACATGAAGATGAAACCGTCGGCGAATTCGTCCGCAGACGGTTCGGCCGCGAGTTTTTGGAAGGCGCGATTGATCCGTTCGTCGCCGGAACATTTGCGTCCGATCCGGATCGAGCTTGCGCTCGGGCTGTGCTTCCACGGTTGACAGCGCTTGAAAGCCGCTATGGCGGGATTGCGCTGGGCGTGATCGCGAAAAAACTCTTGCACGCCAACAAAACAATGCCAAACGAAGTGTTTTCATTCGCCGGCGGGATGGGTGTTTTGACGGAAGCTCTGGCGGCGGCGCCGGAGGTCGGATTCAAATCGGGACGACAAGTCGCCCGATTGACGCAAACATGCAACGGCTGGCGCGTCGAGGCTCATTCATCGGACGGCGACATCTCTTGCGGGGCGCGGCACGTCGTCCTGTGCACGCCAGCCAGGGTTGCGGCGCAATTGACGGGCCGTTTCGACGCCGAACTCCAAGAATTACTGGCGGGTATCGAGTATGCGCCGCTCTCGATCGTGCATTTGGGTTTTTCGCGAAGCGATATTCATCATCCGCTCGATGGAACAGGCTTTCTAACGCCGCGTCGCGAAGGATTGGCCATCAACGGATGTCTGTGGTCGAGCTCGCTGTTTCCCGACCGCGCTCCAGCCCGTAAAGCCTTGCTGAGTTGTTATCTGGGCGGCGCGAGAAATCCCGCTGCGACCGCCTTGGATGACGACCAAAGCATCGATGCGGTTCTGGGATCGATTGCTCTGCTGCTCGATATTCGCGGACCGGTCGACATGGCCCGCATCGATCGCCATCGAGAGGCGCTGCCGCTGTATCACGACCGCTATCTCGCCCGCTTGAGAGAGATCGACCAACGGCTGGCTGCGCATTCTGGGCTTCATCTTGAAGCTAATTACAAAGGAGGCGTTTCGGTGAGGGACCGCATCCTTTGCGCTTACAGGGCGGCGGAGCGAATCGAGGCGCATCTCGGCTCGGCGGCGAGGAGTTATCACCATAGTTCGGTACGGAGCGCTTCACATTTTCCGGAGCTTGCGGAAACCGCGCCTGTGGGCGACGCTTGAGGCTAGCATGGCAGACGCCGGATTCTATAAGATGCGCGAGGAGGAGCCCTTACAGCCGGGGCGGTTTCGGCCGCTGCGTGTGATCCTCGCGGTGCTGGGCGCGATGTTGACGGTATCCGCGTATGCGAACTGGTATGCGGCCTCTGTATCCGTGCGGCGTTATTGCAAAAATCCGGAGCAAACTCTGAGCCTTTTGGAAAGTGTCGTAACGAAAAACAGCCCCGCTGGGGATTCAAGCCGGCGACCGTATTTGATCGCCGCAAAGCTCTTGTACCTGATCCCCCAAGAGGAGGGGGAAACCATGGCGGATTATCAGGCGCGCTTGCGTCGAGAATTGATCGAAAGATGCCTGTAAATCAGATATCGGACGCCGCGGTCGACGCCCCATGGGCGGCGGTAAAAATGTTCGTCATGATCATCGGAATGGCGGTGATGATGCTCATGGCCGGCATAGGGGTTCATCTGTGGTGGATGACAGGAGCTGCGATCGCAGCCGGCGAC
>JBHHVZ010000163.1:0-3174 GCA_046756245.1 Parvularculaceae bacterium
CTAGCGGGCGTTCGGCATGCGTCACTGTGGAAGGCGGCGCGCGCCGGGAAAAATGCTAAAGTGCTAGAAAATGCTGTAGGCCTTTAAACGGCGAAAACTGAGAGGCGGACACGTGACCCAAGCGAGCGACCTTGAAATCGCCCGGGCGGCGAAGCTCAAACCGATTGAAGACATTGCAGCCCGGCTCGACATCCCTCCCGACGCGATCATCCCTTACGGGCGCGACAAGGCGAAGATTTCCGCCGATTTCATCGACAGCGTGCACGACCGCCCCGACGGCAAGCTTGTTCTGGTGACGGCCATCACGCCGACGCCGGCCGGCGAGGGCAAGACGACGACGAGCGTCGGCCTTGGAGACGGGCTTTCGCGGATCGGCAAGAAGACCGCAATCTGCCTGCGCGAGCCGAGCCTCGGCCCCTGCCTGGGCATGAAGGGCGGGGCGGCCGGGGGCGGTTACGCCCAGGTCGTCCCGATGGAGGACATCAATCTTCACTTCACTGGCGACATGCATGCGATCACCACCGCCAACAATTTGCTCGCGGCCATGGTCGACAATCATGTTTATTGGTCGAACGGTTCCGGCCTCGATCTCAGGCGCATCACCTGGCGGCGCGTCGTCGACATGAACGATCGGGCGCTGCGCGAGGTGACGGTCGGGCTCGGCGGACCGACGAACGGCTTTCCGCGTACGGACGGATTCGACATTTCCGTCGCCTCGGAGGTGATGGCGATCTTTTGCCTTTCGCGCGATCTCGCCGATCTGCAAAAGCGGCTGGGCGAAATCGTTATCGGCTACACCCGCGACAAGAAACCCGTTCGCGCGCGCGACATCAAGGCCGAGGGCGCGATGACAGCGCTTCTGAAAGACGCCCTGCAGCCCAACCTGGTGCAGACTCTCGAGGGGACGCCGGCCTTTGTGCATGGCGGGCCGTTCGCCAATATCGCGCATGGCTGCAACTCGCTGATCGCCACAAAATTTGCGCTCAAGGCGGCGGATTATGTCGTGACCGAAGCGGGCTTCGGGGCCGATCTCGGCGCCGAGAAGTTTTTCGACATCGCCTGCCGCAAGGGTGCGTTGAAGCCGTCGGCGGCGGTTCTCGTCGCCACCGTGCGCGCGCTCAAGATGCATGGCGGCGTCGATCTCAAATCACTCGGCGAGGAGAATGTCGAGGCGGTCGAGAAAGGCGGCGAGAACCTCGCGCGCCATATCGAGAACCTTCGCCAGTTCGGCGTTCCGGTCGTCGTTGCGGTGAACGGGTTCAAATCCGACAGGCCGGAGGAAACAGAAGCGGTCGAGCGCATCTGTGCGCATCTCGGCGCGCCGGTCATTCCCTGCACGCACTGGTCTGACGGCGCCGCCGGGGCCGAGGCGCTGGCGCGCAAGGTAGTGGAAACCATCGACGACGCGCCGTCGAAGTTTCGCTGCCTTTACGCCGACGACCTGTCGCTTTGGGAGAAGACCCGGGTCATCGCCCAGCTCATTTACCGGGCCGACGACATCATCGCCGACGCCAAGGTGCGGGCCCGGTTTCGGGCGCTTGAGCGCGAGGGTCACGGCGGGCTGCCGATCTGCGTCGCCAAGACCCAGTACAGCTTCTCGACCGACCCGGCCTTGAAGGGCGCGCCGAGCGGCTATGTGGCGCCGATCCGCGAAGTGCGGCTGTCGGCCGGGGCCGGTTTTGTCGTGGTCATCTGCGGCGACATCATGACCATGCCGGGTCTGCCGAGAGCGCCGGCCGCCGAAGCGATCGGCGTCGACGCCGAAGGGCGGATTTTCGGCCTTTCGTAAGGGCCGGGCGGGGAAGGCCGGTTGACACAAGTCCGCCCTTTGGCTATCCCCCGCGCTCGTCGCGGATGAGGGCCCCGAAGCCATGAAAGTCAGAAGCTCGCTGAAATCACTGAAAAAACGGCACCGCGACTGCCGCGTGGTCCGGCGCAGGGGCAGGGTCTATGTGATCAACAAGACCCAGCGGCGCTTCAAAGCGCGTCAGGGCTAGTTTTTCGGCCTGAATTCTCCTTGGTTCATAAACCTCTGGGCGCTATCCTCGCCGCCATGCGGCGTGTGTTGTGCGCATTTCTCGGATTCGGCGCGATGTTTGCGCCGGGCTGGGCCGATCAGACCGATCCCCGGCTCGATGCGCTGTTCGAGGAGCTTCGGGTCGGCGATGCTTTGGATGCCGAAGAGACCGCCGGCCGAATCATCGACATCTGGTCTGACTCTCAAAGCGACACCGTCGACATCCTTTTCGCCCGCGCCGAACAGAGCATCGACGCCGGGTCTTTCGAGCTCGCCGCGGCATTACTCGATCACGTTGTCGGGCTCGCGCCCAATTTCGCCCAAGGCTACGCGCTGCGCGGTTCGGTGCGTCTGGCGCTGGAGGATCAGGCGGGCGCCGTCGCCGATTTTTCTAAAGCTTTGGAACTCGAGCCGCGTCAGTTCGAAGTGCGCATCGCGCTCGCCGAACTATTGCTCGACAACAAAGAGACCCGCGACGCCTACGACATGTTCCAGAAGGCGCTCGAATGGAATCCCCATAACGAGCACGCCCGCCGCCGCGCCCGGACCCTTCGCGAAGAACTCGAAGGTCAGGAAATATAGTTTTCCCCAAGGCGGTTATTGAGCCTTGCGCTTTGACCGCGCTCCTTTCTAACTCCGGACAGAATTCATGCGGTCTCGACCTGCATGCATGTGAAACAGTTTCCGGCAAGGAGCGTGAGAATGGCGGACGGTTCGGCGAATGTGACGGCTTCGACAAGCACGGTGGCGGCGGACCGGCTGCGTTCTTTCATCGAACGCATCGAACGCCTCGAAGAGGAAAAAGCGGCCATCATGGCCGACCAGAAGGAAGTCTACGCCGAGGCGAAAGGCGAAGGCTACGACGCCAAGATTCTCCGTCAGGTCATCCGTATCCGGAAGATGGACCGCGCCGAACGGCAGGAACAGGAAGCGTTGCTCGATCTCTACCTGTCGGCGATAGGCGAGACTTGAGACAACGCAACTACGCCGCCGCAGACTCCCGCCTCCCCCTGGAGGGGAGGCCGAAATCTGCGTAGCAGATTTCGGGAGGGGGGAAAGCATGTACGAAACGCGCAAGAGCGTGCATTTTGGCGAGGCCGTAACCCCCACCCGAAATTCGTTTCACGAATTTCGACCTCCCCTCAAGGGGGAGGTGA
>JBHHVZ010000164.1:0-3145 GCA_046756245.1 Parvularculaceae bacterium
GCCTGTCCCCGGTTTGATGGACACCGAGATAAGGTGTTTAGATGGAACCGGAGGAGTAAGCGTTCGGCGAAGAGCGCTGGTTGATTAGGCGGATTTCTTTTTTCGCGGTTTTCGGTTCCAGCGTTTTGCGAGGTAGGCGACGCATTCTTTCAGGTCGTCGGTTGGGGCTGTCTCGGGATCGAAGTTTTCAGGCCACCATTCGACGATCTCCTCATGGCGTTCATGATCAGGATCGTCGATTGCTTCCAAACTTTCCGCGTAGCCCCAGGGACCGCCGACATCTTCGGGCGGGCATCGCCCGGTTGCGTCGATCAAGGCAGGATAGGTTGTGTTCGGCGCGGGATCGTCGAACTCGATATTGACCGTATGCCCCCAGCCGTCGCCGAAGTCGTAAAGATACAGGAGCTGCAAGGCGCCGGTATTTTCAATGACCTCCCACAATGTCGCCTTTTTCGCATCGAGCGGACCGTCCGGCCAATCGGGATCGGGGATTCCCCACGCCGTGTCGTCGGCGCGCAGCTCCCAGAGGTGGGAATTGGTCCAGCCGAGCGCCGCCTGTAGCGTTTCATGCAGTCGATCGAGACGGATATCGGAAGGAACCTCTATTTTGCGGACAACCGCCGGCTCGACGTCGTCGAGCGTTACAGTGAGACGGGCGATGCTTTGCGGGCTCATGCGGCGAGACTATCGCCGCTCCCTTGATCGCGCCAGTTCCACGGCAGCAATTCGTCGATCTTTTTCATGGGGTGATCGGCGATGTTTTCGATGACGTGGGTGAGCCAGGCGTGCGGTTCGACGCCGTTGAGCTTTGCGGTTTCGACGAGGCTGTATATGACGGCGGCAGATTCGCCGCCGCCGTCCGATCCGGCAAACAGATAGTTCTTTTTGCCGATGGCGATGCCGCGCACAGACCTTTCGGCGATGTTGTTGTCGAGCTCCAAACGCCCGTCATCAAGATAAGCGGTCATCCGCTTCATGCGCGCGATCGCGTAGCGCATGGCTTTGGCGAGTTCGCCTCTGCCGGGCACGGACGGCAGCCTCGCCTGCAACCAGTCGAATAAGGCTTCAAACTTTTCTTTGGCTTCTTCCTGGCGAAGCTGTCGCCGTTCATCGGGCGGACGGCCTCGGCTACGTTTTTCAATCTTGTAAAGCGCGGCGATGCGTTTCAGCGCTTCCTCCGCGATTGGCGAGCTTGTCGCTTTGTGAATGTCGAAGAACTTGCGCCGTACATGGGCCATGCAGGCGACCTCTTTGATCTTGTCGCCGTAAAGCTTGTCGTAGCCGGCAAATCCATCGGCGTGCAGAAAGCCCGAATAGTCTTTCAGATACTCTTGCGGACGTTCGCCCTTGCGGTCGGCGGAGTATTTGTAGAACGCCGCCGGCGGCGTCTTGCTGCCATGGGGACGTTCATCCCTGACATGCGCCCATAATCTGCCGGTCTTGGTCTTGCCGCGGCCAGGATCGAGAACCGGAACCGGCGTGTCGTCAGTATGGATCGCTGCGCCTTCAAGCACGTGGGCTTCAATGCGTTCGGCGATCGGCGCCAACAGGTTCGACATCTTGGCCACCCAGCCCGCCATCGTGGAACGCGGGATATCAACACCCTCGCGGGCATATATTTCGGACTGACGATAGAGCGGCAGGCAGTCGCAATATTTGGAGACCAGCACATGCGCCAATAAGCCTGCGCCCGGCGCGCCTTTCTCAATCGGCATGGATGGCAAGGGCGCCTCGGCAATCGACCCGCAATCGCGGCAGGCGTACTTCTCGCAGATATGACGCTTAACGACGAAGCTGCCGGGAATAAAGTCCAGAATCTCGCGCGTCTCTTCGGCCATTTTGCGCATCGGCGCGCCGCAGCTGGCGCAGTCTGTCTTCTCCAGACGATGGCGATGCTCCTCACGCGGCAGATGATTCGGCAAGGCCTTGCGTTTCGGCTGGCCTTTGGGATCAACCGCTTCCGAATGCTCGCCAGGATCGAAACTCTGCGCCTGGCGCGCCTCCATGTCGCCCAGCAACATCTCCAACCGATCAAGCGCTTCAGACGAGTTCCCAAACTTCGAGCGGCGCAACATCGCCAGCTGGAGTTTTAACTTCTCAATCAACAGCGACTTCGAATGAAGCTCGCTCGCTTGCGCGTTGACGATCTCTTTCAAGGCGTCAATGTCATCGGGAATCGTTTCTGGGGACGGCTGAGACATCAAGGGGTGTCTACAACCGTTCGCCCTGAAAATGAATCAAAATGTCAAGGAACGATACGCTTTATACAGAGTGCGTCAAACCGCTTGCGTCGGCTGTACGGCAACTGGCGCGCCACGCGTCAACCGCCAATCTATGCCTTCCAATAAAAGCGACAACTGCGCCGCCGTGACAAACACTTTTCCATCCTTCGCTGACGGCCAGACAAACGAGCCCTTCTCAAGGCGCTTGTAGTAGAGGCACATGCCCTGGCCGTCCCACCAGAGCACTTTCACCCGGTCGCCAAGCCGGCCCCGAAACACAAAGACGTGGCCTGAGAGCGGATTTTCTTTCAATACCGTCTGCGCCACAGCCGACAGACCGTCGAAACCCTTGCGCATGTCCGTCTTGCCCGCAGCCAGCCAAACCTTCGTTCCGGGCGGCGGGCCGATCATGAAGCGCTCGCGACAGAGCCGACAAGATCGTCAAGCAGCGCTCGCGCCAGTCCCGGCGCTACAAGCAACCGGCGGCCATTGGGAAACAAAATCTCAGCGCGCCCAGCCGCGGAGGGCGGCGGCTCCGATCCGTCATCATCCGAACCGGTCTGGTCGGCGGAAAGCTCTACGGGCAGAAACTCCGCCGTCTTCACCGCCTCGTCGCGAAACTGTTTGCGCCAATGGAAAAGTTGGGACGGTTCAATGTCGTAACGACGCGCTACGTCGCAGACCGTCACGCCTTCCGCATCGCTTTCGGCCACAATCTGACGCTTCAACTCTTTCGGCCAGCTCCGCTTGCGCTTTGAATCGATGATAATCTCGCCGCTCATCCCGCGCTCCTATGATCCTCACTAGAACTTCTAATGAGTATTCATAGGTTCACACCGCAGCGTAAGGCGACGATCCCCGGACGCTTACGACATTACCAAGCGCGAGATCGCTCTTTCCGCGCAGCGCGGCGGCGAGAGAGG
>JBHHVZ010000165.1:0-3127 GCA_046756245.1 Parvularculaceae bacterium
CGGTGAATCACAAGTCGCTGAAACCACTCAATAATAATTTTCAACCGGGCTCTTATGTACCTTTTTTACTTCGCTACTCGAACGCCAAGTCTTAAAAATAAACATCACGGTGGCGCCGAATAGTGCGTAACCGAGAAAGACGTATGCGGCTGTGCGAGCGTCTGAAATAAAAAGAGCTGATCCCATTAAGGCGGACGTAACAACGATGCCAACACGGAACCAAGCGATTGTGTCGCGTTCTGCCTCTGGGTTCGTTTCCATGTTTAGAAGAATCACAGAATTCATGCTCTTGTCGAGACCGCAACTAAGACTTTTTGCTCAGACTCGAATGTCCGTTTTGGGTCGAGAGCAAAAATTCGAACCGAGACACTGTCGAAACGACGCACGCCGCACGCCGGATGTTCCAGAATCGTTCTCCCTCGTCTAGGGTGCGCCGATGAGTTCGAAACCGACGATTTCCGAGCGCGCCATGGCTGCCGCGGCCCCGCCGCCCGGCGGGGAAACAACCGAAGAATTAGCGTCTTACCTCGCCGAGCTGAATGACGAACAACGCGCGGCGGTGCTGGCCCTCGACGGGCCCGTCCTGATGCTCGCCGGAGCCGGCACCGGCAAGACGCGGGCGCTGACCACAAGGCTGGCGCATCTTCTCTTCACCGGCCGCGCCCGGCCCTGGCAGATCCTCGCCGTCACCTTCACCAACAAGGCCGCGCGCGAGATGAAGGCGCGCATCGAATCCCTGGTCGGCCGGACGGTCGAGGGCATGCAATGGCTCGGCACGTTTCATTCGATCGGCGCGCAAATTCTGCGCCGGCACGCCGAACTTGCGAGCTTGAAATCGAGCTTTACGATCCTCGACGCCGACGACCAGACCCGGCTCGCCAAGCAGGTCATCGCCGCCGCCGGGCTCGACGAGAAGCGATGGACAGGGCGCTACCTTGCCGCGCTTATCGACGGCTGGAAAAACCGCGGTCTGACGCCCGACAAGGTTCCCGCGGGCGAGGCCTGGCAATTCGCCGACGGCAAGGGCGTCGATCTCTACAAGGCCTATCAGGCGCGGCTCACAAGTCTGAACGCGGCCGATTTCGGAGACTTGCTCGTCCACAATCTGACGATTTTCCAGAAGCACCCCGACATCCTCGCCGACTATCAGGGGCGTTTTCGCTTCATGCTGGTCGATGAGTATCAGGACACGAACGTCGCGCAATATTTGTGGCTGCGGCTTCTGGCGCAGAAACACAAGAACATCTGCTGCGTCGGCGACGACGACCAGTCGATCTATGGCTGGCGCGGGGCGGAGGTCGAAAATATCCTCCGCTTTGAAAAAGACTTTCCCGGCGCGCGAGTGATCCGGCTCGAACGCAATTACCGCTCGACCCCGGCTATTCTCGGCGCGGCGTCGGGGCTTATCGCCGCCAACAAGGCGCGTCTCGGCAAGACGCTATGGACCGACCGCGAAGAAGGCGAGCTCGTCAGGGTGCGCGGCGTCTGGGACGGCGAGGAGGAAGCGCGCCTCATCGGCGACGACATCGAGGCCGAACAGGCTAAAGGCCGCGCGCTTTCCGAAATGGCGGTCTTGGTGCGCGCATCGTTTCAGATGCGCGCGTTTGAAGAGCGTTTCAACACGCTCGGCCTGCCCTACAAGGTCGTCGGCGGCCCGCGCTTCTATGAGCGCGAAGAAACCCGCGACGCGCTTTCCTATATGCGCCTCATCCGCTCCGCGGAGGACGATCTGTCATTCGAGCGCATCGTCAACAAGCCGCGAAGGGGGCTTGGCGACAAAGCGCTGCAAACGCTGCACCGCATCGCGCGCGCCAAGGAAATCCCGTTGATGGAAGCATCGCGGCTGGCGCTTGAAAGCGACGACCTGCACGGGGCGGCGAAGAAGTCGCTTGCCCGCTTCGTCGACATGGTGGACCGCTGGACGCGCGACGCCAAAGACATGCCGCCCGCCGATCTTGCAGAACTCGTGCTCGAAGAGTCCGGCTATGCGGATATGTGGAAAGTATCGAAATCGCCGCTGGCAGGCGGCAAGCTCGACAATTTGAAAGAGCTCGTACAGGCGGTTTCGGAATTCGAAACCCTCGAAGGCTATCTCGACCACGTGGCGCTGGTCGTCGAACACAATGAAGCCTCGGCTGACGGACAGGCCTGGCTGATGACTCTGCACGCCGCCAAGGGGCTCGAGTTTCCGGTGGTTTTCCTGCCCGGTTGGGAGGAAGGGATATTCCCGTCCCAGCGATCGCTCGACGAGAACGGCCTCGCGGCGCTCGAAGAGGAGCGCCGCCTCGCTTATGTGGGCGTCACCCGGGCCGAGGAAAGCTGCCGCATCTCTTTCGCCGCCAACCGGCAGATTTTCGGCCGCTGGCAATCGGCGATTCCGTCGCGCTTTGTCGACGAGCTGCCGGAGGACCATGTGGAAGTCGATTCGGAACCCGGCCTTTACGGCGCGACTGCGGCGCGGCGCGCCGGCCGCGCTCCATTCGGCGCAGCGGAGACAAGCGAGGACGCGACCTATGATACGCCCGGCCGGCGGCGCATGAAGGCGGCGGGCGAACGCGGCGCCCCCGGGATGATCGAAGGTCGGGCCCAAACGCTGTCGGTCAGCGCGCCGGGCGCTGCAAAATTCTCCATCGGCGAACGGGTCTTTCACCAGAAATTCGGGTATGGCCGCGTAACGGCCGCCGAAGGCCAGAAACTGACCGTCGACTTCGAGCATACGGGCCCGAAAAAAGTCATCGATACTTTTGTCCAGGCAGCCTAACAACGCCGCCAAACTGGTCATGGAGAAATAGGATTCCCCATCCAAGCAAATTCCGGGTTCGAGAAGTGATTTACGGGTCCATGTTCCAAGTGTTGAGACGGTTTCGCCATTCGCCATTGGTTTGCTTTTCCCAAACTTTGGTCCATTTGGATGCGGCGTTGGCTGCAGACCCATCTTCGCCTGTAAACGTAGCGTGGCACTTGCCGCGGGACCAGGCGCTTTCGCCAGAGCGTGCAACGCTCACCTCCAACTGCTCGCAATCAAGTGCGAAGAGCGGATCGGCGAACAGCTTCAGATAATAATCGCGAATCGCTTCGGTATTTTCCAGCGCTGGCGCATCAGGCGGCAGGAATATGGCGTCGGGCG
>JBHHVZ010000166.1:0-3125 GCA_046756245.1 Parvularculaceae bacterium
GCACGCACCTGTATATCGCGAAAAATACGCCGAGTTCCTGCGCATCGACTTTCCGCGCATTCCCTTCCCGGAAGAGCGCGCCGATTTCGAAACGCTTTCGGAACTGGGCGGCGAGTTGATGCAGAAGCACCTCTTGCGCGACGTGCCGGACGAGGGCCTCGGCGCGTTTCAGGGCAAGGGCGACAACGAAGTCGAAAAGCCGCGCTATTCGGAAGTCGAACGGACGATCCACATCAACGAGACGCAGATGTTCGCGCCCGTGCCGAAGGACGTCTGGGAATTCCAGATCGGCGGCTATCAGGTGCTGTCCAAATATCTAAAAGACCGCAAGGGCCGCACGCTCACCCTCGACGAGATCAACACTATCGAAAACGTCGCCAATGTGCTGGCCTTCACCCTCGAACAGATGGGGAAAATCGACGCTGCCTATCGAACGGCGTTTCCTGATAAGGATTGAGCGCAGAACGAATCACTTGAGACTTGCGGCATGGCTTCATCCGACTCCCGTCCCGGCCCCGCGCCTGAGCAGCCCGACATGTTCGGCGCTCCGGCGCCGAAGGCCTACATCCCCGACCCGCGGCATGTGCGCAACCGCCTTCAAAGCCTGCTTTCGCAAATGCGGGACTCCGAAACCTGGCCGTGGTCGCCGGTCATGGTCCGCCTCCACCGCGAGCGGACATTCGACTATCTCTGCGGGCATCTCCCCGACCGCGCCGAAGCCGCGGACTGGCGCGCCGCGCTCGACGCCGAAATCGCCCGGCTCGAAGCCGCCGACGCGGCCTGAGCGCGCGCGCCTAAAGCCGGTTCATCGCCTCGACGATGCGGTTCGATTCCTCGATCGGGGGGAGCGCATTGAGCGCGTCCTGGAAATATTTGCGCGCGACGCTTTTCTCGCCGGCCTCCTGTGCAATGAGCGCGCGCCCGACAAGCGCTTCGTAATTGTCGGGCGTGTAGGCCAAGAGCCGCTTGAAGACGCCGTCGGCTTCCTCGAGCGCGCCGGCGGCGGCCTTGCAGAAACCGACGTCGATCATGGCGTCGAGCGCCCAGGCGTCTTTCTCGAGGATTGCTTCGGATGCGGCGCATTCGGCGGAGGTCAACTGTTTGCCGAGAATGGCGCGCGCCGCCCCGGCGAAGTCCGATGGCGCCGGTTCATCAAGCTCCAGCGTGCGCAGTCCCTCGGTTCGAAGAACGGGGCGGCGCTCTTTCGGCGTTTCGGGCCCCCGGGTCGCGCCGAAGGCGCGCCCGAGGACAGGCTTCGCGGCGGCGAGCGTCGGGCCTTCGCCGGGACGAGGCGAATCCGCTCGCGCAGGCGGGCGCGGCGCGCTTAACCGCTCGGGCGGGGCGACGAGGCTTGCCTCTTCGCCGTCGCGCAGGATGGGGGGCGCCGGCGGCGGATCGGCGTTTTCTTGAGGAACCGGGATCGAAGCCGGCTTCGCCGCAGCTTCACGCAGACCTTCAACCGCGCGAGGCGTCGCCCCGGACGTTTGGTCCGCCGGCGCGGCGGGGGCGAATTGCAGATCGACGCAAGCCGCCGGTGCGCCGTCGATGCGGCAGGCTTTGGGCCTGGCGCGCTGAAGTCGTCCGACGGCGCGCACCGAGACGATGCTGCCGCCCTCGACCGGCTCAACGCTGAGCGCTTCAAGATTGCGGCTGCGTTCAGCGAGATTGATCTTCATCGACTCGTCGGCGCCTTCGAGAAAGAACCGTCTGCCGGCCCGCGACTCGAGCAGACAGGGCCGCCGGCAAATCACTGCAATGCGGGTGAGCATGCCGCGCTCGCCGATCTGTACGTCATTGATGGCGTTGCCGCCGTCTTCGGCGCGCGCAGCGGCGCCGGCCGCTGCAGCCGAGAGGCCCGCCGCGGCGGCGAGCCCAAAAAACAAGCGATTTCTGCTGATCATTGCGCGCCGCAGAGTCTGAAAGATCGGCGGCGACAATCGCCGGAGTCGGACGGGATCGTCAAATTAACGCTTCTACGGAAAACGGGCGCCTAAACCGGCGCCCGCCTTGTTGCTCGCCCATACCCCGGGCGGATCAATAGTAGCGGATCACGTAACGGCTGCCGGGCCGGATGTAGGTGTAGCCGTAGGCGTCGGTGCACATCAGTCCGCCGATCAAGGCGC
This sequence comes from Parvularculaceae bacterium, assembly GCA_046756245.1. GTDB lineage: Bacteria > Pseudomonadota > Alphaproteobacteria > Caulobacterales > Parvularculaceae. The sequence goes on from JBHHVZ010000166.1 coordinate 2,124, forward strand.
GCCGGCCGTGGTAATAGCCGTGCTTTTCGACCGGATAGCAGTCGCCGCCGCCGCGGTAAGAGCTTCCCCGGTAATAGGCGGTCACCGAAAAGCCGTAGGGATCGTAGCCGCTGTAATAGTGGAAGATCCCGTGATCGAGGCAGAAATAGCCGTGCCCGTGCCCGTGACCGGGGCCGTGACCGTGGCGATAGCGCCGCCCGGCATAGTGGTGTCTGCGGTGCGACCGGCCGCCATAAGCGTAGCGGCGATCGTGACGGTGATGCGCCCTGCGGTCGTGACGGCGATGATGCCGGTCGGCCCGACGGTCGTGGCGGCGATGATGCGCCCGGCGGTCGTGACGGCGGTGATCCGCCTTGCGGTCATGATCGCGGTGACGGTCGCCGCGGCGGTCGCGGTGATCGCTACGGTGCGCCTTGCGGTCATGATCGCGGTGATCCGCCTTGCGGTCATGATCGCGGTGACGGTCGCCGCGGCGGTCGCGGCTGCGATGGCGGTCGCCATGTCGGTCGCCCCGATGATGCCGGCGGTCGCCGCGGCGGTCGCGGCGGTCGCTGTCTGCGAAAGCGACCTTGAACGAAAGGGAAGACGCCGCACTCCCCCCGTCGCCGCGCTCCGCCGCCAGCGCCGGCGTCGACGCCAGCGCCGCGCCGAGCAGCGCCGCCGCTGCGACGGCTGCGAATCTCCACGGTATGAAACTCGACTTCAACAAGGGCATGTCGCGTCTCCTCTTTTGCGACGCCCCCTCGCGCCCGACTGCAATGTACGCTCAAGCGCGCCAGTGCGCCAATCAATCGAGACTCAATCTTCTGCGAGATAAATGGTTGAAATAAGGCGAGAACGCGCCGATTGTGACGCAAATATGGCGCGCGTGGTGCGTATGCGGAAGAATCGATCCCTGAATTCAAATGGCTCCGGCGCGAATGCGCGATTCGACTTCCTCGAATTCTTCGCCGGCGGCGGCATGGCGCGTATCGGGCTGGGCCCGCGGTGGCGCTGCCGATT
>JBHHVZ010000167.1:0-3097 GCA_046756245.1 Parvularculaceae bacterium
ACTTACGTCCTGCCTCGCTATCGGCGAGCATGTGGCGGCGCTTCGCCCGTCCTAGTCGTTGTTTTCAGCGCTTGTGGCCGGTAATCTGCTGTGAAGCAGCGGCAAAGCGGGGCGGCTATGGCTGAGGCGTTTCATTCACAAGACTTTGTAGATGCGGCGTTGCCCGACCGGCGCATTTCCGATCCGTCTCCTCCCGGCGAAGAAGAATTACGCTTTATACGGAATTTCCACGACGTTTTCTTAAGCATCGGCTTGCTGATTTTCGCAGCGGGTCTTGGAATCGTCTCCGCACTCGTTGTCGGGCAATATTTCGATATCGACAGCGTCGACGGCTGGCGACGCGCCGGCTGGATTTATGCAGGCGTGTCGTTCGCCGACGCAGCGATCATGTGGGCGCTGGCGGAGATTTTCGCCCGCACGCGCAGACTATTTCTGCCTGCGATCGTCATCCTGCTCGTTTTTGTGAGCTTTTTTCTTTCAGGCGTGTTCATGGCCTATGTGGTCATGTTCAGCGAGCAGCAGTTCAACGACATCGAACCCGCGCTGGAACAGCTTCGAGCCTTGCCGGTGACGCTTGCGGCGGCGGGAACGATTGCTATCGCGGCCTATTATCTGAGGATGAAGCTGCCGTTCGCGATGGGGCTCGGCGCGCTGGCGCTGGCGACGACGGGAATCGCGGCTTACGGCTATTACGAACCGGCGGCTTTCGTCGACAACATATTCCGGCTGCAGCTATTGGCGGGACTGTTCCTGTTTCTGCTCGGGCTGTTTTTTGATGCGCGCGATCCCGACCGGCGAACGCGCCTGTCCGACAACGGCTTCTGGCTGCATTTCTTCGCCGCGCCGCTTATCTTCGTGTCGGTGACGGTGATGGCCGTCGGCGCCGATGGCGCCGCAAGCGGCGACGCTGCCGCCGCGGGGACGACGCTGGCCATCGTCGGTTCGTTCGCACTGGTGTCGCTCCTGATCAACCGGCGCGCATTGCTCGTTTCCGGGCTGATTTCGGCGGCGATCGCGATCGGCGTTCTGGTCTCAAAGACCGGCCTCGACGGCGCCTGGACGGCGGCGCTGACGCTGCTGCTGCTCGGCGGGGCGATGGTGCTTTTGGGCGGCGGCTGGCATGTCGCCCGGCGCGTTCTGGTAGCGCCGTTCCCGAAGGGCGGGCCGCTTGCGCGCATCATCCCGCCGGAGACGGGCGTCAAGGAATAAGCGATTTTAGATCGTTTTCGGCGCGCGGGCGGGACGTCTTGCAGGCCCGGCGGGCAACGGCTATAGACCCTGCTCCGCGGCGGGCGCTTGAAGCGTCCGCGCCGGCCTCCGGCGGGGTAGCTCAGTTGGTGAGAGCGCAGGATTCATAATCCTGAGCTCAGGGAGATGGAAAATACAACTTGGCGGAGTAGCTCAGCTGGTTAGAGCAGTGGAATCATAATCCACGTGTCGGGGGTTCGAGTCCCTCCTCCGCTACCAAAATCAATGACTTAGCGAGTGCCGCTTCGTCAACTTCGTGCAAAACCTCCGGTTGCAAGGCCGGAGGTTTTGTTGTTGTGGAGGTCTGAAATCGCGTTCTCATCCGCTGTCACGAAAAACCCTTATTTTTCAACGCTTCGCAAATTTTCCGGATTCTCCGTTTGACATGGGTTTGACATGCAAACGGCCGTTTGTGCCTGCTATGTTCCGCAACACAGCGGCATTCCGCATGTCAAATTCAGGGCGATTCAAGACAGAAGGATTTGTTCGGCGGCGCGGGCTGCCGACTGTTCATCCTGGAATTCGCGCCAAAGGTGGCCGTAGATGTCCCACGTCGTCTGGATGCTGGCATGGCCCGCCCAAGTCTGCACCTGTTTCGGCGTGGCGCCGTTCTTGATCCAGAGCGATATTCCGGCGTGCCGCAGACTGTGCATGCCGAAGGGAGGCGTTTCCCCTTCCTTGATGATGCCGGCGGCCACCAGAAGCGGAAGCCAGAGCCGGTTGTAGTAGTTCGCGTAGCTCTCAGCTTTCCCGGCGCCGTTCGCGAAGAGAAGATCCTCTTCGCTTGGCGGACAGGCCAGCATCCAGCGTCGCAGAGCCTTCACGGTGTGCGGACCAAGGGGAACATTCCGCACGCTGCTCTTGGTCTTGACCCGTTGAAGCTGGCTCCACCGATCGGCCTTGCGCCGTATTAGAAGTTCCGGAGACGGCCCCTTAAGAATGACATGCTGCTTGCCGAGTGCCCTGAGCTCGCTGCTCCGGAGCGCCTGGAACAACAGCACACTGACAAACGCTTCGGCGCGGCCGGTTTGGTCGTAGGTTCGTGCGGCCCTCAGAACCGTCTTCAAATCATCGAGGGGAGGGATATCCAAAGGCTCTTTATCCGCCTCCCAATCCGGCGCCGTGCGCACACCGACGGCGCGCGCCGGGTTGCTGCCGATCCAGCCTTGGCCCCAGGCGTAGTCGATCACCATACGGAACGTCGAGAACACCCGTCGCGCTTGATCGTCACTACGTTGGCTTTCCAGTTCCCGCGCATAAGCGACGCAGTCAGGACCGCTGAGCCTCGAAATCTTAAGGCCAGCGATATCGAATGGCAGCAAGTGTAGTCTGAGTAGCGACTCATAACCTTTCAGCGTGATGCGGCCGCGCTTGCCTGCCTTCACCAATTCTTCGAAATCGCTCAGGAAGGCGCGAACAGCATCCGCGACAGTGATGCTGCGCTTGTCGGGAACATGCACGCCAATTGCGATTTGGCCTTCGATCCGGATGCGCTCATCGTCCGCGGCGCGACGGGTGGAAAACTGCTTTTGCTGAAGATTGCCGGCGCGATCGACATAGTTGAGCTGCCACGCGGTCCGCCGCTCGCCCGTCTTTGTGGTCCATGTCCGCTTTCTGATCTTGGCCATGATCGGAGTCTGAATCTAATCCTGTTCAAAAACAAGGGTCTGGTGTTCGCGCTTTCTGAAGTACGCTTCGAGCGAGGACTTGCGAGCTACAAGCCCGATACCCGGCTCGTTCCAGATCGGCATCAGACCGCGTTCGGCAAGGTGATAAACCCTTCGCGGTTTGCAGCCGAGCGCATCAGCGATCGCTTTCGCACCGCAAAGAAGGTCGCTGTGAAGCCCCG
>JBHHVZ010000168.1:0-2997 GCA_046756245.1 Parvularculaceae bacterium
GAACGGAAAACGGCCTGACAGGCCTGTTTGCCGGCAAAGGCTTAATGGCGGAGAGAGAGCCTGATTTTTCGTCGTCCGGGAAAATCCGAGGGCGTCTAAAAACGCAATAATTTGAATAAGTTATTTGCAACCGTTGTCCATTCGTGTTGACCTGAATCCAGCAAAATCCGGCGTTTTGAGAGGGACGAAGAGTGGGAGGATCGGATCATGTCTGGTTATACGGACGGTCGATTAACGGCGCTGCAAATCCGTAAGCTGAGCACGCCGGGACGCTATGGCGACGGCAACGGCTTGTACCTGGTCGTCGACAAGTCCGGGGCCAAGCGCTGGGTGCTGCGCACGTTTGTTCATGGCCGGCGACGAGACATGGGGCTTGGCGGGGCGCGGCTCGTTTCGCTTGCCGATGCGCGGCGCGCTGCGGTCAAATATCGGCTGATCGCGCGCGAAGGGGGGATCCTTTCGCCGAACGCCGCCGCAACCGCAACCTTGCGATAACGTTCGCCGAAGCCGCAACCCGCGTTCACACGGAAAACGCCCCCGCCTGGAAAAATAAAAAACAACGGGCGCAGTGGATCGACTCGTTGAAACGCTTTGTCTTCCCGACTTTAGGTAAGCGACCTGTCAATCATATATGTTCGGGCGACATTATACAGGTTCTGACGCCGATATGGCTTGCAAAACCGGAAACCGCCAGGCGAGTGCGTCAACGCATGCGCGCAGTGTTCGATTGGGCCAAGGCCATGGGCCATTATGAGGGCGACAATCCGGTCGATGGCGTCATCAAGGTGATGCCCAAACAACCGGCGCGGCAAAAGCACCACGCCGCCGTCCCTTACGCCGAAGCGCCTGCTTTCGTTTGCGCGATGCGCGAGGGCGACAGCGACGCCGCGACCAAGCTGGCGTTCGAGTTCCTTATCCTCACTGCCGCGAGGACCGGCGAAGTTCTTGGCGCGTGCTGGGATGAAATCGATCTCGAAGACGCTGTCTGGACCGTTCCGGCCGACCGGATGAAGGCGGGCCGCGCGCATCGCGTCCCGTTGTCGGATCGCGCCCTTGAAATCCTGAAGAAGGCCGCCGAGCATCGAGACGGTGCCGAGTGCGTGTTCGCCGGGAAACAGGGCCGGCCATTATCGAATATGGCGCTTCTGATGACGCTGCGGCGCATGGGCGTTGCCGCCACGGTGCATGGCTTTCGATCAGCCTTTCGCGACTGGGCGGCGGAACGCACGAATTTTCCCCGAGAAGTCTGCGAGCGGGCGCTCGCCCACACGATCAAGAACAAGAGCGAGGCGGCCTATCGGCGAGGCGATATGCTCGACAAGCGCCGGAAGTTGATGGACGCGTGGTCGAGGTTTGTGCGTTCCGACAAAGCCGCGATTATACCTTTCAAGCACAGCGCGCATGCGCAAGCCGCAGGAGGTTCAAGATGACCTCGAAAGCGCCTCGTCGAACCGCACCGGACTACGCGCACTGGATGCAGATGGCGACATGGACGCATGAAGAGGCGATCGCGCTATCAATAGGGTGCGACCCAGACGCAGCCGATGAGCCGGCGAAAGACAAGTCGTTCTCGAAACGGCGCCAGATATTAGGGCGGGCGTTCAAGCCGGGTAAGTTTCCCAATCCAATATGTGTTGACCCGCAAGATTTTCTTTCGTGGATGCAAAGCAATAATCTTGACCTTCCGGAAGGTCTCATCGCTGCCGCGAAGACCCGGGGATTCACGATCACTAACTGGCAGAGCGAATATGAGGCGTTGAAGGCTGAATACGATGCGTTGGAGGCGCAGTCCGAATCAACGACTTCGCCGAAACGGCCAGAGCCGACACGCAATTCGCTATATAAAATTATTCTTGGGATTGCGATTGAGCATCATGGATATAATCCGAACGCGAAGCGCAATGCCGCGACTGCTGAAATTGTAAGCAATGTTCAACGCGCCGGTCTTTCGATTAGCGACGACGCCGTGCTCAATGTGTTGCGCGAAGCCGCTGAAGCGCTTGATTTTGAGACGCCAACCGGTTGAACGTTATCCGACCGGAAAGCCTGTTATCCGAAACCGGCCAACCGATATCGGTAAAAGCCGAAGCTGTCCTCCGTAGTACGATACGGAGACAGCATGACTGATTTCGACAAACTCCCCGAAACAGGGTTCGTCCGATTAAAGGAGATTCTCGCGCCTCGCGGCCCGATCCCCGTCTGCAAATCAACCTGGTGGGCCGGCGTCAAGTCGGGCCGCTACCCGAAACCCGTCAAACTGGGGCCGCGTATCACGGCCTGGCGGGTTGAAGACATCATGACGCTGATTAATCGAGGCGCTCAATGACCTGTATGCGATTAATGCGCGAGATCGTTGCGGATTGTTTCGATAGGTGTGTTGCACTCTGTGTTGACCCCTGTGTCGGCTCCGGTGTCGACCTATGTGTCGACCAATGTGTCGACCCCTGTATTCGTCGTCATCTCTGGAAATATAACGGTGAAAGTGAGCGTCTTTGATGCGTGATATCTTTGAAGACCATGATTTGATGGCGCGGTTTTTCAACTTGCTCGAATGCACGAACCCTCGCGACCGATGCTATGTCTACCGGGTGAAGGACGGAGAACCTCTTCGGCCGGCGGTGTTGATCTGCATTCCATACCCGGCGCTGATTGAAGATCTTTGCCATGAGCATGGCGGTGGCGATTTTCAGGTGATGATTCGGCGCGGCTCGACCATGATTCTTTCAGGTTTGTTGCGCATGGCGGAGCCGATTTGAAGAAAGAGGATGCGCCTGTCGGTCGAAAACTATTTGTCCTGTTGAAGTGACATGTGCGGACGGTTTTGGGCCTTTTTGACTTGGGAGTAATATCGGGAACTTTTGAAGCTCAGTCTTGGCAGAGCACAGTAGATCATAATCCACTGAAATCATTCACTAATAATTTTCAGTCGAACTCAAACGCAACCAGTCGGCCGTAAACCCCTCACTTTTCGCAATATCATATAAAATTGATAAGACT
>JBHHVZ010000169.1:0-2957 GCA_046756245.1 Parvularculaceae bacterium
TCCTTCACGAACGCCGCGTTCTCCTGAATGAACTGAAAGCGGGCTTCGGGTTTTTTGCCCATCAGCCGGTCGACGAGGTCGCCGATCGACGCCGCCCGGTCTTCGGGGATGACGACGCGCGCGAGGGAGCGCTTGGCCGGGTCCATGGTGGTTTCTTTAAGCTGCGCCGGCATCATCTCGCCGAGGCCCTTGAAGCGCGACACCTCGACTTTCTGGTTCGGTTTGAATTCGCTTTTCAACAATGCGTCGCGGTCGGCCTCGTCGCGGGCGTAGACCGACTTGCCGCCGGCGGTCAGGCGAAAGAGCGGCGGCTGGGCGAGATAAAGCCTGCCCTCGCGCACGAGGTCCGGCATTTCGCGCTGAAAGAAAGTGATGAGAAGCGCCGCGATATGGGCGCCGTCGACATCGGCGTCGGTCATGATGATGATTTTCTCGTAGCGCAAATCCTCGAGGTCGAAGCGCGCGCCGGCGCCCGCGCCGAGCGCCTGGATGATGTCGGCGAGCTCCTGATTGGCGGCGACCTTGTCGCGCGCCGCACTCGCCACATTGAGGATTTTACCGCGCAAGGGGAGGATGGCCTGCGTCGCGCGGTTTCGCGCCTGCTTGGCCGAACCCCCGGCCGAATCCCCCTCGACGAGGAAAATCTCCGTGCCCGTCCTTTCCTTCTGTGCGCAGTCGGAGAGCTTGCCGGGCAGGCGGAGCTTTCTCGTCGCGGCGGCGCGGGAGATTTCCTTTTCGCGCCTTCGCCGCTGGCGCTCGTCGGCCCGGTCGATGACCCAGTTAAGCAATGCGTCGGCCTGTTTCGGATGGCTTGCAAGCCAGTGATCGAAAGCCGGCCGCACCGCCGCCTCGACGATGCGCTGGGCTTCGGCGGTGGCGAGTTTGTCCTTGGTCTGGCCCTGAAACTCCGGATTGCGCACGAAGACCGACAGCAATGCGCCCGCCGTGCCCATGACGTCTTCGGCGGTGATCGCCGAGGCGCGCTTGACGCCGGCCATTTCGCCATACGCCTTGAGACCCCGGGTGAGGGCTGCGCGCATGCCGGCCTCGTGCGTGCCGCCGTCGGGCGTCGGCACGGTGTTGCAATAGGAATGGATAAAGCCGTCGCTCATCGCGCCCGATGCGCCGAAGCCCGCCGCGCCCCACGCCGCGGCCCATTCGACTCTTCCGTGGCCGCCCTCCTCCTTGCGTTCGACGGTTCCGGCGAACATTTCGTCGGTGACGGTCGGGCGCTCATCGATCAATGAGGCGAGATAGTCGGTCAGCCCGCGCTCGAAGTGGAGCGTCGCCTCGGCCGGGGTCGCATCCTTGTCCCCGATGAGCGCGGGCGCGCATTTCCAGCGGATCTCCACGCCGCCGAAGAGATACGCCTTCGAGCGCGTCATGCGGAAGACGCGGTCCGGTCTGAACCCCGCCTTCTCGCCGAAAATATCCGGGTCCGGATGGAACATCATCATGGTGCCGCGCTTATTCGGCGCGTCGCCGACTTTTTCGAGCCTGGTGCGCGGTTTGCCGCGCGAATAGCTCTGGCGCCACATGGTGCGATTGCGGCAGACCTCGACAATCATGTCGTCGGAAAGCGCATTCACGACCGACACGCCGACGCCGTGAAGCCCCCCCGAGGTGACATAGGCCTTGCCGGAAAACTTGCCGCCCGAATGCAGCGTCGTCATGATGACTTCGAGGGCGGATTTCTTTTTGTCCTTGGGGTGCGGATCGACCGGCACGCCGCGCCCGTTGTCGGTGACGGAGAGATAGCCGTCGTCGTAAAGCTCGACCTCGATTCGGCTGGCGTGCCCGGCGACGGCCTCGTCCATGGCGTTGTCGAGCACTTCGGCGAAGAGATGGTGAAGCGCCGCCTCGTCAGTCCCGCCGATATACATGCCCGGGCGCTTCCTGACGGGCTCGAGCCCCTCGAGCACCTCGATATCCTTGGCCGTATAGTCGCCGCCGAAGAGATCGGCCTCCGGTTTCTTTCTCGCCGCTCGTTTCGCCATGAATACGCCTACTCCCACGATCGGGGCCGGCTTTACGCCGAATCGACGCCGTTCGCCAAGCGAAAGAGCTGGACATTGGCCCTGATCGGCGCAGAAAAGGCGGCGTTCAGGCGTTCGGACGCGCGCTTATTCCAGATCGACCGGCCCGCCGCCGCGTCCGGCCCCGCCGGAAAACCGGTTCGCCCCCGCAAGCGCTTCGCCCGAATTGAGCGTGGCGACGCCGAAGCGAAATTCCTGGGCGACGGCGTCGGCTTCCGTCAGCGCCCATTGCGCCAGCGCCGAGGCGCGGTCATTGCGCAGGCAAGTCTGGGGCAGTTGGGCGATTTCCCGGGCCAGCGCTTTCGCCGCATCAAGCGCCCCGCCCGGTTCGGCGAGACGGTTGACGAGTCCCCATTCGTGCGCTTCCTCCGCGCCGACGGCGCGGCCGGTGAGGATCATATCGAGCGCACGGGACTGACCGATCAGGCGCGGCAGCCGAACCGTCCCGCCGTCGATCAAGGGCACGCCGAAGCGCCGGCAGAACACGCCGAAAATCGCGTCGCGCGCCGCCACGCGCATGTCGCACCACAAGGCGAGCTCGAGCCCGCCGGCGACCGCATGGCCTTCCACCGCAGCGATCGCCGGCTTCGACATTTTCATCCGGCTCGGCCCCATCGGGCCGTCGCCGTCGGGCTGCACCCGGTTCGGCTTTCCCGCGGCGACCGCCTTGAGATCGGCCCCGGCGCAGAAATGCCCTTCCGCGCCGCAAAGGATTGCGACCGCGAGCCCGTCGTCGGCCTCGAATGCGCGAAACGCGTCCGCCAACGCGCCAGCGGTTTCACGGTCGACGGCGTTGCGATGCGTCGGCCGGTCGATCGTTACGATGTAGATTGCGTCTTCACGGGAAACGAGGATCGACATGACATGCGCCTTGTTGGTTGTCCGGACCGGGCGGCGCGCAGCGTAGGGCTTCAGCGCTAG
>JBHHVZ010000170.1:0-2896 GCA_046756245.1 Parvularculaceae bacterium
CGATGAAAGCGCCTTAAACGTCAGGCGGCGTCGAAGAACCCGCATTTCTTCGACGCGCCCTTGAGGGTCTGACCGAAAATTCTATGAAGTCGAATTTTGAGTCAGGTTCTGAGGTCGCATTTCTACTTGGCCGGCGCGCCTGCGCCGCCAGCCGCTTTTTCTCGGCCGAAATATTCCTTCGTCATGAGAAACACCAGAGGCGACAGGCCCAGCAAGGCGACAAGGTTCGGCGCGGCCATAAGGCCCGTCAACGTGTCCGTCGCAAGCCAGACGGTGTTGATGAGCGCGTCCATATCCTCGCCGAGATAGAGTACCAGCGTGGCCGCCAGAACGACGCACACATAAACGATCCGATAAGGCAATACAGCCTTCTCGCTGAAGAGATATTCCGCACAGCGCTCGCCGTAATAGCTCCAGCCGAGAATGGTGGTGAAAGCAAAGAGCGCCAGTGAGATCGTCACCACATGACCGCCAATCCCCGGCAGCGCCGCCTCGAATGCGGAAATGGTAATCGGCGGACCGGTGTCGCAGATCGCCGGCATCACGTCGTTGGAAAGGATCGAAACAGCGTTGCATTCAGCCGGAATGACGCCGGTCACAAGAATCGCAAGGCCGGTGATCGAGCAGATGACGATGGTGTCGATGAAGGTTCCGAGCATGGCGATAATGCCCTGGTTCACCGGATCCTTGTTCTTCGCCGCAGCATGAGCGATTGGCGCCGAGCCCTGACCTGCTTCGTTAGAAAAAATCCCGCGCGCGACGCCGCGCTGCATCGCCAGCATCAAAAGCGCGCCGGAAAAGCCGCCAAGCGCCGCGTCCATCCCGAAAGCGCGTTTCACCACCAGAATGAGCGCGTCAGGAATCGCGCCGGCGTTGAGCGCGATGACGCCGACGCCGGCGATGAAATAAAACGCCGCCATAGCCGGCACCAGCTTGCCGGCAACATTGGCGATGCGCTTGATGCCGCCGAGAATGACCGCGGCGGCGAGGCCCATCATCACGACGCCGCTCAACCAGATCGGAACGCCATAGCTTGTATTGAGCGCATCGGCGACCGACACCGCCTGAATGTAATTGCCGGTTCCGAGCGAGGCGAAGACGCCGAAAATGGCGAACAGCCCGCCGAGCCAGATCCATTTCTTCCCCAGCCCGTTCTTGATGTAATACATCGGCCCGCCGACATGGCGCCCGTCGGCGTCGATTTCGCGAAACCGCACCGCCAGAACCCCCTCGGCGTATTTCGTCGCCATACCGACAAACGCCGTCATCCACATCCAAAAGAGCGCGCCCGGTCCGCCGATGGCGATAGCGACCGCAACGCCGGCGATATTGCCCGTGCCCACCGTCGACGACAGCGCCGTCATCAATGCGCCGAAAGGCGAAACGTCGCCGTCCTCGGCGGCGTGACGGCGCCCCCCATGCACAAGCTGGCGGAACGCGTAGGGGATACGCAGGATCGGCATGAAGCCGAGCCCAATGGTGAGATAGAGACCGGTGCCAAGAAGCAGCGCCAACATCGGCACGCCCCACACGAAACTGTTTACGGTTCCGATCAAATCCGAAAGCACGGCCTGCCCTCCCGTTGGCGCATAAAGGCCGGAGATTAGGCGGGCCCGACGATGCGAGGCAAGCAGAGATTCCGCCCTGCGGCCGGTTCGGTTATGCTGGCCGACGCTCAGCTAGTCGTGCGAGGTTCATCATGGCGATTCTGAGAATCAACGATTATCAGGCCAAACCGGGCGTTGAGGAAGCGCTGCATTCGGCGCTGCTGGCGGCTGTTCCGGTGATCGCCAATCTGGAAGGTTGCCGGCATGTGCGGCTCTTGAGCTGTCTCGACGACCCTGCGCGCTATATTATTTTTGAGGAATGGGACTCGATTGAAGCGCACAAAAAAGCCGCGCAAGCGATACCCGCCGACATGATCGCCAAGGTCGCTTCACTGCTCGCAGGAACCCCGAAAGGCGCATTCTTCAGGGGATAAAAGCGAAAGCGGATGTCAGTTCTTGCCGTCGCCTTCGCCGCGCACGTCTTCGAGCGGATCGAATTTGCCGTCGTTCTCGGTCGCTTCGTCGTGGATCAGATAGCCTGCGCCCGCCGCCGCCGCGACGACGCAGCCGTTAGCGAAAAGCGGCAGCGCCAAAAGACCGACCGCCGTAAGGAATCTTTTCATCGCCTCGCTCCGCTGCTGTCGGCGGAAGGGTCGTATATGACGCAATTTAACGACGAAATCGTGGCCGAATTCCTTAAAATTCGGCCATTTTCCAAGCTACCGCCGGCATAGAACGGGTTATTCTTCCGCCTTTTCCTCTGCGGTCTCTTCGGCCGGAGCCTCAGCGGGCGCCTTTGCGGCTTCCTCTGCGGCGGCCTTGGCGGCCTCTTCTTTCTCCTTGCGCTCGGCGACGCGCGCCTTGGCTTTTTCGCCCGGCTCGGCTTTATGCGGGTTGTTCCCGCGCTCCCATTTCACGATGTCGCCCGCGGCCAGGAACCGCGCAACGCGGTCGGTCGGTTTGGCGCCGACGGAAAGCCAGTGCTTGACTCGTTCTTCCTTATACTGAACGCGGTTGGGGTCGTCTTTTTTCAGAAGCGGGTCGTAGGTCCCGAGCTTTTCAATGAAGCGGCCGTCGCGGGGCGCGCGCACGTCGGCGACGACAATCGAATAGAACGGGCGTTTCTTCGCCCCGCCCCTTGCCAGTCTGATTCTAAGCGACATGTTGGTTGGTTTCCTTTTGTCTGTCAGTGTTGGTCCCACCTCTCCCCCTTGGGGGAGAGGTCGAAATTCGTGAAACGAATTTCGGGTGAGGGGGAAGAGTCGCCGGTGATGCGTGTGCGGCTCCACCCCCTCACCCTAACCCACTCCCCCTCAAGGGCAGGGCTATCGCATATGACCGATGAGCTT
>JBHHVZ010000171.1:0-2808 GCA_046756245.1 Parvularculaceae bacterium
CGGGATCGTCCGCAACAAGGCGGTTTATCTGGCGCTGGCGATCCGCGCCGACGGCGTGCGCATGGAGTCAGACGCCCTTTTCGCACGCAAAGATCTCGCGCCCGCAATGTTGCGCCGCCGCGTGCATGCAGCGCGGTTTGAGGCTAGCCTGCCGCTCAAACGGGGACGCGAATGGTTGGGGCGCTCTTTCGACCGTTTTTCGATCCGCGCCGATTATTGATCGGTGCAATCGTTTCCTACATCCCGATTTTGGCGCTGATGGCGACCGGCTACGCCGCACGTCTCGCTCGCGCCGCGCGCGATGGAACCGGCGCGCCTTCCTGGAACCGCTGGCTCTTCTTGTTCGTCGACGGGCTCATGATCGCGACCGTAACCGCGATTTACGCGGCGCCTTATGCGATCGCTGCGTCAGCGAGCGAAACCGCGGCGGCGCCCCCTGTCGTTCGCCAGCTCTTCCTTCTACTGATGCTCCTTGCGACGCCGGCGGCGTTGGCGCGAATGGCGGTGCGCCGGAATTTCTTTTCGGCGTTCGCCGTCCCTAAAGTCATCCGCCATGTTCTCTCCGTTCGATATCTCGCCGCGTGGGTTCTATGGGCGGCGATAATGCTCGCCGCAATAGCTGGCGTTGGCTCGCTTCCCGACTGGGGCGTCTATCTGGTTCCGGGGATCGCTTTCATCCTGCTGGCGATTAGCGCCTCCCTGTTCGGCTGGACCGTGCGGGAGCCTTAGATTATGACGCGAACGCAAAACATCTTTGCATCCTGCGCGCGCGTCGTGCTTGTCTTCGCCGCTCTCGCTCTGTTCATCAGCGCAGCGCGCGCGCATGTCGATCCGAAGGAGGAAGAAAACCTCTACGAGATCACCGTCGTTTGGACGTCGCTGGATTTGAAGAATGACGGCGACGATTGGTGGCGCGGCGACGGTGATATTATCGTCAATTATTCAGTCGAGCAGAAAGCACATGGCCCGCACGGGCCGCAAGCGGGCGCTTACGACTACAACCACATTCCCGCACTGAAATTTGACGATCACGGCGGGCGCGGCGGTGAAGTCCGCTTTGACCGATATAATCCCCCGCTTCTGTTTTATCAGCACCGGCAATGCCACCAGATCAGGGGCGATTTCGAACTCACATTCCAGGTTCTGGACGATGATGACGGACTGATTTTGAGGGGCTGGAATGCGCTTGTGCGCGGCGTGCGGAATACCGTTATTCACGGCGCGACGCGAGCCGTCATGCGTTTGCTGACGAGCTCGCCGGTCGGAGCGGCGTTGGATACGCTCGCTTCTGAGCTTGCAAGAGCGGATTCGTTCGCCGCGAACAGCGCAAGAGATCTCGTAAACGATCTTGCGCAGCGACTTGGCGCGCGTGGCGATGTCGTCAGGAGAGCGCAGGATTACGCCGCGCGCGCGATCGACGGGATACTGGACGATATTCCCGGAATTCGAGAGGCGAGGGGCGCGATCAGGTGGGCGCGCGACAAGATCGGCGAACTGCGCCAGTGGATTGAAGATCGGCTCGAAGAGATCTTCACGGCGATATACAACACAGTTTTCGGCTGGTTCCTCGCTGAACGTCCGACAACGGAATTGTTGGGCGAGATATCGTTTACTGAGACGCCATTACCCGATGATGCTGATGTTGTCGAGCGCACAGGGTCGGGCGTTGCAACGCTCGCCGAGAATCTTCCCGGTATCGGGCAGGCCCGGATCGGGTACGAAATTCGACAAAGGCTCTTACGGACGTGGGGGGGCGGGGCGAATGCGGCATGTCGGCAGCCCCCTGCGCGGCCGCCGCGGGCCGCCTCGCCGCCAGCCCAGACCGTCGCACCGGCGCCAAGCGCATCCGCGCCGGAGACTTCGGCGCCGGCCGCACCGCCGCAACGCGAGGAGACGCTAGAGCCCGAAACAGCGCCGCCGCCGCGCGAGACGGCTGCAGCGCCTCCCCGAGAGGAAGCAGCGCAACCTGAAACGCCGCCTGCCGCGCCCTCGCCGCCCGCCGCGACGCCGGGCCCGCCTTCAGAGCCTGCCCCGGATGAAACGGCGTCGCCGCCGCCGGCCGGAGAAGGAGAAGCGCCGCCCGAAGAAACGGCGCAAAGCGAAGAAACCCCGCCTGAGACCGGCGAAACCGCCGCCGAACCCGAGAAAAAACGCAAGCCGCGCATCAGGTTTTCATTCGGGATTACTCGGGAAGGAGCAACGCCGCCGCCGGCGCCTTCCGGCCCGGTGCTGACGCGTTCGCCGCAATTGTCGCGCTGCGCCGAGACGCTCGGCGCCAACACCGGACGCGAGCACCGCGCCGAAGGCGTCCGCCGCACGACGCACGGGCTGGCTTTCGTGCGCGAGGATCTTCTCATCTACATCAACAGCACGGAACCTCAGATTACGGACAAAATGAAAGATTGCGCCCGGATGCTCCTGAATTTCCTCGATGGAAATTCGACGCCGGGCGACAGGGACTGGATCATACGAATATACGAGGCCGCCTATGAGAAAGGCCGCGCCGGCGGTTAGAGCGCCGGGCGAGAAATCGGGGTCGCTTCATCCTGAGGGACCTTGTCCCTTCGTCCTTCGCGACGCGGCGGAGTTTATCCTTAGGCCGGCCTATGGCCGGGCCCGAGGGGTCGACAGTGAAATACAAGGCTTGTCTCCGGAGCCCATGAGCCTCGGTCAGCAAGAGCGTAGTATCAGTGGATACTCTGTCTGGGCGCAGGCGCCCGCTCGCGGCGGCGACCCTGGCGCGCGGCGGTCAAGACGCAGCTGCTTCCTTCCGCTTCGCCTGCATCGCGTCGAACGCCGCCCAGACGC
>JBHHVZ010000172.1:0-2680 GCA_046756245.1 Parvularculaceae bacterium
CCGGGCGCCGTCGAACGGGGCGCGGCGGCGCGCTATGTCGAAGCGATCACCGTCGTCAATGCAAACCGCAACATCGCCGTCGACATCGTCGCGGAATGCTACAACCGCGACGGCGAGCGCAGGTCGGCCTATTCCCATCGCGCCAACGTGCCCGCCCGCGCCATCGAAAGCTGGACGCCGATTCACTATCGCGGCGCCGGCGACGGCCTCGGCGAATTGCCTGCGCCGTTCTGGTGCGTGATTTCGGCGACCGCGCCGGTCGTCGCGCATGCGCGCACGCTCGGCGGCGATTATGTCGCGTTTATCGTCGGTGCGAAATAAAACCCCCGGCCTGTACGGGATGACGGGCGGCGCGCGCCTTGATAGGCTCGCGCGCGAAGCGCTTCATTAAACGCTCTGGGAAGAGTTCCGCATGACCCGTTCCGTCAATGGTGTTTTTTTCGACCGGCCGCTGTCGATCTTCCCGACCATGTCGGCGCTCGCCAATCAGCACGGCGCGATTAATCTCGGTCAGGGCTTTCCGGATGAGGATGGCCCGCGTGAAATTCTCGAGGCCGCCGCGCAAGCGGTTATTGAAGGCCCGAACCAGTATGTGGCGTCCGAGGGACTGCCCGAATTGCGGCAGGCCGTGGCGCGGGCGAACAAGCGCTTTTACGGCTTAGATGTCGATTGGCGGACGCAGACGCTTGTCACCTGCGGCGCGGTCGAGGCGCTTGCGTCGGCTTTTTTCGGTTTTCTCGAACCCGGCGACGAGGCGATCCTCATTGCGCCTTCCTACGATTCTTATGCGCCGATGGTCGAGGCGGCCGGCGCGCGGGCGCGCATCGTGAGTTTGCGTCCGCCGGACTGGCGCCTCGAAGAATCCGACTTGAAGGCGGCGGTCAATGCAAAGACGAAGCTCATCGCCGTCAATTCGCCGCAGAACCCGACCGGCAAGGTGTTTTCGCATGACGAACTGGAGGCGACCGCCGCTATCGCGCGCGACCATGATCTTCTCGTCGTCTGCGACGAGGTTTACGAGCATTTGATTTTCGACGGTCTGCGCCATGAACCGTTGATGACGCTGCCGGGCATGGCCGAGCGCTGCGTGCGCATCGGCTCGGCCGGCAAGACCTTTTCGCTCACTGGCTGGCGCATCGGCTATGCGACGGGGCCCGAGCGCCTTATCGCCGCGATGACCAAGACGCACCAGTTCCTCACCTATACGATCCAGCCGCATCTCCAGAAAGCCGTGGCCTACGGCCTCGACATGAACGACGGCTATTACGAAGCTTTCGTCGCCTCCATGCAGGAAAAGCGCGACCTGATGGCCGAAGGGCTTGCGCGCGCCGGCTTTCGCGCGACGAAGCCGCAGGGGACGTATTTCATGATCGTCGACATCCGCGACGTCGGCTATGACGGCGGCGACATGGCGTTCTGCCGCGAGATTACTGAGCATGCCAAGGTCGCCGCCGTGCCGGTCTCGGCGTTTTACCATCCTGATACGGACGACATCCCGCGCCATTACGCGCGGTTTTGCTTTTGCAAAAAACCCGCTCTGCTGAAAGAAGCAAGCGCCCGCTTGAAAGCTTATTTCGCCTGAATACCGGCCGTTTTGCATCAGAGCCGCCGTCGTTTATTTGAGAGCTCAGGGAGCCGCCGCCATGACCGAAACGCTCGCCGCCGCCGTGGTTCAAGCCGGCTCGATTCTCTTCGACACACCGGCGACGATGGAGAAATTTTCCGACCTCCTCGCCGATGCGGCGAGAAGCGGCGCGAAGCTCGCCGTTTTCCCGGAAGCCTTTATCGGCGGTTATCCAAAAGGCAATCATTTCGGCGCGCCGGTGGGCTCGCGCAGTCCCGAGGGCCGCGATCTCTACCGGCGTTATTTCGAAAGCGCGATCGACGTTCCGGGGCAGGAGACGGAAGTGATCGCCGGTCTCGCCAAAGATCACGCAATCGATATCGTCGTCGGCGTTATCGAGCGGGCGGGCGAAAACGAGGGCGGAGGAACGCTTTATTGCACGGCGCTGTGTTTTTCTGCAGACGGACGGCTTCTGGGGAAACGGCGAAAGCTGATGCCGACAGCGGCTGAGCGCGTTATATGGGGCATGGGCGACGGCTCGACGCTTGGCGTCTTCGGCGCGCCGTCGGGACGCATTGCGGCGGTTATCTGCTGGGAGAACTACATGCCGCTCCTGCGCATGGCGCAATACGCGCAAGGGGTTGAGCTTTACTGCGCGCCGACCGTCGATGACCGCGAGAACTGGACGGCGGCCATGCGTACGATCGCCTTCGAAGGGCGGTGTTTCGTGCTGTCGGCATGCCAGTATTTGACTCGCGCAAACGCGCCAGCCGATTTTGCGACCATACAGGGCGATGATCCGGAAACAGTTCTGATTAATGGCGGCAGTTTGATTGTATCGCCGCTCGGAGAGATATTGGCGGGCCCATTAAAAGGGCGCGAAGACATTCTCGTCGCCAAAATCGATAAGGCTGACATCGCGCGCGGTAAAATGGATTTCGACGCCGCCGGCCATTACGCCCGGGCGGATGTATTTGAGCTTCGCGTCGATCGGGCGGAAAAACCCGCTGTGCGTTAAACGCATGCTGTTCGTCAAAGAACCTTGAATTCCGGCGCTGCGAATGGGTTGCTGGTTTTGACAATCATCCGTCCGGCAAAGCAGAATAGGTGTTTAGT
>JBHHVZ010000173.1:0-2665 GCA_046756245.1 Parvularculaceae bacterium
CAACACCATCCGCCAAATGCTCATGCCGACCCCTCGCTTCGCCGCCGTTGCGGGATGTTAGAGCGCATTCCGAAAAGTGGGAACCGGTTTTCGGATATAATGCGCGACAAAACAAAAACCTAGAGCATGTTCTCCGACTCGCATTTCGGAGAACATGCTCTAGATCGAAACGCGTCGGCGATGAACCGCCTATTGTCCCCAATCCCGCCGCTCCAACGTGGCTCTAGAGTCTGTTGAGATTCGATTCTTCTCTGTCATTCCGGGGCGAGCGAAGCTCGAACCCGGAATCTATTCCTGAGCGGCGCCGCTTCCGCTGACATCAACGCTGATCGAGGGTACAGGCTCAGGCATGGATTCCGGATCCGGCCTGCTGGCCGTCCCGGAATGACAGTGAAAGGCGCTTGAATCTCAACAGGCCCTAATCGGCCTCCTTGGCCTGCAGGCGGGCGACCTGAAGCTCGACGCGTTTGATCTCCCTGATGACGCGGTTTGATTCCATACGCATCCACAGCCACATTTTCATGAATGCGACCATGAGCGCCAAAAACAGGCAGGCGGCGCCCCATTTCATCGCCTCGACGCCCTCGCCGATCTGAAGATATTTCCACCCCGAATAAAGGGAACCAGCGGCAAGCAAGAATATCACAATCGCCGAAATCAACGCGATCCAGCCCTGCTTGCCCTGGAAAATGCTGAAGCCCTGCGCAAGCAATCCCTGTTCGCCGAATTGTTCGAGCAGCGCGCGGTCTTCCGCGTCCAGCGCCTTTTCGATTTGTCGATCAAGTTCGCTCATCTGACTTTCCTCCTTCCAGCGCCTCGCGCAATTTACGCCTTGCGTGCATCAGGCGGGTCTTCACCGTGCCTGCAGGAACATTGAGCGCGACGGCGATTTCAGCCACGCTCATCTCTTCAAGATGAAAGAGCACTATCGCCGCACGCTGTTCGTTCGACAGCGTCGCAAGCGCCCGAGCCAACGGACCTGAGCATAGACTGGCGTCCGTCTTCGCCTCAATTCCTTCGCCTGTCTCGCCGGCGCAAACCGGTTCGGCCGCAAGGGCGTTTTTGGTTCGTCGGCTCCGTTGGACCCGACGAATACGGTCAGCCGCACGTCGCGTTACGATCCGGAACGCCCAGGCCGGAAACAGCGCGGCGTCCTTCAGCCGCGGCAGGCCGCGCACGATATCGGCCCAGGCGTCCTGCACGGCGTCGCGCGCGACTTCCATTTCGCCCGTCAGCCGATAGGCGTGGCGAAGGAGCCTCGGCTGAAAGCGCGCGGCAAGTCGCTCGAACGCCCGCCGGTCGCCGGCTCGCGAAGCGGCGGCAAGGTATTCGTCCAGAATGCGCGCTTTGGTACGCCGCACCTGTCTTGCCTTATGGCGCCGCCTTGCGGCCGTTTTCAGATATAAGTCGCACCAGTCGTACGGTCGGTTCAATCCGGGGCACACGATTCTCCCACCGACGAAATCAGGCCCCGGCCTCAGACCAGAAAGCCGACGATTTCCTTGACTTCCTTAACGATCGGGTCGGCGACGGCGGCGGCGCGCTCGGCGCCTTTTTCGAGTACCGATTGAAGAATGTCCGGATTGGCTTCGAGCCGCTTGAGTTCGGCGCCTACGGGTCCGATTTTTTCGACAACCAGCTCGGCGAGCGCCGGCTTGAAAACGCCGAAGCCCTTGCCGCCGAATTCGCGCAACACCTCTTCGTCGCTCTTGCCTGAGAGCGCGCCATAGATCCCGACCAGGTTGGCCGCTTCGGGACGGCCTTTCAGGCCGCCAATGTCGGACGGCAACGGTTCGGGATCGGTTTTGGCTTTTTTGATCTTTTTCACGATCAAGTCGGCGTCGTCGGAAAGATAAACGCACGCCATGTCGGAGGCGTCTGATTTCGACATTTTCGCGGTCCCGTCGCGTAAGGACATCACCCGCGCGCCCGGCCCCTTGATGAGCGGTTCGGGCAGTGGAAAGAAGTCCGGCGCATTGAAGTCGCGGTTGAATTTGCCGGCGATGTCGCGCGACAGCTCCAGATGCTGTTTCTGGTCTTCGCCCACGGGCACATGCGTCGCCTTGTAAACGAGAATGTCCGCAGCCTGAAGAACTGGATAGGTGTAAAGCCCGACCGAGGCGCGCTCGCTGTTCTTGCCGGCCTTGTCCTTGAACTGGGTCATGCGGTCGAGCCAGCCCAGACGCGCCACGCAATTGAAGATCCAGGCGAGCTCCGCGTGGGCGTGAACGCCGGACTGGTGAAACACCGTCGCCACGTTGGGGTCGACGCCGGCGGCGAGAAAAGAAGCGGCGATATGAAATGTTTGCTCCCGCAGCTTTTTCGGATCCTGCCAGATCGTGATCGCATGCATGTCGACGACGCAATAAAAGCACTCGTGCTGGTGCTGCAATTCAACGAATTTGCGCATCGCGCCGAGATAATTGCCGAGATGCATGCCGCCGGAAGGCTGGATGCCCGAAAGCACGCGCATCGGTCCGCTATAGCCGGTCATTTGTTCAAGTCCTCAAAGTTCGAAATCGGTTGCGGCGGGACGATTCCATTTTTCGCCGCGGTCAGGGTCGCATAATCAGAAGGCCGCGCCGCGCCAAGAATGAACGACAATACGCCATAAAAGACGAGCCCTGCGAGGGAGATTGCTACGACTGCGATCCATTCCCTGTTC
>JBHHVZ010000174.1:0-2656 GCA_046756245.1 Parvularculaceae bacterium
TATATTGAACAGCACTCAGATAAACCTACCGGCGCCAGCCGGTAGTGGTTTAGATGTTCATGATCATTCCGTGATAAATCGATATATTCCGGATTCGGAAAGGCCTGTTCCATTCCGGAATATAGTTTTTGTAGGCGATGGCGATACTGACATTCCAGCCTTTCGATTGGTAAAAGAGTTGGGGGGCATTCGATTGCCGTTTATCCGCCGCGTGAAAGAGATGGGCGGCTAAAACCAGAAAAGCTGATGGAAGAAGGGCGAATAAATTATTTTGCCCCGGCTGATTACCGCGAAGGCAAGGCGCTTGATCGAATAGTCAAGGGGATAATAGACAAGGTACAAATTGACGGATATCTTGACTCCTTTAGCTGATTTGTTCTTGCCGTGTCGCTTTTTAAAATCGCCGTATCGCCGGGGCGCATCCTGCGCGAGGAATATCTTGAACCGCTGGGGCTGAGCGCCGGCGGGCTCGCCCGCGCGCTCGACGTGCCGCGCACGCGCATCGAGCGCATCGTCAACGAGCAGACGGCGGTTTCCGTCGACACCGCGCTTCGCCTCGCCGCCTATTTCAGGACGACGCCGCAATTCTGGCTGAATCTTCAGAACAATTACGATCTGGCGCGGGCGGCGCCGGCGCGCGGGATCGCGCCGCATCCGGCTGTCAGCGGCGCAGCGTAAGGCAGGGCTTTCTGTATTCGCGCAAATGACATAGAAGCGGCGGTATGAGCGTCATCGACCCCGCCATCGTCTCCGAGCACGGCCTCAGCGAAGACGAGTACGCCGCCATTGTCGGCCGTCTCGGTCGCGAGCCGAACCTCCTCGAGCTCGGAATATTCTCGGTCATGTGGTCGGAGCACTGTTCTTACAAATCCTCGCGCAAGCATCTCAAAAAACTGCCGACGTCTGCGCCCTGGGTCATTCAGGGACCGGGCGAGAACGCCGGCGTCATCGACATCGGCGAGGGATTGGCCGCCGTTTTCAAGATGGAGAGCCACAACCACCCCTCCTATATCGAGCCCTATCAGGGCGCGGCGACGGGTGTCGGCGGCATCATGCGCGACGTCTTCACCATGGGCGCGCGCCCCGTCGCGAACATGAACGCGCTCAGGTTCGGCGCCTGGGCGCATCCGAAAACGCGGCATCTCGTTTCCGGCGTCGTCGCCGGCATCGGCGGCTACGGAAACTGCATGGGCGTGCCGACGGTCGGCGGCGAGACCAATTTCGACGCGCGCTATAACGACAACATTCTTGTCAACGCCATGACCGTCGGCGTCGCGCCGAAAGACCGGATTTTCTATTCGGCCGCGCGCGGCGCCGGCAATCCGGTCGTTTATGTCGGCTCGAAGACGGGCCGCGACGGCATTCACGGCGCCACCATGGCGTCAACCGAATTCGACGAGCAAAGCCACGAAAAACGACCGACCGTTCAGGTCGGCGATCCGTTTACGGAAAAGCTGCTGCTCGAAGCCTGTCTCGAATTGATGGCGTCCGACGCCGTCATCGCCATTCAGGACATGGGCGCGGCGGGGCTCACCTCGTCCTCGGTCGAAATGGCGGCGAAAGGCGCCAGTCAGGGAGAAGGCGGCTTCGACCTCGACCTCGACAGGGTTCCCCAGCGCGAAGCGGAAATGACCGCCTATGAGATGATGCTGTCTGAGTCCCAGGAGCGCATGTTGATGGTCGTAAAGCCGGAGCGCGAGGAGGCGGCGCGCGCCATTTTCGAGAAATGGGGCGTCGATTTCGCCGTCATCGGCGAG
Organism: Parvularculaceae bacterium; assembly: GCA_046756245.1. Lineage (GTDB taxonomy): Bacteria > Pseudomonadota > Alphaproteobacteria > Caulobacterales > Parvularculaceae. The sequence continues at coordinate 1,758 of JBHHVZ010000174.1, forward strand.
ACCACCGATACGGGCCGGCTCGTCATTCGTCACAAGGGCGAGACCGTCGCCGATTTGCCGGTCGAGCCGCTCGCGTCGAGCGCGCCTGAATACGACCGGCTCTGTGCAACGCTGGCAAAGCCCGAACCGCTCGCCGATCCGAAAACGACCGTGCGCGAGGCCCATGTCGTTCTGAAAGCCGCCGGCAAGTCGAAAGAGGATATGCGCGCCATCGCGCTCGCGCTTATCGACGACCGGCTGTCGGGCGAGGGAGGCGCGGAGCGCGCCGGCCTTTCCATCTCGCTTGGAGAGGCGCGGATTTATGCGCGCTTTTCCGGCGACGGCGTCGATTTCGCCGCGATTGAGGAAGCCGCGCGCAATCTCGCCGGCGCAGGCGTCGTCGATTCCGCCGACTTCGAGACCAATGAGGAAACCGTTTCGCTGGCCGAGGCGCCGGGCGGCGACACCGTGCTGACGGCGCTCGCGCGCCTTGCGGGCGCGCCCGATCTCTGTTCGCGGCGCTGGATCTGGGAGCAATACGACCACACCGTCATGGGCGACACGGCGATCGGGCCGGGCGGCGATGCGGCGCTCGTGCGCGTGCATGGAACGAACCGGGCGCTGGCAATGACCACGGACGTGACCCCGCGCTATGTCGCCGCCGATCCGTTCGAGGGCGCGCGGCAGGCAGTTGCGGAATCTTATCGCAATATCTGCGCGACCGGCGCCGCGCCGCTGGCTGTCACCAACTGCCTCAATTTCGGCAATCCCGAACGGCCCGAAATCATGGCGCAGTTCGCCGCCGCGGTGGAGGGTATCGCCGAAGCCTGCGAGGCGCTGAACTATCCGGTCGTTTCCGGCAATGTGTCGCTCTACAACGAGACCAACGGCGCAGGCGTTCCGCCGACGCCGGCGGTCGG
>JBHHVZ010000175.1:0-2415 GCA_046756245.1 Parvularculaceae bacterium
GAGGAGCTGATACCGGAGCATTTTCGCAAGCACGCGCCGGTTGCAAATAATCTTGGCAAGCCTCTGACACAATTATCGCTCAAAGAGGCGGACGTGCAGCACGTTGCGCGAATCCTGAAAGCAACGAATTGGCACCGCGGGCGCGCTTGCGAAATACTCGGGATTTCCCGCCCGCGGTTGCGGCGGATTATGACGGAGGCGGATCTGAAGGCGCCGCCCCATGCCGCAGCCGACGATGATGGCGCGTGATTACATCTGACAGACAAACCCTTACGATGAGATTTCGACGCGTTTACAATCGGTTCGCGGGCGCCTTGTCACTCCGGTGAATTCGTGGTCCGGAAAAAAGGTCGTCGAATTTTAATTGGGGCGGATGGCGAATAATGGCGCAGGACCGAGCGAGCAATTCGACCGGCAGCCAGGTGGACGTCGACCGCAGCGTCGACTTTGCGTCGGAACTCGCCCGCGACCGCGCCCACAGGGAAAGGGCGCGCAGCGTCAAGCCTTTGCGGCGGTTAGTTCCGTTCGTCCTGAAATATCCCGGCCTGCTTTTCGCTTTTACAATTTTTCTGGCGCTCGCCGCTTTTCTCACCCTTCTGCTGCCCGCAACGTTTCGCCTTGTCGTCGATTGCGGATTTTCCGGCGCGGCGTCATCCGAGATCTGCCGACGCTTCGCCGTCGGCAATCAGCTCGCCGGTTATTTCGGCGCCGGGATCGTTGTCGCAGCCTTGCTTGGAATTGCGAGCGCGTTTCGATTTTATTTTATCAGCCGACTCGGCGAGCGTGTCGTGGCGGATCTGCGTCGCGCCGTTTACAACCACCTTCTGGATCTTAGTCTGGGTTTTTACGCCAATACAAGGACAGGCGAAGTTCTCTCCCGCCTGACGACGGATACGACCCTCATCCAGACCGTTGTCGGCTCTTCGATATCCGTCGCGTTGCGGACCGTGGCGACGACGACGGGCGCGCTTGTCTTGATGGTTGTCGTGAGTTGGAAACTCGCTCTGATGATGCTCGCGGTCGGCCCGGTCATTCTCGGACCGATTATGCTTTTCGGCCGGCGCGTTCAACGCCTTTCACGCTCCACTCAGGATAATCTCGCCAGCGCCTCGGCGCGAGCGAGCGAAAGTCTGCGTGCGATTGAAACCGTTCAGGCCTTTACGCACGAAAAAGAAGAACGAGCGAATTTTGCGAGCGCCGTGGAAGGTACTTTCGACGTCGCGTTGAGGCGCATTCGCGTGCGCGCATTTATGACGGCGGTTATCTTCTCATCTATCCTTGCGGGACTAATCGCTGTTTTGTGGTTCGGCGCCGTTCAGGTTAAGGGCGACGCCATCACGCCGGGCGCGATGACGCAGTTCGTGATGTACGCTTTCGTGGCGGTGAGCGGCGTCGGGATGCTCACCGAAACTTATGCCGAGATCATGCGCGCAGCCGGCGCCACGGAGCGGTTGATGGAACTGCTTGCGGCAAAACCGGAAATCGCTGCGCCCGCCAATCCTGTCGCGCTCCCCGGACCTATCCGCGGCGAGATCGTATTTGACAGCGTGAGCTTTTATTATCCGGCCCGGCCGGAAACCGCCGCGCTTCGCAACGTGTCGCTTCGCGTGACTCCGGGACGCACCATTGCTTTGGTCGGACCGTCGGGCGCAGGCAAAAGCACGATGTTTCAGTTGCTTCTGCGGTTTTATGACCCCCAGCAGGGGGCGGTCCGCATTGACGGCGTCGACGTCAAGAGAATCGACCCCGCCGAATTGCGTAAAACGATTTCCGTAGTTCAACAGAACGCGCCGCTTTTTTCCGGCTCCGCAACGCAAAACATTCGCTTCGGCCGGTCGTCGGCGACTGATGAGGAAATCCGCGCCGCCGCCCGCGCCGCCCATGCGGATAAATTCATTTCGGTGTTGTCGGAAGGCTACGACACGCAGCTCGGAGAAAACGCAACGACCCTTTCGGGAGGCCAGCGCCAACGTCTCGCCATCGCCCGGGCTATTCTTCGCGATGCGCCGATTCTGCTTCTCGACGAAGCCACCAGCGCGCTCGACTCCGAAAGCGAGCGCGCCATTCAGGATGCGTTCGAGATGATCTCGGCTGATCGAACGACCATTGTCATCGCCCACCGGCTGGCGACGGTTCTGAAAGCGGACCTCATCGTGGTGATGGATGGCGGCCAGATCGTTGATCAAGGGACGCATCATGAGCTTCTCGCCCGCGGTGGGCTTTATGCGCGGCTTGCGGAGCTTCAGTTCGGACAACATGAAGAAGCAATACAATCCCGAGTCGCCTCTGAGAGCCCGGTTGAAAATTATTATTGAGTGGTTTCGGTCCAGGCCATTGTGATCTCCTGTTAGTCTGCAAACCACGGTGAATCACAAGTCGCTAAAACCACTCAATAATAATTTTCAACCGGGCTCT
>JBHHVZ010000176.1:0-2404 GCA_046756245.1 Parvularculaceae bacterium
CCGGCGAGGACCTGCACTTTGCGCTGACGCTCGTTGAGATCAAGGACGCGGCGTAGAAACTTCAGAGATAAGGCGTCCTAGCCCCAGCCTGCCGGATCGAGCGCGAAATAGTGGGAAAGCTCGGCGTAGAGCGCCGGCTCTTCGCGCTTCAAGGCCGCGGGTTGTTCGAAAAAATATTCGACGGCGACGGCGAAAAACTCGGCCGGCGCCGTCGCGCCGTACGGGTTCATGAAAGTCTCGCGCCCGGCGGCGAGCGCCGCGTTCATTCGTCCGTAGGCGTCCTGAAAGGCCCGCGCCCAGCCGCTCGCCGACTGGTCTTTTGCGAGCAGCGGCGCGCCGTCCATGACGCCTGACTGCTGGTCGAGCTGATGGGCGAATTCGTGATAGACCACATTGCGGGCGTCATACGGGTCCGCCGCGCCGTGCGCGGCGTCGCGCCATGAAAGAACCACCGGCCCGCGCCGCCAGCTTTCGCCGCTGCGCGCCGTCTTTTTCTCGGTGACGAAGGCGCCGTGACGCGCCGCGCGCGTGCTGGCGAAGGCGGACGGATAGATGTGGATCGTGCTCAGCGTTTCGAACCAGCGCCCGGGCCGGCCGACGACGAGCATCGCGGCTTGCGCGGCGATCAGCGTACGCATCTCTTCGGTGACCGCGAGCCCGCCGGCGCCGTAAAAGCGGATTTCGTCGAGGAACTGATTGACCAGCCCGTCGAGGCGGGCGCGCAACGCATCGGGCATTGAGGCGTAGACCGGCAGGCCGCGTTCGAGGATGGCGCGCCGGTCGGGCGCGAGCGGTTCCGCCCGCAGCCGCGCGCGGCGGCGCGCCTTGAGCCAGCGCCGCGTTCCCCAAACGGCGAGCGCGGCAAGGAGGAGCGCCAGCAGAATGAAAAGCCCGTGCGGAATGCGTTCGGTCATGGGAGAGGTTTAGCACGCTCCCTGCAGCCGGCGCAGCGGAAGAAACAAGCGCGGCCCAATTTCTTCGCCCGTCATCCCGTGCGCTGCGCAGCGCGAAACGGTGCGCGGCTAACACGGGACGGCTCTCGGCGAGTCCGAACGGAGCAAGCCGCAAACGATCCCGTGTCTGCGCCGCGTCACCCCGGATTTCATCCGGGCCGCCGCGCCGCGCACGGGACGACGCAACATATTTACGTTATGCTGGCGGCCATGGCCGGCTACCTGTATTTTATGTCGAACCGGAAAGACGGCCCGCTCTATACGGGCGTCACCGCCGACATCGGCAAGCGCGTCTACGAACACAAGGAAGGCGTCGGCTCCGCGTTTTGCCGTCGGTACGGGCTGACGCGCTGCGTTTATTTTGAAACGTTCGATCGAATCGACGACGCCATCGCACGCGAGAAGACCGTCAAGAAATGGCGCCGTCAGTGGAAGGTCGATCTCATCGAGACGGTCAACCCCGACTGGGCCGACCTCAATCTCACTCAACTGGCGCCGAAGCTTTAGCCCATAATTGCCGTCATCCCGTGCGCGTCGCAGCATCTTCGATGATGCGGCGCAGACACGGGGCCGCTTTCCGCATCACTCCGTCATCCCGTGTGCCGCGCAGCGCGAAGCGGTGCGCTGCTAACACGGGACCGCTCTCGACGAGTCCGAACGGAGCAAGCCGCAAGCGATCCCGTGTCTGCGGCGCGTCACCCCGGATTTCATCCGGGCCGCCGCGCCGCGCACGGGACGACGGTTATGGATGGGGTTTGAGAACGCGCTTGCGGCGCATTCGGTATTGGCGGGCTGAAGCCCGCCCTATGTCGAAGGCGTTACTGCTTTTTAAAACTTGTGATTACCAATCAAACACGTGTTCTTTGCGATAATAGTCTGAAATTATCGCGTATACATGCTCATCAATGTGCTCATTTCGCTGCCGTACCGTATCTGAAGAAATTCTAAAAGCGTTGGCAATTTCTTGAGCTGGAAGGATGATTTTACATTCCACGTGATCATCACATTGCCACGGCGACTCGGGTGTTTCAATATCGCTCCAAGATAAATCTCTAGGTTGGCCAAACGCAAAACTCGCCAGCAATCGTGCACCAAACTCATCTCGCGCATCTACTGCTAATTCTGCAGGGCAATGTGTGCTACCTTTCCAATGCGCGCTATTACGCTTGCTCTATCGGGACTTAAGCAAAAACGCTTGCATCTGTCGCCTCACTGACACGCCAGACACTCGTCGTAATCGGTTCGGGCGGCGGCGCGCATCATTTTTTCGATATCGCCTTCGGCCTGGGCGGCGACGCCTTCCGCGCCGGCGGATGCGCCCGCGCCGGCCGGAGCGCCGCCGGCGGCGGCGAGCGCGGTCGCGGCTTCGGCGCCCGCCTTCTTGCCGTTGGCGAAACCCGCGCGCTGCACCGATTTCGAGCGGCAGTAGTAAAGCGACTTGACGCCCTTCT
>JBHHVZ010000177.1:0-2397 GCA_046756245.1 Parvularculaceae bacterium
GCGCCTTGTTGGTTGTCCGGACCGGGCGGCGCGCAGCGTAGGGCTTCAGCGCTAGTGGTCCGATTCCGACATTTGCATCCCTTTGCAGCGAGTCCGAGAGCAAATGTCGGAATCAAAAGGACCACTAGCAATTATTTGATTCTAGTGGAGCTTTTGAATTTGACATTCGATACGAGACTGGCCGCAAGCGGGGATCGAATGTCAAATTCGCTCCACTAGGATGCGACGGCGCCGCGTTTCGCCGGCATTGTCACCAGTGATGGAGCTTTTCGACAAGCCTGTCACGTAGTTCGCTCTCCGGGATCTTGCTCAGATCGAGCGACAGCGATGCGATCGTCTTGTCGAGCGCATCCTGAGAGGTCGCCGAGCGGATAGCGGCGAGCGCCTTCGCGGGCGCCACCACGACAAGCTGCTGGAACCGGCCCTCGCGTGCGCCGTGATTCACGAACTCCATCGACGATTTGAGAAACTCCCGCTTGGCGGCGTTGTGAAAGTCCTGTCCGGGTTGAAGCGCGAATGGCGCGCCCGTGCCGATATTGCGCCCGCGCCCCGGCTTGTCGGTTCCGATATTGCGGCTCGGCCGCCGGCTTTCGTCGGATTCCGCGTCCTTGATCAATTTGAGGTCCTGCTTCGGGCCTTCGCTGTCGAAAACCTTGAAGCGGCCGCCGTCGGCGATGACGAACCAGGTGGTGCGTTTCGGCCGCCTCATGACGCGCCTCTCGCAGTCGATCGTGGCTTGTTCCACATAATGCGAATTCAGTGCGCCAGAAGAACCGGCAATTCGGTCTGCCGCGACAGATCGCGGGTGACCCCGCCGAGGATCATTTCCCTGAGCCGGTTGTGCGAATAGGCGCCGGCGACGAGCAGATCGGCGTCGCGCTCGCGCGCCGCGGCGAGCAGCACCTTGCCAGTAGAATCGTCGACGCGAGACACATGGTCGGCGATCGCGTTGACGCCATGCATCTTCAGATAGGAAACCGCTTCTTCCGAATCCGGACCGCGCCAGCCGCCTTCATCGACGCTCAACACGATAACGCGATGCGCGCGTTTAACGAACGGCATCGCCGCTTTCATGGCGCGCGACGCTTCAAGCCCGCCGTTCCAGCCGATCGCGATGGTCTTCGGCGCTTTGGTCAAGTCGCCTTCGCCGGCGATCAGCGCCGGGCGCCCGGATTCGAACAGCATGGTTTCCAGCACTTCCGAATATGAGGGCGGCGCATCGCCTTCGAACGCCGGCAGCACCGTTATATCCGCCACCCGGCCGGCCAGCGCCAGGTCGCTCGGCCAGGGGCCTTCTTCATCGCGCCAGGACACAGTCATCTTGCCGGCGTCCTTGTGGTCGGAAGGCAGAATGACCGGCGCCCCGCGCTTGGCGCAGGCGTCGTCGAACATCGCCCGCAGGTCCTTCGCGCGCTTGTTGGAAGCTTCCTTATAGGCGTCGATATTTTCGGCGAGATAAGCCGGGGCTTGCGCGTAATAGCCGTAAAGCGCCGACACGTCGGGCGTGCGCCGTAAATGAAAACCGACAATATGGGATTCGAACGCCTCGCCGAGCGCAAAGGCGGTTTCAAGCCCGCAGCTTACAGAGGATTCTGTGAGGATTGGCGTGAGAACGGTCTTGATCGTCATGACCGAAGAGTCCTCCTGTCTTGACCTATTCAAATATAGGCGCCGGGGCGCTCCGCTCCAAACAGTTTCAACCCGTTACAGGCGTTGTTTTGCACGGGTTATGACGTTTCGCCGCAGATTTTCCGCCAGCCCTGTGCGGCGGGCCGCACATCTTCGGCGCGCCGGTGAAAGGGCGATTGACAAGCCGGGCGGCGGATCTAAGCCTTGTCGCCTTATGACCGCATGGGAATTATCGTTGGGAGCAGTCGAACGCTCCGCGCCCGCTCGCCTGGTCTCTACGAATGTGAGCATTGTAAAACCGGCGCGCCGATTGCGCTGTCAACAGCCCATGAACGGTCGCCGGGTCAACCGCGCAATAAAGGTACCAAGTCTCATTCAGGTCGATTGCCATAAAGCGTTCATCTGCGTCATAGCAGACCCGGCGAATAAAGCTGGAGCGCGGCGTATCGGCACAATCGAATGAGGATAGGTCAAACGGACAGGCTCCCATGCTTGATGCAAACTGTTTCCGCTCGCGCTGGTAGCGCGACAATAGCAAGCAATGGGAATAGAACCGAGAGCAGCAAATGACGATGCATATTCATCGCTATTTCCTGACCCACTCCCGCGCCTGCTTCTGCGCTTCGGCGATTTGTTCGGGAGTCATCTTCGCAGCCATGATATCGCGATTTTTCGCGGCCGTTTCCCGAATATCCCCGGAGGCGCGGGAGGCGGCGAGATTGAACCACTTATGGGCCTCGACAAAATCTTGGGGAACGCCGCGACCCT
>JBHHVZ010000178.1:0-2354 GCA_046756245.1 Parvularculaceae bacterium
CGGAAACAGGTGAAGTGGTTCGACTACGGACAAAAAAGCAGGCATTTTAACTAAAAAACCGTCCCACCACGTCCGGGCGCATCAGAAGGGTCAGGACGATCCCGCCCGCGGCGCCGCCGAGATGCGCGTCATGGCCGATGACGCGATCTGGCCGTTTCATGAGCAACATCGATACCGCCATGTAAAGCGCCGCGAAGACGATCGCGGGAATACCGATGGGAATGAGAAAGAGATAGATGTTCGCCAGCGGATAGAACAGGCAAAATGAGAGAACGACGCCCGAAACCGCGCCCGACGCGCCAAGCGCCGAATAGGCCGGGGTTTTCCGATTCACGTAAAGTGAGAGAAACTTGCCGGACAGCAGCGAGCCAAAATAAATCACGAGAAACCCGTCCGCGCCCAGCAGTTTTTCAACGACGGGCCCGAAGAAATAAAGCGTCAGCATGTTGACGAAGAGATGACCCAGATCGCCGTGCAGGAAGGCCGAGGTGATCATTCGGTAATGCTGACGGCCGCGTGTGACGGCGCCGACATTGAAGAGAAAATTGTTGATGAATTTTCGGTCGACGAACAGCCCGTAAAGGCTCGCCGCCACATTGGCCAGAATGAGCGCGAAGGTCGCCGGGGCGTCGGCGGGGTTCACCCTCTCGCTCCCGGTTCACCCGGCGCGAGCGTCGTCATCGCAAGCGCATGCACCGGCCCGGCGAGTTCGTCCTTGAGCGCTTCGTTGACGCGGCGCTGGCGCTCGACCCGGCTCAACCCTTCAAATGCCGCCGAGACGACAAAAATTCGAAAATGGCTCTCGCCGCCGGGCCGCGCGCCGGCGTGGCCTTCGTGCAGCCGGGATTCATCCCGGATCTCGATTCGGGACGGGGCGAACGCGGCTTCAAGCTTGGCGCGGATCGTTTCGGCGACGGACATGATCTTCCGAAATCCTTTCCCGGTTCCGGCGTGTCAAGATTGTATCAAGATGTGCGCTGCACCATAATCAGGGTATGAGCGACTACGCGTATAAACCGCGGTTTGGATACGATATCCGGGTCAAGCCGCCAAGCCGCAACGAGGCCCCCGTCTGGGCCGCCCCCAGCACGCGCCTTTGCGAGGCCAAGGACTGCCGGCGCCGCGCCGCCGTGCGCGCGGCGAAATCGCCGCGGGCGCCGCGCGAATTCGTCTGGCTGTGCGCCGAACACGCGCGTGAACATAACCGCCGCTGGAATTATTTCGATGGATTGAGCGACTCGGAGGCCGAGGCCGTCCGCCAATCGCAGATCTACGGCGAGCGGCCGACCTGGGGCTGGGCGCGCAACGAACGCGCCGGCGCCGCGGCGCGGGCGCGCGGGCCGGCGGACTTCATCGACGCTTTCGGCCTGTTTGGCGACGCAGCCCGCAAGCAGGCGGAGACCCGCGGCGAACACCGCAACGGCCGCCGGCTGACCAAACTGCAGGTTCGGGCGTTTCGCACGCTGGCGCTTCCGGCGTCGGCGCCGGCTATAGAAATCAGGCGGCGTTACGCCGAACTCCTGCGCCGCTTCCACCCGGACGCCAATGGCGGCGACCGGGGCGCGGAGGAACAGCTTTCAGAGGTCGTGCGCGCCCATCAGATTCTCAAGAAAGCGGGAATTTGCTGACGCAGCGGCCTGCGCGAGCCACTTGAAATCCCGCCCCTTTCGCGCGAGGGTCCGCGCGCCCGATTGGAGTAGCAGGATCCCCGGATCATGAGCGTTCTCACAGACGATGAATTTCCTGAAAAGCCGGATACGACGGTCAATGCACGCAAGGTTTTCGGCGTCAACATTGATCTTGATGCGCCGGCCTTTTCGAAGCCCAACGCCTATGTGCCGGCGATCGACGACGCCTATCGATTCGATCCGGAGACCACGCTGGCCATTTTAGCGGGCTTTGCGTTCAACCGCCGGGTGATGGTTCAGGGCTATCACGGCACCGGCAAGTCGACCCACATCGAACAGGTCGCCGCGCGTTTGAACTGGCCGTGCATTCGCATCAATCTCGACAGCCATGTGAGCCGCATCGACTTGATCGGCAAGGACGCCATCGTCGTCGAAAACGGCGTGCAGGTGACCGCCTTCAAGGAAGGCATGCTGCCCTGGGCGTTTCAGCGCCCCGTGGCGCTCTGTTTCGACGAATATGACGCCGGCCGGCCCGACGTGATGTTCGTCATCCAGCGCGTGCTCGAGGCCGAAGGCCGGTTGACGCTTCTCGACCAGAACAAGGTCTTGACGCCCAATCCGTGGTTCCGGCTGTTCGCCACCACCAACACGATCGGGCTCGGCGACACCACCGGGCTCTATCACGGCACCCAGCAGATCAACCAGGGCCAGATGGACCGCTGGTCG
>JBHHVZ010000179.1:0-2251 GCA_046756245.1 Parvularculaceae bacterium
CGAGCCCAGCCGAAAAGATCAAAACGCTGAACAATGAGTTTGCTTTGCGCGCGAAGGCTGGTGGGCGGTGACGGGTTCGAACCGCCGGCCTACTGGGTGTAAACCAGTCGCTCTTCCAGCTGAGCTAACCGCCCATACGCCAGGCCGCATCTCCTAGCGCGGCCAGGCGGCGCCGGGCAAGCGCGTCGTAAGAAAAAAAGCGCGCCCCGTTCCCGGAACGCCGACGCGTCGGCGCGTTCTTCCGGGAGCGGGGCGCGCTTTATGATACAGGGAAAACAGAACCCGGCTTTGTGTCCATGCGCCGCCGCGCGCCGGCGCAAAGCCGTTCCGCAGGCCGTCGGCTAGTTGAGCGCGTCCTTCAGGCCCTTGCCGGCCGAAAATTTCGGCTGGATGCTGGCGGGGATCTGGATGGTTTCGCCGGTGCGCGGATTGCGGCCTTCCCGCGCAGCGCGCTTGGCGGCGGAAAACGTTCCAAATCCGACGAGCCGGACGTCATCGCCCTTTTTCAGGGTTTCCGTGACGGTGTCGAACACGGCGTCGACGGCGCGCGCGGCGTCAGCTTTGCTCATGCCCGCCAAGTCGGCGATGCGGTCGATAAACTCGTTCTTATTCATTCCTCCACCCTTTCTGCTGTAATGCGGGAAAAATAAGGGGTTGGCGACGCTCCAAATATCGCGCGCAAGGGCGCTCCGGGCAAAGAGAAAACCCGAAAAATTAATCTCAAGTTTTCCAGAACGCTCATACCACTTTGAATTTATTGGAATTTTTTTACAAAGGCGAGGCGAAATCAAATGCTTTGACGCACGTCCGATTGCGCCTTCATCGCAAAAAATTTGAACGTTTTACGACTCTTCGATTCGTTTTGACGGCGCGCGGAGGCGATTCGCTTCAGTCTGCACGCCGCCCCCGCGGGCGTGCGGCGCGCAGGCCGCAGCCTCCCATCGGCGGTTAATCGTCCGTCTTGAGACGATCGCATGCCCTTAATGGGTGGTGACGACAGGCTCGTCGCCGCTTCCCATATCGTCGGCGGGCACGGGCGCCGGCGTCGCGGGTTCGCGCCATTCGATCGGCGCCAGCGGTTTCACCAGCGCTTGCTCCAGCACCTCGTCCACCGTCGCCACAGGCGTGATTTCGAGGCTGTTTTTCACATTGTCCGGTATCTCGACGAGGTCCTTTTCGTTCTCCTCGGGAATGAGAACTTTCTTGATGCCGGCGCGCAGCGCCGCCAGCAGTTTTTCCTTCAACCCGCCGATCGACAGCACGCGCCCGCGTAAGGATATCTCGCCGGTCATGGCGATATCCTTGTGCACGGCGACGCCGGTCAGCACCGACACGATCGCCGTCGCCATGGCGACGCCGGCCGACGGGCCGTCCTTCGGCGTTGCGCCCTCGGGAACGTGGATGTGGATGTCGGTCTTTTCGAAGGCCGGCGGCTCGATGCCGAATTCCGTCGCCCGCGAGCGCACATAAGACGACGCGGCCGAGACCGACTCTTTCATCACGTCCTTCAGATTGCCGGTCGGCGTCATCCGCCCTTTGCCCGGCATCTTCACGGCTTCGATCGTCAGAATGTCGCCGCCGACCGATGTCCAGGCGAGGCCGGTGACGATGCCCACCTTGTCTTCGCCGTCGATCTCGCCGTAACGATATTTCGGCACGCCCGAATAATCGGCGATATTGTCCGGCGTGATCGTAATCTGCTTGGTCTTGCCGGTTTCTATTTCGCGAACCGCCTTGCGCGACAGCCTGGCGATTTCGCGTTCAAGGTTGCGCACGCCCGCTTCGCGCGTGTAGCGGCGAATGAGCTGCAACAGCCCTTCTTCGCTGATCGTCAGCTCGTCTTCCTTCAAGGCGTGGTTTTCGAGCTGTTTGGGAATAAGGTGGCGGCGGGCGATTTCAACTTTTTCATCTTCGGTGTAGCCAGGGATGCGGATGATCTCCATCCGGTCGAGAAGCGGCTCCGGTATGTTGAGGCTGTTGGCCGTGGTGACGAACATCACGTCCGACAGATCGTAATCGACCTCGAGATAGTGGTCCTGAAAGGTCGAATTCTGTTCGGGATCAAGCACTTCCAGAAGCGCCGAGGCCGGATCGCCGCGGAAATCGTGGCCCATCTTGTCGACTTCGTCGAGCAGAAAGAGCGGGTTGGATTTCTTCGCCTTTTTCATCGACTGGATGACCTTGCCGGGCATCGAACCGATATAGGTGCGCCGGTGGCCGCGAATTTCCGCCTCGTCGCGCACGCCGCCGA
>JBHHVZ010000180.1:0-2251 GCA_046756245.1 Parvularculaceae bacterium
ATCTTTGCTTGCGCCGCCGTCATCAATTCCCGCTGATGCTCAACAGACCCTAGGCTGCAGCGGAAAGAACGGCCTGGATGTCGCCGCGGTAAGAGCGGCCAGGCAGATTCTGAATGCTCTGGCGAAGATTCTCGACCAAATGAAAGCGATCAGCAACCTGGAGGAGCTGCGGCGCGCCGATGCGCCCGCCGCGGGAGAAGGCGCCAGCGCGATCGCAGCAACCAATTGACCGCCAGGATGCTTGCTGAACCAGTCCCCAACCGGGTTCTGACGACGGTGTTCGAGGATGTCGATCACGCGCCGGCATTCAAGATCGACGAGGATCCCGCCATATTGCCCGGTCATTCGATCCCGGCCCCGCTCGTCAATGCCGACCGCTCTTATCGAGGCTGCCGTGAAAAATGCGGGGAAGACTTGAAGATTCCGATCGGGCTTCTCCTGGCGTCGGCGGGCTGACGCCGCCGGACCGAATCGGTATTCTTTGGAAAACAGCGCGGATATTATCAAACGCGCTTTTCGATTCACGGCGAGGCGTTATGGCGAACGGGCATTCACTCGACGGGCTGATGAAATGGGCGGGCCGGGAGAGTTGGCGCGCCGAGATGGAAGGGGCGCTTGCGGAGCATCTCGGCGGCGCCTGCGCGGCGATGGACGTTGAAATCGAGGATCTTCCCGACATCCTCGGCGGCGCGCATTTCATGAATCTGTGGGGCTGCGCGTTTGAGGATCTGGCCGCGCGCGACATCGACGGACGCAATCTCGCTGACGACTACCTCAAGCGCCGCGGCTGGAAGGAAAGCGCCGGCGCGCGCGCCTATATTGCCGCGCTCCGCATGTCGGTCATGAGTCTTTATGAAATCAGCGATATTCGCCGAGACGAGGGGTTCTTCGCGCGCGATCTCCTTCGCGGCGGAGACCCGGTCTGGGTCTGCGAAAAATCGGGCACGCATTATCTGGCGCAATGGGACCGCGTCGCCGCGCGCATCTTGACGGTCCGCGGCAAAACCCAGATGACGGGCGCGCTTTTGCGCTTCGAAAGGGAAACGGGCGACAAAGTCGCTGCCGCCTTCGAGGAAATTGCCGGCGCGTCGCCGAACGAGACTGCGGCGGAGGAAGTTCTCGCCGGCGCCGGGTCTCTATTCACACATTTCTGGCTCCGCGACGCGCTCGATCGAACGCTCGATTTTCGTCCGCCGCAATTGTTCAACAGCGACGGAGAGGCGATTGAATGGGTTGAAGTCCGCTACCCGCTTGCGCGAGGCGCGACCCAGGCGAAAGTGCGCGAAGCGCTGGCCGGAATTCCCGCTCTCCATCCCGAAAACGGAAAATTCTGGAACTGGCTCGAAGAAAAGCGCCAAACGGGCAAAACCGGGCGCCGGCGGCTTCCCGAGGAAAGCCGGGTGCTCATCACCGAAATGGAGGACGGCGCGACCGTGCTCGGCACGCTCGAACTTAAAGGCCGCGCGCTGACGCTGTCCGTGAACTCTCGCGGCCGGGAAGGGCGGGGAAGAGCGCTGATCGAGCCCGCGCTTGAAGGTCTTGTGGGCGCGGCCTCCGTCGAGCGGCGCTCGGTCGAGGCGATGCTGGCGGATGACGGGCGAAGCAGGAAGCCCGGAGACCGCTCTGCGCGCGCCGCCGATATTCCGTTGGCGGAGCGCCGGGATCTGATGCAGCGGTATTTCGAAGGTCATTACGCCCGCATGCTCGACGAACCGATTCCGGCGATTGGAAACATTTCACCGAGAGACGCGGCGAAGTCCGAAAAGACCAGGCTGAAAGCGGTTCACTGGCTAAAGAGCGTCGAAAACAACCACGCGCGCATGGCCGCCAATGACCCTGCGCAGCAATATGACTGCCGCTGGATGTGGGACGAACTCGGTCTCGCCGCTTATAGACAGTCCTGACGACGCTACAATACGGCAGAGACCCGCGATCGGCGTGTAGAGACTGCTTTTGTTTTCCCGGCCAGCATTTCGAATTACCCGCTACATGAATTTGAACGCCGATTTGCGCAGCATGGCCATAACGCGGCGCTTTAACCCATATGCCGAGACCTGCGCCGGCAAGACGCTCTCCAATAAAAGATTGTGATGCCGTCGGAAGGGAATCATTCAGTAAACTGATAGATTAGGCGTCGGGCTCGCTCTTTGAACAATCGCCGGGCTCCGCCCAGAGGGCGGGCCGCTTGAATTCCAGCCAAAAATTCGTTGATGAAAGTTGTGCAGAATAGTTTCGGCGCCAGATCGAAAAA
>JBHHVZ010000181.1:0-2249 GCA_046756245.1 Parvularculaceae bacterium
TGATCTGGCGAATCGCGGGTTGGGGACGCTAGATGCAGCGTGCGATCAGGTTGACGCAATTTGGCCGAAGCTTCCTCCGCCCGCTCGTCTCGGCGAAAGCCGGGATCCAAATTCTGACTCCGCTCTGGATCCCGGCTTTCGCCGGGATGAGCTGAGTTTGACGCGGATACGGGCGATTCGACACGATCGCTCGCCGTCCTAAGCGTGAACCCTTAACAGTTTGTCTCGCCCCAAGCCGGGGCTGACAGCTATCGCTTTCAAAGAGTAGCTGCTGCGCGCGACCCTACGCCCGCTCTTTCGGCCGGCTGATCATCAGCTTCTTGAGCTCGGCGATGGCCGAGGCGGGGTTCAGGTGTTTCGGGCAAACCTGCACGCAATTATAAATCGTGTGACAGCGATAGAGCTTGAATTCGTCCTCAAGCTTGTCGAGGCGTTCATTGGTCATTTGATCGCGGCTGTCGATGACCCAGCGATAGGCCTGAAGGAGCGCCGCCGGCCCGAGATATTCCTCCTTGCCGTTCTTGTCGCCGTTCCACCAATAGGACGGGCACGACGCCGAGCAACACGCGCAGAGAACGCATTCATAAAGCCCGTCCAGCTTGGCGCGTTCTTCCGGGCTTTGCAGCCATTCGGTCTTCGGTTCGGCCGTCTTGGCCTGGAGATAGGGCTCGATGCCGGCGTGATGCCGGAAAAACGCCGACAGGTCGGGAATGAGATCCTTGATGACCGGCTGGTGCGGCAACGGATAGATGCGGATGTCGCCGCCTCCGATTTCGTCCATGCCTTTGGTGCAGGCCAGCCCGTTGGCGCCGTTGATGTTCATGGCGCAGGACCCGCACACGCCTTCGCGGCAGGACCGGCGGAAAGAAAGCGTCGGGTCGACCTCGTTCTTGATCTTGATAAGGCCGTCGAGAACCATCGACACGTTTGAAACGTCTATTTCATACCGGTCGATGCGCGGGTTCTCCTGCGTGTCAGGGTCGTAGCGGTAAATTCTGAACGTGCGGAAGCGGGGCTTTCCGTTTTTGGCCGTTGCTTTGGCGGCTTTGCGGTCAGCCTTAAAGACGCGGCCCTTGCCGGTAATTTTCGAATTGCGGGGAAGGGTGAACTGGACCATGCGCGCGCCTTCGCTTTTATCTCGTTACGCCGTCAACGTTCACGCGCGTTTCGGGTCATGCGGCGCGCCGTTCGGCTGGTTTCGAGCCTCGACTATACCAGCGCCACCCCTTTAGAAAAGGCGCAGATTGGCGCGCGTTACAGGGATTTCTTGATCGGCGTCAAATTATCGAAACGGGGCGCGCGCTTTTCCGACTTGGCGGCGTAGCTTTCCCTGATGTCTTCGGCCCGCAGCATCGCCGCGTTCCACAGCGCGATGGTATCGAGCGCGTCATTGGTGGAATGATCGTGGGCGTAGTTAATCATCGCCTTGCAGCCGGAAACGGCGAGCGGCGAATGCGTTGCGATCTGGCGCGCAACGCCCAGGACCCCGTCAAGCAGCGCCTCATGACTGTCGAAGACTTCATTGACGAGGCCGATTTCCTTAGCCTTCGCCGCGCTCACACGCTCGGCGGTGTAGGCCATCTGGCGCGCCCAGCCTTCGGGGATGATGCGCGCGAGCCGCGGAAAGGTTCCTACATCCGCGGTCATGCCGATGGCGGTTTCCTGAATGCAGAAAAACGCATCCTCAGAAACGTAACGGCAGTCGCAGGCGGAAACGAGATCGACGCCGGCCCCGACTGCGCCGCCCTGGATCGCCGCGAGCACCGGCTGGCGCGCATTCTCAAGCGCCGAAAATGAACTTTGCAGAATCTTGACGTGATGGCGGAACGCCTCCGCATGGACCTCGCGGTTTTCGGGCGTCGGCTCGAGCCCGCCCTGCATGAAGACGGAAATATCCATGCCGGCGGTGAAATGTTTTCCCTCCGCAGACAGAACGATGACGCGCGCCTTCGCGTTGTCCGAAATGTCGTTTACGGCTTCGGGCAGCTCGCGCCAGAATTCCGGAATGAAGGAATTGAACTTGTCGGGCCGTGAAAAACGGATATGGGCGATATGGTCTTCAATCGTCAGCTTGAAACAGGTGTATGACATGGGGCCGGCTCCTTCTCGCGCGCCAGTATCGCGCGCCCGCGCGCCGCTCTCTAGGTCCAAACTCGATTATTTGTGCAAGAAAAGCAGGGAACACGGCATGTCCCCTCTCCCTGGGGGAGAGGGGAGAACGCCGTGCGACGCATCCAGCGCATGCGCAC
>JBHHVZ010000182.1:0-2063 GCA_046756245.1 Parvularculaceae bacterium
AGATGCTCAGTAGGCACCGCAGTGTGTAATCCAGATTTTGATACGCCGGTATAATGACCGACACAACCGGTTGGCCCGCATGAATCGGCGGAGCCGATTTAATCCGTGACAAGATCTCGTCGCGAGACAGCGCAACCGCCCCCTCAGCCGAAGCCTTCGGCGCCCGGCCTTCGAGGCGCTCCCGCGCGCCAGATAATGCGCCAGGGGGTTGAGCCCTTCCTCCGCCACGTCGGCGTATTGCTCCAGATACCATTTCCCGTCGAACAGGGGATGCGGCTGAAGGCCCTCGGCGGCCCCGAATTCGGCGTAATGGGCGAGCGGGTTCGCGCCGCTCGCGCGCGCCTTTTCGTGCTGCGCCAGATACCAGTCCGCATCAAACAGCGGGTTCGGGTCACGCCCTTCTTCGACGCCCGCCGTCAGGTAATGAACGAGCGGATTGGCGCCGGCCTCGGCCACGTCCGGGTATTGTTCCAGATACCACGCGCCGTCGAACAGCGGGGAGGGGTTTCGCCCCTCCTTCCAGCCGGCGGAAAGATAATGCAGGAGCGGGTTGAGGCCGGCCTCGGCCACGTCCGGGTTCTGCTCGAAATACCAGTCATTGTCGAAAAGCGGCGAGGGGTTTCGCCCCTCCGCCCAGCCGGTCCGAAGGTAATGGGCGAGCGGGTCGGCGCCCGATTCGGCGACGTCCGGATTGGTCCGCCGGTAATAGTCCGCGTCGAAAACCGCCCTTACCTCGCCGGCGATTTTACGCGCGCGCATACCTAACGATCGACCAATGATCGTTCTGACCTGATCCACATGGCCCCCGTCGTCTAACTCAACTCTCATAGCAATCCGATTCTGGTTTGCAACTGGTACGCGTCATGTGAAGGCGCTACAGGGCTTCACTTTTTTGTCACCTCGAGGCCGGAGCCGGCCATCGCCGCCTCGATTTCGCGCCGCGAATATTTCTGCTCCAGCGCGAAATGCGCCACAAGATTTTCAAGATAGGCGCGCGCCATGCGGGAATATTTTCCCGGCGGGGCGAATTCGCGCGCCACAAAGGCCTGCATGCGGGCGATCTCGGCCAGCTCGGCCAGATCGAACCGGGCGATGGTGACGCTTTCCTCGTGCCGGCGGTGAAAATTCAGCGGCGCGGCGCTATAAGCCAGCGCGCCCGCGCGCAACAGGTTCGCGTAAACGCACCAGTCGCCGGCGACCCGATAGGACGCGATCTCGCGCGCATGGGTTTTCAGCACGTCGAGCAACGGCGCACGGCGGAACAGAGCCGCGCTGACATTCGGGATCGTGTTCTTGACCGACAGCCCCTCGCGGATCTCCGCCGGGCCGTCATTGACGAAATCGCGCGTCCATTTGTCGGGCGAGACGTCGCGCACGTAATCCTGATAGTCGTTCGCCAGAACGCGCCCGTCTTCCGCCGCCTGGTTCGACTGGGTGAAAGAGAGCGCCACGTCGTCGCGCGCGAAGGCGCGGGCCGCGGTCTCCAAGAAACGCGGATCGGCCCAGTCGTCGGCCTCGGCGATCCAGACGAGACCGCCCTTCGCCAGCTCCACGCCCTTGCGCCACTGGGCGAAGACATCGCCGGAATTGCTCTCGTTACGGATGATTCGATAGTTAACGGGCGCGGCGCGCAAAACACGCTCGGCGACGGCGACGCTGTCGTCCGTCGACGCGTCGTCAAGGAAAATGATCTCGCGGGGAGAAAGCGTCTGGTCAAGAATGCTTTGAAGGCGCTGCTCGAGGTGACGCGCATAATTATAATTCGGCACGACGACGGAGATGTTCGGAACGTCAAGCCCCAGAAGATCGGTCAAGGCGCCGACATAACTCGTAAAGCCGAATCGCTCCCGCATCAGGTCACGCCCGCCGAGCGCCGCGGCGCGCCATTGATCTTCCCGGTCAAGCCAGAGGGCGGCCGCCTTCACGAAAGCGGCGGGCGTTTCGTCATCGATCGCCTTGACGCAGCCATGATCGGCGAGATCTTCAATGCCGCCGGTTTTCCTGACCATGATGACCGGGGCACCCGCGCTCAGCGCTTCAAGCGCGGTCGAGGGGAAGGGGTC
>JBHHVZ010000183.1:0-1974 GCA_046756245.1 Parvularculaceae bacterium
CACCGCCTTCACAATCTTCCGCGCCGCGTCGTCGAGATCGTCTGCAGGCGTGATGGCGAGGCCCGATTCAGACAAAATCTTTTTGCCCTTCTCCACATTGGTCCCTTCGAGACGCACGACGAGCGGCACTTTGAGCCCCATCTCTTTCACCGCCGCGATGATGCCTTCGGCGATGATGTCGCAACGCATGATGCCGCCGAAAATGTTCACCAGAATGCCTTTGACGCCGGAATCGGAGGTGATGATCTTGAACGCTTCGGCGACTTTTTCCTTCGTGGCGCCGCCGCCGACGTCGAGAAAATTCGCCGGCTCCGCGCCGTAATGCTTGATGATGTCCATGGTCGCCATGGCGAGCCCGGCGCCGTTGACCATGCAGCCGATATCGCCGTCGAGCTTGATATAAGAAAGATCGAATTCGGATGCGCGAATCTCCAGCGGATCTTCTTCAGACTCGTCGCGCATATCGAGAATGTTCTGATGGCGGAAAAGCGCGTTTGAGTCGAAACCCGCCTTCGCATCCAGCACGATAAGCTTGTCGTCCATGGCGACGATAAGCGGATTGATTTCGAGAAGGCTCATGTCTTTTTCGGTAAACGCCGCATAAAGCGTCTTGACGAGTTTGCCGCACTGCCTGGCGAGGCCGCCTTTAAGCCCCAGCGCCTGCGCGATGCGCCTTCCGTGATGCGGCATGGCGCCGGTCACGGGATCGATACGGACCGTGACGATTTTCTCGGGCGTTTCTTCGGCCACCTCTTCGATATTCATGCCGCCCTCCGTCGACGCGATAAATGCGATGCGTCCCGAGCCGCGGTCGACCAGCACGGAAAGATAAAGCTCGCGCGTTATGTCAGAGCCGTCCTCGATATAAAGGCGATTGACCGTCTTTCCTTCCGGGCCGGTTTGTTTGGTGACGAGCGTGGCGCCAAGCATTTGTTTTGCGAATTTCGCCGCTTCGTCGGGCGACTTGGCGAGCCTGACGCCGCCGCCCTCGCCGGCGCTCGCCTGCTTGAACTTGCCCTTGCCGCGGCCGCCCGCATGGATTTGCGCCTTGACGACATAGACCGGTCCGGCCAGCGCCTTGGCGGCGGCCTCGGCCTCCGACGCCCTGAAGACCGGGCGGCCTTCGGCGACGGGCGCGCCGTATTGCTTCAGCAGGCGTTTGGCCTGGTACTCGTGGATATTCATGAGACGCTCTCCGAAGGCGGGCAAATTTCTTTCGGGCTTACAGAGAGTGCGTCCCCCGCGCAACCGGATCGCACGAGCCCTGATTTCAAAGCCAGATGATTGCTGCGGCGCCGGCGGCGATAACCATGGCGAAGGCGGCGGCGACGCGCGCGCCGACTTTCAAGCCGCCGACCGAGGCGGCCATTGCGCCCTTGAAGACGATATTCGACGCGACCGCCGCCAGAACTACAGAGCCGGCGACGGCGGCGGTCACGCCCTGTTCGCCCGCCTTCTCGCCGACCGCCAGCGTCACGGCGTCCACATCGGCGAGGCCGGAAACGATCCCGACGCCGTAAAGGCCGCTCTCGCCGAACGCAGCGGCGGCGAAATTGGCCGCCAGAGTAATGATTGCGAGAAGCGCGGCGAAAAAGAGGGCCGGTTTGAGCTCCATCGGGTTGCCGAGCTCGATTGCGGCGGGACCGTTCTCTCCGCCGCGCCACAAAAGCGCCGCGCCGATCATGCCGACAGCCGCCGCCGCCGCAAGCGCCGGCCATACGGTCGCGAGCGCCTCGGTCGAAACCACTGTGGCGAATTCTAGCGGTCCGATTCCGACATTTGCATCCCTTTGCAGCGAGTCCGAGAGCAAATGTCGGAATCAAAAGGACCACTAGCAATTATTTGATTCTAGTGGAGCTTTTGAATTTGACATTCGGTACGAGACTGGCCGCAAGCGGGGATCGAATGTCAAATTCGCTCCACTAGAGCATGTTCTCCGAAATGCGAGTCGGAGAACATGCTCTAGGTTTTTGT
>JBHHVZ010000184.1:0-1960 GCA_046756245.1 Parvularculaceae bacterium
GTTCAGGGCCCTCCAACACGGCTGGAGCCTCGCCCGAGATGTGTGAATCTCGTAGCCCCTTTCCAAGGGGAGGGAAGGATTCGGCGCGGCGCCCGGTTTTCGCCCCATTGCGCTGTTATGGCGTCAGACAAGCGCCGGCGCGCGGCGTCGGCCAGAAGCGGAAAGGTCTTTCGCGGATACGATTGCGACGGAATATGCGGCGGGGCGATCACTTGAGGATGCGGCTGGCGGCGGCGGGCTTCGGATGTCTCGCCGCAGCGGGCCTGCTTGCGCCCGAACCGGGCGGCCTCGCGCCGGCGCGCGCGCAGGTTTCGCCCGACGATCCGTTCGCCGCGCTTGTCGGCAGAAGGCGCGAACGCCGCCGCGAACGCGCGCCTGAAGCCACCGTCCAGCATTATGCGCTGGCGACCGACAACCGCGCCTTCCTGTTCGAAAATCTCGGCGCCAGCGCCCGCATCAAGTTCCTTTGCGCCGAAAACGATCCGCGTCTCGAATGCCGTTTCGAGCCGGCCGGAACCGCGACGGAAATCTATGAACTCACGCCGACCCGCGGGCCGCGCGGCGACGTGATCTTCAAAACTGCGCGCGGCGAAGCGTTGCTCAGGATCGCCTCTTACGGCGGCGCGACGGTCTTCTGGCCGGGCGAAAGCGTCGGCCGGGCGGCGTCGAAATCCTATGGCGACGAAGCACGCCTGCATGTCGCCTTTGCGACGCCGCAGATTGCAGACAAGAGGGCGCGGCGGGCGACGGCGGCGGTAAGCGCGCTCGCCGGCGCGCCGATCATGTTCGACGTCGAAGATCTGGCGACGGATGAAACCGCGAGCGCGTCGGTTCTCGCCGACGCTGTCGTTATGGCGGCGAAAGGGGTTGCGGCGGTCGCAAACGACCCGACGGGCGCGCGGGTGGTGGCGGGCCGGCTCGAGGCCGTCCGTTTCGTCCCGGGCGAACAGCCGGCGCTTTCTCTTAACGGAAAAGTGCTTGAGGTGCGTTACAATCCCTCGCGCGACCTTGCGGGCCGCCCGTCTTCGGCGGCGGTCGAGCTGTTTTTGGAGGAAACTCTTTAGACTGCGGCGAAACAGGGCGCGCCGCCGGCCTAAAAAGCGCCGCATTGGCGATGGATGATCGGATCATGGCCTTGATGCGCGTCATGAGAATCGCAGGACAAGCCGCCGCGGCGATGATGCTGTTCGTGGGGGCGGGCGCCGACGCGCAGTCGCTCAAAACCCTGCGCGCGCAGGAGGCCGAAGAGGCCGCGCTCGATCGCGAAGCCGCTTTCACGAGCTCTGTGTGCGGCACACAAATCAATGCACGGATCGACTGGCGTTCTGCGGCGGACTGGCCCGAGGGCGTCAGCCTCGCCGAAGCCTGCGACGGCGCGCTCGGGGCGGTGGAGGCGGTCTGCCGCGCGGATGCTTCGCGCACAAGCCGAATTTCGAGCTTCGTGTGCGCCGGCGACGGCGCCGGGCCGGACCTGTCGGGCGCGACGCTTCGTTATGGCGCGAGTCCCGGCGGCAATGGCTTTTCGGAAACCCGCGCCTATCTGGAAAGCGCGCTTTAGACGCCTAACCCGCTTGTCCCAACACGCCGACGCGCACGCCGTCGAACACATACTGCGTCGACAGCGCCATCAACAGCATGCCGAGAATGCGCGTGATGGCGTTCATCCCGGTGCGCCCGAGCGCGTCGCCGATCCTCCCGGCGAAGGCCATCATGACGACGCCGATGATGAGCACCAGCCCCATGGCCGATAGCGCCGCGGCCTTTTCGGCGACACGCGCGCCCGGACCCATCAGAAGCATGATCGTGGCGATCGCGCCCGGCCCGGCGAGCATCGGAATGGCCAGAGGGAAGAAGGCGATATTGTCGCGTGCGGCGGCGTTTGGGCCCGGCGTTTTCGCCTGGGTTTCGCTGTCGGGGTCGAAAAACATGCGAAAGCCCATGATGAAAAGAATAACGCCCA
>JBHHVZ010000185.1:0-1729 GCA_046756245.1 Parvularculaceae bacterium
CGCGCCGGCGGATTTGCGCCTTGTTGAGGCGGTTAATTTCAAGACCGACGAGTCGGCGCTCACCGGCGAATCTGCGTCCGTTCATAAATCAGCAGGCTCCGTTGCGCCGGACGCGCCGCTGGCGGCGCGCGCATCGATTGCGTTCATGGGATCGACCGTCACCAACGGACGGGCGCGCGGCGTGGTCGTTGCGACCGGTATGAAAACGGAATTCGGAAGGATCGCCGAACTCACGCAGTCCGTCGAACGCGAAGCAACGCCGCTGCAAAAAGACCTCGCCGTGCTTGGCGCCCAACTTGGGATCGCTGCTGTCGTCATCTCGGCGGCCGTTGCTGCGCTCGGCGCCGTGATGGGCCGGCCGGCGATCGAGATGCTAATGACCGGCGTTTCTCTCGCTGTCGCCGTGGTTCCGGAGGGCCTGCCCGCCGTCGTCACCATCACGCTTGCAGTGGGAGTCGGCGCCATGGTCCGCCGGCAGGTGCTGCTGCGCCGGCTGCAGGCGGCGGAGACGCTCGGCGCGGCGACGGTGATCTGCACCGACAAGACCGGAACGCTCACGCAGAATGAAATGACCGTAACGCGCATATGGCTCGCCGCCGGCGCTGTCTCGGTCAGCGGCGTCGGTTATGAACCAAGAGGAAAATTTTCCGACGAGTCCGGCGAAATCGACCCCGAAAGCCGGCCTGACCTCAATGCGCTGCTTGAGACCGGCCTGATCTGCAATCACGCGCAGCTCATCCACGAAGGCGGCGCGTGGCGCAAGCTGGGCGAGCCGACCGAAGCCGCCTTCATTACCGCGGCGCGCAAGGCCGGACTTTATCGCAATGACGGCGGCGCGGTCTGCGAGTTCTCATTTAACAGCGTTCGCAAGCGCATGACAGTTATCGTTGAAGAGAACGACGCAGCGACGGCGCATGTAAAGGGCGCGCCGGAAGTCATTCTGGACCGGTGCGTATCGTTGCGCGATGGAACGCGAGACCGTCCGCTTACAGAAAAAGACCGCACAGGTTTCAGACGCGAATTCGAGGCGATGGCGCGCGACGGCCTCCGCGTACTCGCCGTTGCCCGCCGCCCGCTTGCGATGGGCTGGGTATTTCATGAAGACGAAGTTGAAAATGAGCTGACCCTTCTCGGCGCGGTCGGCATCATCGATCCGCCGCGCGAAGAAACCGCTGCTGCTATCGCTACTGCGCTCAGGGCCGGCATCAAGGTCATCATGATCACTGGCGACGCCGGCGAAACGGGGCTCGCGATTGCGCGGCGCATCGGGCTTGAGGCTACGCGCGCCGTCACCGGTTCGGAGCTTGCTGAAATCGACGATACGGCGCTGTCGGCGTTGCTCGAAGCCGACGTTATTTTCGCGCGCACCGCGCCTGAAGATAAAATGCGCATTGTGGATCTTTTACAGGATGCAGGCGAAGTCGCCGCCATGACCGGCGACGGCGCTAATGACGCGCCGGCGCTCAAAAAATCGGATATCGGCATCGCCATGGGCATCCGCGGCGCCGACGTCGCCAAGGGCGCGGCCGACATGGTTTTGACCGATGATAATTTCGCTTCGATCATCAATGGAGTCGAAGAGGGCAGGCGGCAGTACGACAATATCAAAAAGTTCGCCCATTACCTGCTGTCATCGAACGTGGGCGAGATTGTTGCGATCTTTACGGCGATCCTGCTAGAGCGCATTCCGAAAAGTGGGAACCGGTTTTCGGATAAAATGCGCGACAAA
>JBHHVZ010000186.1:0-1693 GCA_046756245.1 Parvularculaceae bacterium
ATCCGGCGTGTCGGTGACGGAAAAATGCAGATGCGGCTCGAATCCGTCGCCTGAAATGCCGACCTGGCCTATTACCTCGCCCTGTTTCACCTTGTCGCCCGGCGAAACCTTGACGCTTCCATGGCGCATGTGAACGTAGATGGAATATTCTTCGTTTGCGTGTTCGATGACGACATAATTGCCGCCGGCGGCGCGCCCTGTTGGATCTTTCTCCCACATGGCGCCCAGCACGCGTTGGGCGAAATCGCCGCGCGATTCGCCCGGTTTCGGCATGTCGGTTTCCGGAATGTCATTTTCGGCGGCGACGACGGCTCCGTCCGCAATCGCCAGCACGTCTTCGCCGAACGCATAATAGTTTTCAGGGCGCGAACCGTCGGTGCGAAAGCTCTTGCCGCCATCGCCGATTTTCATGAGATCGAGGGCGAACTCATGCGCCGGGCGCACGCGGTGGTGGCTGCGAACTGATGACGACGAGCTCACATACCAGCGTCCCTTCAGCGGAAAGATATAGGCGTTCTTGTTTTCGTATTTAACGACGGGAAGGCTCGCCGTCGCTGTCGTTGAATTTCCCTCCATGTCGGAGAGCGTGGCGGTTACGCGAACTCTATCGGGCAGGATATATCCCGATGTCGCCAGCAGCCGGCTGCGCACGAGGATCGCCGTGTTCGGTTCGAGAGAAAGCGTCGGCGAGACGGTCACGTCCTCCGGCAGCGCTTGGCTGAAGAGGAAAAGGGTGTCTTCGGATTTCTGCGTCTCGGGGTCGGAAAAATACGGATAGAAGGCTTTCCATACAGCTTCGTAATTTTCCGCCAGCAGTCGGTCCGTCAGGATGACGTCGCCTTCTTCGACCGCCTCAATCAAAATCTCGTCGAGCGACAGCGCGCGGTCGAAATGGTTGATGACCGATATGGTCTGCACCATGATGTCGTAAATGCCGACCCGCCGATTGTTTTCATTGGCGTAGATGACGTCCGCCGGCGCGACGCGCACTTCGACGTCCGGCGCGGCCAGTGACGTTCCGCCCCAGGAAAACGCCGCAAGAATGCCTGCAAGAAATCTTTTCATTTCGATCCGCCTTCTTTTATCCGACCGCACTGCTGGTCATCATGCGCCTGGGCGCCTTCAAGCTCCGCCAATACGGTCTCGCCGAGTTTGATGACATAGTCCTGCGTATGGGAATCAAACAACCTGTTCACCTGCACGGCGACGGCGATTCCATGGTCCGCCGCGAACCGCATGCGCGACGTATAGCCGAACATTACGCCGCCATGACCGTAAAGAGTCCCGATCGGCGAGTCATGGACATAGACGCCGAGACCGTAACGATAAGGCCCGATCGAAGGAATGTCCGGTATCGGCGCCCTGCCGTCGTCGGCGTTGAGAATTTCGTCCCTATAGGGCGCGTCGAACG
Source organism: Parvularculaceae bacterium (assembly GCA_046756245.1). Lineage (GTDB taxonomy): Bacteria > Pseudomonadota > Alphaproteobacteria > Caulobacterales > Parvularculaceae. The sequence continues at coordinate 1,412 of JBHHVZ010000186.1, forward strand.
CGCGGCCACAATAAAGGCTCCAGCCCCATTTCGCCAGATCCGCCGATGTGGAGGCGAGCCCGCCGCCGGTCCATTCGAAGGTCGGATCGTAATAAAGCCGGCCGATATCGGCGATGCGGTCGGGAAATCCATATTCCGCAAATTCGTTGTCTTCGCCCATATAGCCGACGGCGAGGCCGGGAATGTCGCGGCCGACGAGCGGAACGGTGTGTTCGAGGCCGAGCGGATCCAAAATTTCGCGCTGAAGAACCGCATAATAATGCTCGGCCGTGACAAGCTCGA
>JBHHVZ010000187.1:0-1692 GCA_046756245.1 Parvularculaceae bacterium
CGTCTTTCATCAAGAGCGCGCCGAGTCTTTGCACGACTGCCGCGTCATGAGGCTTTAACGCCGTGAGTTTCGACAAGGCGTCAATTTCACCATCGCAATCGTTTAACGCGCGGCATGCCTCGGCGCGCATTTCAAGAATGCTTTCCTTGCCAGGCGCAAGAGCGGCCGCGGCGTTCAGATGCGGCGCGGCCATATCCGGCGCGCCCTTCGCCATCATCAACGCGCCGATCCTGCGATGAGCGACAAAACTATACCGGCTTGCGCGCAGGAACCGGCGCCAGGCAGCGACCTCGCCCGCCCGATCACCGGCGTCGGCCCGAGCGCGCGCAAGGCGCTCCCAGAATTCGCAATTATCCGACGGCGCGTCCGCAAGCGCTTCCAGGTGTGGCAGCGCGGCGGCGGCGTTTTTCGGATCCCAGACAAGCTCGGCCAGCCGTTCATGGGCTTCGCGGTCGCCGGGCTCGTTCTCAAGCACACGCCTCCATGCATCCGCTTCACCGCCGAAGTCGTCCGTCATGGAGCGGACACGCGCGAGCCGGCGCCAGTTCTCCGTCCAACCGGACGCGGCGGCCGCGACGGCTTCAAGATGCGGCGCCGCCATTTCAGGCGCGTGCGCATAATAAAGCTTCGCCAGCCGGCGATGCGCTTTGAGATTTTCGGGTTCGCATTTGAGCAGCGCCCGCCAGGCGAAAATCTCCGTCGCCGCGTCATCTGTCTGCGAGGCGGCGCGCGTCAGCCGGCGGAGATTATCGGCGTCTTCCGGCGACCATTCGGCGACGGCGTAAAGATGGGCCATCGCATCCCGCGGCGCGCCGGCTTTCAGCAGATTCTTGCCGGCGGTTTTTCGCACCCGGCGCAACAGCGAGGTTTCGGCTTGCGCGCGCGCGGCGGCTTCGGCGTATTTCGCGGCCGCAAGCATTATTTTCCCGGCGGCGATTGCGCGCTCGGCCGCGCGCAGCGAACGGCGCGCCCGCACGCCCTGAATTCGGTTGAGCACTGTTTTCGCGACTGCCCGCATCACCGGCTCGCACTCCTGTTTTAGCGTTACGCGGCCAAGTCGGCGATTTCGTTTTTCAATGGCGTCAATTCAGGCAAAGACGCCCGTCCCTGGCGTTGCAGGATTGCGCGAAGTCCGAGCCAGGCGGGATGCAGATCGATGCCGAGCGTCTTTCCCCTTTGCAGCTCGCCGCGGACGTGGAAGGCGAACGGCTCGTCGTCGAGCAGGAACTCCTCCCAGTTGAGCATCCTGAAGTTCGGATAGCCGCGTTCAAGGAAACCGGTTCGGGAGTAAGTCCCGCGCGGCGGCATGTAGCGCCGCTCCGGCGGATAGAAACATTCGACGAACGCCGCGCGTTGCACCGGAAACACCACTTCGGGGTGAAACCCTTCAACGCCCGGATCGAAGACCGGCGTGACCATGCCGTATTTCACGTCGCCGCCGTTGCGCGCGCGTTCGAGGAGCTTGTATCCGGTGTCGCGCGAAATGCTGATCGTCTTGCGCTGGCGCCAGTCCTCGGACGGCAGATCCCGCGCATATTCCATGAACCTTTTCGCAAAACCGGTCTTCCTGCGCATCATCGTTCTGGGATCGCGGTAGGCGGCCAGATCGACAATCTTATTCGAAACGAATTTCGGACCCGGCCGCACGAGCTCCGGCGACAGGAGGTTCGGCGCATAGGGAATCTTCTCATG
>JBHHVZ010000188.1:0-1657 GCA_046756245.1 Parvularculaceae bacterium
AAATGGAAGGAACACCGCATGTCAGGCGCGCTGATTTTCTTGGGGTTCATCGTACTCGTCGCCGTTTTCGTTATTGCGATCTACAATCGGATTGTGGCCCTCAACCAACGTTGCGACCAGGCATTCGCGGACGTTGACGTTCAGTTGAAGCAGCGCCACGACCTCATTCCCAATCTTGTCGAAACGGTGAAAGGCTACGCCTCTCACGAAAGGGAGACGCTCGAAGCCGTCATCAGCGCGCGCAACGCCGCGGTCGAGGCCAAGGGGCCGGCCGCGCAGGGACAGGCCGAAGGCGTTCTCGGCGCCGCGCTCGGCAAGCTCTTCGCGCTCGCGGAAGCCTATCCGGATCTCAAGGCGAATACGAACTTCCTGGAGCTTCAGCGCGAGCTGGCCGACATCGAAAACAAAATCGCCGCGGCGCGCCGCTTCTTCAATAACGCCGTTCAGGAGTTCAATACGAGCATTCAGCAGATCCCCGGCAATCTGGTCGCGCCGCTCGGCAATTTTCATCTTAAGGACTATTTCGAAATACCGGAAGCAAGTCGGGCGAGTATCGAGGCGGCGCCGGCGGTGGAGTTCTGAATCGCGGTCGCTGATCGACGACGAACAATCTCATCGCGGCGCGGGAGGTCGGTCTGATGGGCGCCTTCGGCCTGCAGACGCATATCTGGAACAATAATCTGAAATCCGGCGTACTGCTCGCCGGGTTTCCAGCCCTGCTTTTGGTGTTGATGTATGGATTGTTTGTCGGCTGGGTCGGGCTGACAGGTGAAGCACGGAACGTGAGTGAAGGGCTTGGCATGGCGTTTTCACTGATGGGTCGGGCCTGGCCGTTTGCGTTTCTGGGCGCGGGGCTCTGGTTCGCGATCGCCTGGTTTTCCCATCAGGCGATGATCGAAGCGGCCGTCGGCGCGCGCGGGCTGACGCGAAAAGAAGCGCCGCGTCTTTACAATATTGTCGAAAATCTGTGCATCTCGCGCGGCCTGCCGATGCCGTCGCTCAATGTGATTGATACGGACGCGCTCAACGCGTTTGCGACGGGCGTCAGCGATAAGAGCTACAAGGTCACGCTGACTCGCGGCCTTATCGATGCGCTTGATGACGATGAAATCGAGGCGGTGATCGGGCATGAACTCACCCACATCATCAATCGCGACGTTCGGCTTCTGGTCGTCGCCGTCATATTTGTGGGCATTTTCTCTTTCTTCGGCGAGGTTGTCTTTCGCGGTTTGTTCCGCGCCGGCGTTCGGACGGGCGGTTATGCGCGGGGGCGAAAAGGCGACAGCCGCGGCGGCGGCATGCTCATTCTGATCGCTGTCGTGCTGATCGTTATCGCTTATCTTCTGGCGCTGGTCGTTCGATTTTCGCTGTCGCAAAAGCGTGAATATCTGGCCGACGCCGGCTCGGTGGAGCTGACGAAAAACCCCGACGCGATGATCTCTGCGCTCAGGAAAATAGCGGGCCGTTCGGCCGTAGACGCTCCCAACGACGTCAAGCAGATGATGGTCGAAAACAATGCGCGCTTCGCCGGCCTCTTCGCCACCCACCCGCCGATCGAGAAACGGATTGAGGCGTTGCGAAAATTCGCCGGGGGAACCGGTTATACCGACTTGCACTGATACTGAATCATCACGAAGCAGCGAATACAGACGAATTC